>CAMGEM010000039.1 GCA_946055095.1 uncultured Parabacteroides sp. | reverse complement strand
CAAACGCTTGTGATTGGAAGTAGGTGTGATTGATCTCCATGGCATTGTCTGTTTTTAATGGTTGCACAGTTGCACAAATGTATGGAAAGTGGATGAAGAATCAAAATATCAAACCTCTGTTTTTCCTGGAGAAGGGATGCAAGACCCCCTCAAATAAAATACGGAGGCACTGATCAACAGCACCTCCGTATTAGGAATTGAGTTTTGAAAAGATAAATGTGTGTTTTCAACGCATCATCTGATACGATTATTTAGTCAGGCTTAAGCCAGTTATTTCTTGAGGCAAGACTGGCATGGCCCCATTCTGCGTGCAGACAAACGCAGAAACATCTACCGCCTTACGATGCGCCTCCGCCACGGGCATTCCTTTCAGGATGCATGAGGTGAAAGCCGCCGTGAAGGAATCGCCCGCACCTACGGTGTCGGCCACCTTCACCTTCGGTGTAGCGTAGAAAGACATGCCGTCCGGCGTGAAGACATAGCTGCCGTTCACACCGCAAGTCAGGATCAACATCTTGAGGTTGTAGCGACCCAACAGGATCCAGCACTTGCTCTGCAAATCAGTGCCGGGATAACCTAATATCCTGCTGATAACCACCAACTCCTCATCGTTGATCTTCAATACATTGCAACGTTTCATCGAATTATCAAGAATCTCTTTATTGTAGAAGCTCTGACGCAGGTTCACGTCGAAGATGATCAAGTCATTCTCCTCCTTCGGCATCGCGTCGATGAAACGGTTGATCGTCTCTCGTGAAACGACGTTACGCTGAGCCAACGAGCCGAAACAAACAGCTGAGGTCTGTTTAGCTAAAGCCTCCAATTCATCCGTGAAGGGGATATTATCCCACGCCACGTTCTCTTTGATCTCATACTGAGGAATACCCGTCTGATCAATTTCCACCAGAACGGTTCCTGTGGGATAAGGCACTTTGGTGATGATATGTTGCAAACCCTTCTCTTTGAAATTCTCTACGATCAAATCACCCAATGTGTCATCGCCTACGGCACTGACCACACAGCTCTTCAAGCCAAATTGGGATACATGGTAGGCGAAATTGGCAGGCGCACCGCCGATCTTCTTGCCTTCGGGAAGGATGTCCCACAAGGCCTCGCCCATTCCGACAATTATTTTCTCGTTCATGATATAATCGGTTATTTATTTTGTGATTTAATTTGTTTGATTCTCGTTGTGAAATAGAGCAGATAGACCACTCCGACCGTCATCACGGCGATGGCTCCAACCTGACCGAGCGCATCGGCTGCGAAGCCCATGGCCAACGGGAAGACCGTACCGCCAAACAGACCCATGATCATGAGTCCGGAGATCTCGTTCTTCTCTTTGGGCGAGGAGAGCAACGCCTGCGCAAAGATGATGGAGAATACATTGGAGTTGCCGAAGCCGACTAAACCGATGCCGACATAGATCGGTATGAGGGTGTCGCAGACGAAGAGCATACCCATGGCCAAGAGCATCATCGCCACGCTGAAGCCAAAGAAGGACTTAGCGGACACCTTGTTGAGGATGAACGCACCAGAGAAGCAGCCCAGCGTACGGAAGATGAAATAGATGCTCGTAGCGAAGCCTGCCTCTTCGAGCGGCAACGAGAGTCGTTCCATAAGGATTTTCGGAGCGGTCGTATTGGTGCCGACATCAATGCCCACATGGCACATGATGCCCAAGAAACAGAGCAGGATGAAGGGGCTGCCCAGCAACTTGATACATTCGCCTACGCCTGATGCTTTGTCTGGCTGCTCCTCCTGGATCGGTGTAGCCGAAAGGATGGAGATAGAGAGGAAGCTGATCACGGCATAGAGCACCAAGAAGGCGCGCCAACCGAGTCCGAAGGTGGGCAATACCGAAGTCGCACCCCAAGCCGCCAAGATCGGGGCAAGGAAAGAGGCGATCGCCTTCACGAACTGACCGAAGGTGAGCGTTGAGGCGAGCTTATCCGCACTGATCAAGTTGGTCACCAACGGATTGAGCGAGGTCTGCATGATGGCGTTGCCGATGCCCAACAACGAGAAAGAGGCCAACATCATGCCATAGCTGTCATTGATGAGCGGCAACAGGAGCGAGATCGTTGTCACCACGAGGCTCACCAATACCGTATTCTTTCGTCCGATCTTGTTCATCAACATGCCGGTCGGCACGGAGAAGATCAAGAACCAGAAGAAAACCAACGAGGGGAAAAGGTTGGCCTCCGCGTCGGTGAGGCCTAAGTCCTTTTGTACATAATTCGAAGCTGTACCGACCAGATCAACAAAGCCCATAGCGAAAAAACAGAGCATGACCGGTGCGATCATCATCAGGAAGCTCTTCTTCCCGGTGGATAATGGTTGTGTGTTATTCATCGTTTCCTCCTATTTTATTTCTGAGTTGGTTGAATCGAGTAAACTTGCAAGTTGGTCACCTTCGCCTTGCCACCTGCTGATTCCAGCGAGAGTGTGGTATAGGGAGAGGTCGGGAAAACCAAGTTGGTCATGGCAAAGCGGCCATCCTGCTCGAACAACTCCATGCTGGAGCGGTCGATGAAGAGGCGCAGCTTAACCTTTCCCTTGGATGAGAAGGTAGGAGCCACGGTCACTGCCGGGAAATCCTGGCTGAAATCGACCAAGCCACTGCGTGTACGATCGAAAGAGAGTTCCGATTTATAGACGTGATAGATCAGTTTCACCTCCTCTTTCGCTTTGTTGGAGAAGGTCATGACTAAGCTATCCGCACCACGTGCATCCACCTCCATCAAGATCTCACAGATACCATCGTTCTCACGAGGCAAGGTGATGTTGTGCGGTTTGTTACTGACAGATACTCGTTTCGCTTGATGCGTCAAATCGCCTCTGAGGGCAGTCAGCTCAGGCGAGGGAGTAGAGGATACATAATATTGTCCCTTTTCCTCGAACAAGCCCATCTCACGGGGCAAAGTATTCGCGCTGCGGTATTGCAGGGTAGGCACCTCTGTGGCGTATTGCCAGTTACTCATCCAACCGATCACGGTGCGACGGCCATCGGGAGCGTCACTCCAGCTTACGGTCGCGTAATGATCCTTTCCGAAGTCCATCCACTTGGTCGGCACGTTGCCTTCGGCATCCACATCCACCTTGAAGGTCTTGCCGTCGAAATCACCCACGAAATATTGCGTAGCACTACCGCCAAACGGTCCACCGGGGTTGATGTTGCAGACCAACACCCATTTCTTCACGTTCGTGTTCGCTACCGGCAGCTCAAACAGATCCGGGCATTCCCATACGCCATCCTGCGCACCCAACCCTTTACCGAACGAACTTTGCAAGGTCCACTGCTTCAAATCGGGTGAGGTGAAGATCAACATCTCATGCTCCAAGGCATGGGCCAATACCAAAGTCCACTGCTTGGTCTCGTTGTTCCACCACATGTTCGGGTCTCTCGCCTCACTCTCGAAAGGCAACACCGGGTTACCCTCGTACGTGCTGAATTTGTATCCGCCGTCGGTGCTGTAAGCGAGGCTCTGGATCTGGCTGGTCGCCGCGGAGGTATAAAGTGTCACGACCGCATCCTTGCCGAAGCCCGCGCTATTGGCCACATCCACCGCCGAGCTACCACTGAAGATCGTGCCCAATCCGTCGGGCAACAGGGTCGGCTCGTGATGCTCCCAGTGGATCAGGTCGCGGCTGGAGGAGTGTCCCCACGTCATGTTCTGCCATTTGGAGCCAAAGGGGTTCCACTGGTAGCAAAGGTGCCAGACGCCATCTTTATAGACCATACCGTTGGGGTCGTTCATCCAACCATAGAGCGGTGTGTGGTGATAAGCGGGACGATACTTCTCCCGATTGGCTGTATCAAATGTATTGCTGATGGTTATGTGTTTCCAGCAGGCATCCTGCTGCGCCTCACGCACGGTGGAACGTCCCTGCGGAGTGACCACGTTCAACACGACATGCTTACCTTGATAGGGAGTGAGATCGAGCGGTACATAATAATCTACCTTCTGTGTAGCGAGGCGCACGACGATGCTGCGTTCCTCCTTGCCATTGGCCAACACATGGATAGTGGCCTCCTCGCCTGCGTCTTGCACGGGAAGGAGCAAATATTTGCCCTGTTCAGTCACTCTGACAAGTGTATTATTGGTACCCAGATGCTCAACACGGACCCCTTTGTTTTCCTGAGCGGTCAAGGTGGCGGCCCCAAGACAGAGACAAGCGGTCAGCCAACCAATTTGTTTTGTGATACAATTCATACGAGTAATGATTTATTGATTATGATTTCGATTGATGTTGCAAAGCTATGCAAATCGTGCGAAGAATCACTATGAAGAATGGTGCAAAAGGCATTGAATTTGTCGCGAAGGCCAATTTTTATCTGCAAAAACACGGTTTTTCATGACAAAATCGTACATTTGCAAAGTAAGTAGTTCAGTCATTCATTGAAGAATGAGGTTTTATGTGTAAATCTGGATACTATGAGGGCATATAAATTACTCTTTTCCATACTCTTCCCGCTACTGGCCCTGTTGTTTGGCTGCCAGGAGGCAAGAACGTACCGCATTGGCGTATCGCAGTGCAGTTCCGATGACTGGCGCAACAAATGCAACGACGAGATCCTGCGTGAGATCATGCTTCATCGGGATGCCACCGTGGAGATCCGCTCGGCAGATGACAGCAGCGAGAAGCAGATTGCCGATTTGCAGTATTTTGTGGATCAGCATTTCGACGCCATCATTGTGGCTCCTAATGAGGCGGATGCCATCACACCCATCGTGCAAAAAATCCACGATCAGGGGATTCCTGTCGTGGTGTTCGACCGAAACATCCACGGAGACACCTACACGGCCTATCAAGGCGTGGACAATGTGGAGCTTGGCCGCTCCGCCGCACATTATGCCCGTCACCTGATTGGCGGGGAGGGACAAGTCATTGAGATTCACGGTTTGGCCGGTTCCACACCAGCCATCGAGAGGCACGAGGGCTTCGTGGAAGAGGCTGCCCGCAACGGATTGGAGCTGATCGCCACGGTGTATGGCGACTGGAACTACGAGGATGCGGCTGTGGTTTGCGACTCGATTTTCCGTGTACATAAAGAGGTGGATTTGATTTATGCCCACAACGACCGCATGGCGATCGCAGCGGCGGATATGGCCAAACGGTTTGGCATAGACGTGCAGGTGATTGGCATCGACGCAGCCCCCGAGATCGGTCTGAAGGCCGTGGCGGAAGGGAAGATAGAGGCGACCTTTCTCTACCCCACAGAGGGTTATCGGCTGATTCGGACAGCATTGGCCATCTTGAAGCATGAGCCCTACCAGCGTGAGGTCATCTTGCCCAACACTTCGGTGGTGAATCTCTCCAACGCAGACATCCTGTTGCTGCAAAACGAGTTCTTGAAAGAGGAGACCCGCAAGGTGCAGCTGTTGAAATCGCAGGTGGATGATTTCTTGACCCGACATGCGGCACAGACCTACCTATTTTATTTAGTCGTCGTGATCCTTCTGCTATTGTCGGGTGTCTTCTTCCTCTTGCTACATGCCTACTGGCAACGCAAGAGATACCAAAATGAGCTATTGGCGCAGAACGAATTGTTGGAACAACAGCGAGACAAGCAGAAAGCGTTGAATGAGCAGTTGAACCGGGCTACCCAGTCCAAACTGAACTTCTTCACCAACGTCTCTCACGACCTGCGCACACCGCTCACCTTGATCGCCGAGCCGGTAGAGCAGTTGGCGGAGGCCCATAACCTCACAGGCAAGCAGAAAACCCTGCTGAGCATTGCCACGAAAAATATCCTCATCCTGAAGAGACTGATCAATCAGATTCTTGATTTCCAGAAATATGAGCATGGCAAACTGAATCTGCATCGGCGAGAGCTCGCCTTGGCTCCATTGATTAAGGAGTGGGCAGAGGCGTTCCAATCCCTCGCCCGCCAACGCAGCATCAGGCTGACGGTAGATCTGCAGATTGACGATACCTACTCCATTGCCTTAGACCCAGAGAAGATGGAGCGTATCTTCTTCAATCTGATGTCTAACGCCTTCAAATATTCACCACAAAACGGGAAGATACTCTTGCGCTGTGCCAGTGACACGCAGACGTTGACCCTCACGGTGGAAAATACAGGACAAGGCATCTCCAAGGCGGATCTCACGCATATCTTCGACCGTTTCTATCAAGTAGATAGGATACATCCGCAAGGATCCGGCATCGGTCTCTCCTTGGTGAAAGCCTTCGTGGAGCTGCATGGCGGAACGATCCAAGCGGAGAGCGAAGAGGGCGCCTACGCCCGCTTCATTGTCAATCTGCCTGTACAACATGTGGAAGAGAAGGTTACGCAGCCAGAGGAGCAACAGCCACTGACGGCCACCGAGGTAGAGCAAGAGTTGAGTCTGATCAGAAAGGAGTCCAGTGCTTTGCGGCCGGATGATCCGCTGCTCTTGGTGATCGATGATAATGAGGATATTCGAGCGCTGGTCTCCCTGTTGATGCAGGAGGAATACAATGTGATCGGTGCCGCCGACGGGAAGGAGGGTGTGCGCTTAGCAGCCAAGTATGTGCCTGACCTGATTATTTGCGACATGATGATGCCGGTGATGGATGGATTGGAATGTTGCCGCCGTATCAAACAGGAGGTATCGACCTCGCATATCCCTATCCTGATGCTGACCGCCTGCTCGTTGGATGAGCAGCGGGCACAGGGCTATGAGAGTGGTGCCGATGGCTACCTGCCCAAGCCGTTCAATCACGCCGTGCTGAAAGCCCGTTGTCATAACCTGATCGAGAACCGAAAACGCATCAAGCAGCTTTGGACACAGCATACGCCAACAGGCTTACCCAATATGGAGACTACCGCTCCGAAACCCGCCACCACGGGAGATGTGGAGAACGCTTTCTATGCCCGCTTCTTGGAGATTGTCCAAGCGGAGATGGGTAACCCCGAGCTGAGTGTAGATCAGTTAGCCGCTACGATGGGATTGGGACGCTCGCAGTTCTACCGCAAGATCAAGGCACTGACCAACTGCTCGCCAGTGGAGCTGCTGCGTAGCCTGCGCTTGAAACGCGCACGCGACCTCCTCCTGACCACAGACAAGAGCGTCAGCGAGATTGCCTACGAGGTGGGCTTCTCCGCACCGGCCTATTTCACCCGTTGCTACCGGGAGACCTACAACGAGACACCGACCGATTTGCGCGAGAAAACAGGCAACGGATAGGAGGAATCATGCAAAATATAGCACGAATGGTGCATTGACCTTTTTTTAATAGCCTAAGCAACAGTCGTTCTACGGAGACGCTTCTTTAGGGTTCTATCTTTGCGTCGAAATAAAATCCTAAAGCTAAAAACGTTGTATGAAAAAGGAATTTCTCAGTTTGCTTATGCTATGGATTGTAGCATTCGCAGCGCATGCGCAAAACATTACCGTGAAGGGTAATGTGGTTTCGGCCACCGACGCGGAGCCGCTTATCGGTGCCAGTGTCGTATCCAGTGTTCAAGAATCTTTGGGAACAATTACCGATTTCGATGGTAATTTCACGATCGACGTACCCGAAGGTTCGAGTTTGACGATCTCTTATATAGGTTTCGTCTCTGTAACCGTCAAGGCTGCTCCTCAGCTCAACATCGAATTGAAAGAGGATGCGGAGACTTTGAGTGAAGTGGTGGTAGTAGGTTACTCTACCGAAAAGAAATCCGATTTGACCGGTTCCGTGTCAGTCATTAAAATGAAAGATGTGGCCGACATGCCGACGGGTAACGTCATGCAGTCGCTGCAAGGTCGTGTAGCCGGTATGACCGTGACGACCGATGGTACGCCGGGTGGTCTTAGCACCGCTACCTCTATCCGTGGTGCCTCCTCTTTCCGTAGCGATGCCAATGGCCCGCTTTACGTGATCGACGGTGTGATGACCCGTGAGAACCCCGGTACCATTATCAATAGTAACGATGTAGAGTCTATCCAGGTGTTGAAAGATGCCGCCTCTGCCTCCATCTATGGTGCGCAGGCTGCCAATGGTGTCATCATCATCACGACCAAGCGCGCGAAGAAGGGCGAGGCATCTGTCACTTTCGATGCTTCACTGACGATGCAGACCTACACCAGTGGTTTGGATCTGTTGGATGCCAACCAGTGGGGCGATGTCTATTGGTCCGCTTATAAATACGCACACAACGGGGCAACTCCCGCCTCCTCTGTCTATGGCAACGGCGCAACCGCAAAGTTGCAGACCTATCAGAACTTGAACGGTGCGGACGTACTGCCGCAGACTACGGACTGGGAAGACCAGATCCACCGCACAGCCTTGATGCAGACTTATAGCATCGGTTTGCAGAAGGGTGCCGAGAATGGTTCCTCCTCCCTCTCATTGAGCTGGCTGGATCACGATGGTATCGTGAAAGGCACAGACTTCAAACGTCTCAACTCTCGTTTCAGCTCCGACTATGGCTTCCTCGACAATCGCTTGAAGGCGGGTGGTAACGTAGCCGTGAACTGGTGGACCTCACACGACATGCCGGGTGGCATCGAGGAGAACGCCGTGAAGCAGCATCCGGCCAAGGCCGTGTATGACGTAGAGGGTGTCTATGTGGATCAGATCTACGACATCTTGGGCGATACCCCGAACGCTATGCGTCTGATCGAGAACGCAGCGGCCAACAAGAATGAGTATTGGCGTGTGTTCGGTAACGCCTACTTGCAGGTTGAGCCGATCAAGAACCTTATCGTAAAGACTAACTTTGGTGTCAACTACTACAACGAGACACACAAGACCTTTGAGCCGGCTTGGTTGCGCGACACCGTCAACAAGCTGACGCAATCCACTTCTAAGAACCAAGATTGGGTATGGACCAACACCGCACAGTATAACTTCGACCTCGACAAGCACAGCTTCATGGCATTGGCCGGTTTCGAGAGCAAGAAGTATCACAACGAAAACTTCTTTGGCTACGGTACAGGTCTGCAGATCGAGGATCCCAACTACCTCTACTTAAGCAACGTGACCGCCAATAAGAACGTAGGCGCAGGTGCCTCCAACTACTCCATGGTCTCTGGCTTCGGTAAGTTGAACTATACGTATGACAACAAGTATCTCGTTTCATTCACGCTCCGTCGGGATGCCTCTTCTCGCCTTTCCAAGGACCACAACTACGATTGGTTCCCCTCTGTATCCGCAGGATGGCGTCTCTCTCAAGAGTCATTCATGGAGCCGACACAAAGCTGGCTCTCCAACCTGAAGCTCCGTGGTTCATGGGGTATCAACGGTAACGACTTGATCGACAACGAGGCCTTCTACGCAAAGTATTTGATGAGCCTTGACCGTGGTTCTTACAATATGTCGGGCGATGGCACGACACTGTCTCCGGGTGCGTACCGTATTCGTACCACCAATCCGGATTTGAAATGGGAGAAGACCTACCAGACTAACGTCGGTGTGGATGCCGGATTCTTGAACAATGCACTCTCTGTCTCTCTCGACTATTTCTACAAAGAGACGAAAGACATGTTGGTAGAGAAGCCCTATATCGCCACGATCGGTGAGGGTGGTTACTGCTGGTACAATGGTGGTGAGATGACCAACCAAGGTTTCGAGGGCCAGATCAACTGGCGTGGAAATATCACAAGCGATTTCAGCTATGATTTAGGCTTCAACTTCACCTACTCTAAAAACAAGGTAACTGACTTGTTGGAGGATATCTACTACACGTACGGCGGTGGTTACACCGGTCATACATTGGTAGGTCAGTCCTTAGGTTCTTGGATGGGCTTCAAGACAGATGGTGTCTTCAAGACACAGGCTGAGGTAGATGAGTATCGCCAGAAGTATCAGGTAGAGTTTGGTAGCCCGGCCGTAGGTCGTATTCGCTACGTAGATGTGGACGGCGACGGCAAGATCAACTACAACGACCGTACTTGGTTGGGTTGCGACCTGCCGAAGGCACAGTTCGGTTTCACAGTAGGCGCTCAGTGGAAAGGCTTCGACTTGAACATGTTCTTCTCAGCCATTATCCGCGACGCTTTCAACAACTCGAAGTACTACACAGACCTCTTCCAGTGCTGGAACGGTAACCACGGCACTCGCCTGCTTGAGGCAGCCCAGGCTTACGACCGTTTCTTGCAGACCGGCGTGTATGACTCAGAGACACCGGCACCGACCACCGACAACTCCAACAACGAGCATGAGGTATCGGAGTTCCACATCGAGAATGGTTCTTTCCTCCGTCTGAAGACCCTTACGTTAGGTTACACCATCCCCAAGGCGTTGCAAGAGAAGGCTAAGATCCAGAATGCCCGCATCTATTTGCAGGCTCAGAACTTGTTCACCATCACGGGCTATAGCGGTGCTGATCCGGAGGGCTTAGGCTATCCTTACGCATTGCCGCGTCAGTTCACCATGGGATTCCAGCTCGGTTTTTAATGCAGTAAACAATCGTTCACCGAAAAAATCAATCAAACAATGAAAGCTAAAAATATATTTTTCACGATAGGATGTGCCGCGATGTTAGCAAGCTGCGGCGAGGATTTCTTGGAGAACAAGCCGCAGGGCAGTCTTTCGGATGGTATCATGAACTCATCCGAGTCGATCGACCTCTTGGTCAACGCGGCTTACGCCTCCCTCTATGGTATGACCAACGAACAGGGTGATCCCTGTATGCGCCCCACCACGAACTGGAGCTACGGTGAGGTGCGTGCCGACAATGCCTACAAAGGTGGCGGTGGAGAAGGTGACGTCTGGGATGTACACGCCATGGAGACCTTCCAGTTGCAAACCAACAACGGCAACATCGATGGTAAATGGTTCAACCTCTACAGCCTCATCTCCCGTTGTAACTCCGCGTTGCGTGTCTTGAACGCCGCTGATCCGAACGAGGTCAAAGATCGTGACCTGCGTATCGCCGAGGTGAAGGTGCTGCGTGCGCACCACTACTTCGAGTTGGTTCGCCTCTTCAACAAAGTGCCCTATATGGACGAGAACCTGCCTGAGGCAGAATATGTCAATGTGACTAACGATGAGTTCACCCGTGATCAACACCTGTCTCGCATCGCCCAGGATCTGCTCGATGCCGCAGCAGTACTGCCGGAGAAGCAGGCAGAGGTTGGTCGCATCAACCGCAACATCGCCTTGGCTTACGCCGCTAAGGTGAGACTCTATCAAGCCTATGAGCAGGATCCCAACACCAACCGGGTGACGAACATCAACAAGGAGCGGTTGCAAGAGGTGGTCAATCTGATCAACGAGGTGAAGGGTTATGCGTTGCTGCCCGATTTCCAACAGTTGGATATGATCGCCTATGAGAATGGCTCAGAGGCTGTCTTCTCCGTGCAATACTCCATGGGTGACGGCTCTGGCGACGCTGGACGTATCAACTGGAGCAACCTGCTGAACTCGCCGGGTGGCAACAGCCCCTATCACGGCGATGGCTTCTTCCTCCCTTCCCAAGACTTGATCAACGCTTACCAAACGGATGAGAACGGTCTGCCGGTGTTTGACTATCAGTCTCGCCCGGACTATGCAACCGTGACGTTCATCGACGATGCCAATCAGACGTTGAGCAACACGGAGCCGACGGTTGACCCGCGCCTCGATTTCGTGGTAGGTCGTCCGACCATCACCTATAAGACCTACAAGGCAACTCCTTGCCAGTCATGGGTGCGTGACCGTGGTGTCTATGGTCACAACTGTGCAAAGCGTTTCTGGGTGTCCCCCGAATCGCCTGACATGTTCCAAGGATGGCCTTGGGGTGCCTCAGAGTTGAACTGGAACGTCATTCGCTACGCCGACCTGTTGCTCTACAAAGCAGAGGCGCTCATCGAGTTGGGCGGAAACGGCTTAGAGGAGGCCCGTCAGTTGATCAACCAGGTGCGTGAGCGTGCGAAGAACAGCCCCTACGTGAAGGACTTCAACGATCCGACGAAAGACGCGGCTAACTACAAGATCGGTCTCTATCCGGCTACGGGATGGACACAGGACTATGCCCGCAAAGCCCTGCGCACGGAGATGCGTTTGGAGAAGGCCTTGGAGGGTGAGCGTTACTTCGACCTCGTTCGCTGGGGTATCGCCGATGAGGTCATGACGGCCTATTTCCAAGCGGAGAAGGATCAACGCATCTACTACCAAGACGCGAAGTTCGACAGCGGTGAGGAGTATTTCCCCATTCCGGTGGCCCAATACAACTTCTCGTTGGGTAAGTACACGCAAAACCCGGGTTATCCGGCATTCTAATGGATTTTGTTTTTAAGATTAAGTATAGATTTTCTCCATGAAAGAACGCAATTAGGCGCAATAAGTACTTGATTATTGATAAGCCATGTAAATGAATTAGGCCTGTCTCGTTGGGTAACGCGGCAGGCCTTTATTATGCTCTCTTCACCCGAAATAAGCCTCCCCTACCCACTGGGATTCCCGATTCATTGGCCTCAAAAAAGGGCTGTACTTGGTGAATAACGGATTAATAGCTATATTTGCGATTCAAACTGTAGGGCATGGATTTAGATGTCCTATTTAAAGAAAAAGGAGTGATGAGAAGAGTATTGATTCCATTGTGCCTACTGATAGGTAGCCATGTGGCAAGCGGACAGCGGGCTTATCAAACGGAGGGGCCTAACCGCTTGTTCGTGGAGGGAAAGGAACTGTTTAACCTGAAGAATTACTCAGGTTGTATCGATAAGCTGTCGGCTTATAAGCAGCAAGCCACTGACGCAGACCTGATTCAGGAGGCGGATTATATGTTGGTAGCCGCTGCCTATGAGCAAGGACGACCCAATGCGGCAGAACTGCTGGAGAACTACTTGGCGGTCTATCCGGCTTCACGCCATGCGGACGAGGTGGCTTTCCTGATTGGTTCAACCTACTTTGGCGAAGGCTGGTATGAGGAGGCGATCCAGTGGTTTAACCGGTCAAATATAGACGTGCTTAGCGCCGAGCAGCAGGAGGCTTATAGTTTCCGCTTGGCCTACGCATTGCTTCAACAGGAAGACTTAGAGAAAGCGAGAGGCTATTTCGCACGCATCGCCCAGATTGGCAAGCGCTACAAGGAGGCATCGACCTACTATATGGCTTACATCGACTATGCGAAGGGACGCTATCCAGAGGCGTTGACAGCCTTCAGCCGTTTGAAAGAGCATCCGGAGTTCAAGGAGCAATCGCTCTACTACATCACGCAGATCTATTTTATCCAGCACAAATACAGCAAGGTGATCAGCGAGGGTAAGCAGCTTTTGGCGGCCTATCCGAACAGCTCGAACAACAGCGAGGTCTATCGCATGATGGGTAACTCAGCCTATCATGTAGGCAACGAGGCGCAAGCGATTGAATGGTTAAGCCAGTATATGGCCACTACGGACAGTCCGTTACGTGGCGACCTCTACCTGTTGGGTGTTTGCTACTTCAACAAGGGCGAGTATGCCAAAGCGGTCAATCAACTGGGCAAGACAGTCAGCACGGACGATGCCTTGACACAAAACGCTTACATGTATCTGGGTCAAAGCTATCTGAAACTGAAGGATAAGAACAATGCCCGCATGGCGTTTGAATCTGCCGCTACGGCCGCTTTTGATAAGCAGGTGAAGGAGGCAGCGATGTACAATTATGCCCTGCTGATCCATGAGACCAACTTCACGGGCTTTGGTGAGTCGGTCACGATTTTCGAGGACTTCTTGAACGACTTCCCGAACTCCACCTATGCGGACAAGGTGAACGATTACTTGGTGGAGACCTACATGACCACCAAGAACTATCAAGCCGCCCTCAACTCGATCGAGAAGATCAAGCAACCGAGCCGAAAGATCTTGGAGGCGAAGCAGGACATTCTCTTCCAGCTGGGTACGCAAGCCTTTGCCAACCAACAGATGGAGGAGGCGATCAACCGCTTCAACCAGGCGATTGAGTTGGGTGCTTACAAGGAGGAATCCCGCAACGAGGCCTACTTCTGGCGAGGCGAGTCCTACTACCGATTGGGCGATTACCGACAAGCCATTTCCGACTATCGAATCTATCTGAACAATACCCGCCAACGCAATACAGACATGTATGCCTTAGCTCATTATAACTTGGGTTATAGCTACTTCAAGGAGAAAGATTATGACGAGGCTTTGAACCGCTTCCGTCAATACATCAACTTGGAGAGCAACCAACAAGCCACGGCTTATGCCGATGCCTACAATCGTATTGGTGACTGCCTCTTCCACAATCGGCAGTTCGCGTTGGCCGAGGAGCAATACAGTCGAGCTGCGCAGTTGCAGCCTTCCGCAGGCGACTATGCGCTCTACCAGAAGGGCTTCGTAATGGGTCTGCAAAAGGATTACAAGGGGAAGATCAACCTGATGGATCAGCTGATCAGCGAGTTCCCCAACTCTTCTTATGCGGATGATGCCCTGTTTGAGAAGGGGCGTGCGTACGTCTTGTTAGACAATAACAGCTCCGCAGCCCGCACGTTCGAGCAGCTAGTGAAGCAATATCCGCAAAGTTCGCTTTCGTCAAAAGCCGGTATTCAGTTAGGCTTGATCTATTTCAACGAGGGTGAGATGGATCGGGCCGCTGAGGCTTACAAGGCCGTGATCCGCAGCTATCCGGGAAGCGATGAGGCGAAGGTGGCTTTGCAAGACCTGAAATCGGTCTATGTGGAGCAGAACAACGTGAACGCATACGCCGACTATGTGAACTCCTTGGGTGGCAACATCCACTTGGAGGTGAGCGAACAGGATTCCTTGACCTATATTGCCGCCGAGAAGCTCTTCATGAGAGGCGACAATGCCGGGGCTCAACGCAGTTTGGAGAGCTATTTGCAACAATACCCAATGGGTGCTTTCCACACGAACGCACATTATTATTTAGGTGCGATTGCCTTCGCAGAGAAGCAATATAAGACGGCCTTGCCCCATTATGAGACCGCTATCGCAGCTGGCGACCCGAAATTCTTGGAGGAGTCGGTAGCACGTGCGGCTGAGATTCTTTATCTGCAAAAGGAGTATGAGGCAGCGATGAAGCGCTTTGATCAGTTGTTGCAGGTGGCAGAGACACCGGAGAACAAGGAGGCCGCCAAGTTAGGTGCGATGCGTTGCGCAGAACAGACAGGCCAGTTTGCCGAAGCCGTGGAGGCTGCTACCGCTCTGCTGAAAGAGGCGAAGCTCTCTCCGGAGGTGATGTCAGAAGCTCACTATGTACGCGCAAAGGCCTACATGGGATTGAACCAAGAGGCGAAAGCGTTGGCTGATTGGAAGGAGTTGAGCAAAGATACCCGAACAGCACAAGGCGCGGAGGCGAAATATCGGTTGGCACAGCTTTACTACGATCAGCAGAAGGACAGCGAGGCCACAAAGGTGTTGGAGGACTTCGCCAAGAATGGCACGCCGCATCAATATTGGTTGGCTCGTGGCTTCATCCTTTGGGCAGATATTTACATTCGTCAAGGGGATGAGGTGCAGGCACGTGTTTACCTGAACAGCTTGCAGAACAACTACAAGGGCAATGCGGAGATTGACGCAATGATTGAGGATAGATTGGGAAAATTAAAGTAGTAAGACGATGAAGAAGACAAGATATAGTGTGAGAATCGTATGCCTGTTGGCGGCAGTGGGGGTTTCCCTCTTTGCCAACGCACAGGAGGATAAGAAGAAAGAACAGGATCTGAACCGCCAGCTGACGTTGGAGCGGGAATATGACCCTTCCGTGCAGGATGCCAACAAAGTGAGTACGCTCCCGGTGGTGAAAGAGCCGGAGGTGCGGAAGATTCCCATTGATTATTCCGATTATACCTTAGCGATGGATCCGGAGCAGCAGATCAGCGTGCTGCCCTCAGGCAACATCATGACCCAGATGGATTACAACAAACGTCGGGGTTACTTGCGCTTTGGAGCGGGCACGTTCATGAACCTCAATGGCGACCTCGGCTATCATGCGCTCAGCACGGATCGGGATCAATTGAGCATCGCCTTCTCCCACCGTTCAGCCAATGGCAACGTGAAATACATCCAATTCCCGGAAGAGAAGGTGAAGGCGAAGATCAACGACAACTTGGGCGGTATTAAATATGGACATACGTTCGACAAAGCGGTACTTAACCTGGGTTTAAACTATGGCTATTCCGCCTATAATTACTATGGTTTGTATCAACCCTTTGATGCCTCTACTTGGACTCCTGTTTGGGATAATTGGGATCGGGAGACCAACCAAGTGAATCAGACCATCGCCGCCACCTTTGGCATTGAGTCCAAAGAGGGGGCTGATTTGGCTTATTTAGTCGATTTAGGTTTTGTCAACTTCTCACACAAGTATGGCCTCTCAAAGGAGACGGATGGTCCGAAAGAGAATACGTTTGAGGCGAAGTTCGACGTGAGCAAGGGCTTCAACGAGACCATGCGCTTTGGTTTGGGCGGCTTGGTGGAGTATTTCAATTACAGCTTGCCTGCGGAGAAGACGATGCCGAACGGCAGTCTCTATGCTTGCGAGTTCGAGAACCATGCCGAGATCATGCTCTCTCCTTATTATAAGGTAGGGGGCGAGAATTGGAACGTGAAGTTGGGTGCCAACGTGATGCTGAAAACGGGCGAGGAGGATATTTTTATGGCCTCACCCAATGTGGCGATCCATGCAGCGGTGGCCGACAAGACCGAGTTCTATCTGACGGCCAATGGCAAGCTCTATTCCAACAGCATGTATGAGATGTCGAAAATCAATCGCTACTTAGATCCGACACGTGAGCTAAGACCCTCGCAGAATTGGTTGGATGCGATTGTAGGCATCAAGAGCGGTGTGGCTCCTGGCTTCTGGTTTGACGTATTCGCTGGCTATAAGATGACGAGCGACGATGTGCTGTTCGTGCCCCAGTTCTCCGATTTGGAGAATGGATTTGGCAATTTCAGCCA
>CAMGEM010000038.1 GCA_946055095.1 uncultured Parabacteroides sp. | reverse complement strand
GAGGCCTACACCTCGCGCATCGTGATCAAACGGTTGAAAGCAAGAGGTATTGAGAAGCAGAACCCGGTAGAGGCGTTGCAGGCGCTCCAGCAGGAGGGTTTCACGCATGTATTGGTGCAATCGTCGAACATCATCGACGGCACGGAGATCACCGTCCTGCGTCAGGAGGTGGAGCAGATGAGTGCCCATTTCAAGCAGATCCGGATCGGCAAACCGTTGCTGTACAGCCCAACGGATTACGAGCGTGTCATAGCGGCGTTGGTGCCTAAAGCCTTAGTGGGTGGCGCTACGATCTTTGTGGGGCACGGCACCTCCTCCCCCAACACCGCCCAATATGCCATGTTGGATTATATGTTGAAGGCCACCGGCCATGCGGATATGCATGTGGCGACGATCGAGGGCTATCCCACGATGGAGACGGCAGAGGCCTTGATCAAAGCTTCCGGACGTAAGAAGATCCGTTTGATTCCCTTCCTCTTCGTCGCAGGCGATCATGCCAACAACGACATCGCCGTGGAGTGGAAAGAGGCTTTAACAGCCAAGGGCTATGAGGTAGAGCCTCTGATGGAGGGATTGGGCGAAAATGAAGCGATACGCAAACTGTTCATCGAGCACGCTCAAGCGGCCGCAACCGCTCCATGGCGCAGCGCAGCGGAGGAGAAGAAGGCTTTTATCCAAAATAATCCCTAAAATAACCGATCTTTAAACTATACATATATGAGAACCATCACGAAACTGATTCCATTGGCTTGCCTGTCGATCGCTTTCGCACAAGCCCAGGAGAAAAAAGCATATACCAATTTCGCGGATACCACCTTCAACATACAGGAGGTAGTAGCCACCGCACACTACAAAGCACGCCCGCAAATCACGAAGTTAGACGTGCCCATGACCTACCTGCCCATCTCGGTGAGCAGCCTCAACGCCAGCAGCTTGGAGCTGCGTGGCATTCGCAACATGCAAGACGCCGTCCGTTTCATGCCGGGCATCCGCATCCAAACCAGCTACGGAGCCTTCCAGCAGATCTCCGTCCGTGGCTTCGACCATGCGGTGATGATGGTGGATGGCGTGCGTGACGAGCGTTCGGCTATCAACAACTCCTATCCCATCGGCGACCTGTCGAGCGTAGAGTCTATCGAATTGCTGAAAGGCCCGGCCTCCGTGCTCTATGGCCACTCCGCCGTGGGTGGCATCCTCAACATCGTGCGTAAATCGCCCAGCGCAAAGCCTACGGTCAATGCCCGCTTAGCCTATGGCAGCTACGAGAACAAGGAGGCGACACTCGGCATGGGAGGCAAACTGGCCGGCCCGGTGAACTATTATGCCAACGTGAACTACTCCGACCAAGAGGGATGGCGAAACAATGGCAACAGCCGCTTCTCCGGCTACTTGGCGTTAGAAGCGAACTTAGGCAGCCACGATGTGCTCAGTGTCCGGGGTGGATTCAGCCGTGATTTCTACGGCACGGAGATTGGTCTGCCCGACTTGATGGCCAATGACGTGTATAACGCCTCCAACGACCAGCTCTACCTGCAGAAAAACGACATGCTGCCCGGCCTGGATCGGGAGGCACGCTACAACAACGAGTCCGACTTCATGAAGAACCATAGCTGGAACGTCAGCGGGCAATATACCCACACCTTCGACAACGGCATGAAACTGATGGATCGCCTCTCATTCACGAATGACGACATCAACTATTTCGGCACAGAATCACTGGATTATTTGGAGAGCGACGATCCCATCTATGACCATTATTATATGAAGAGCGGCAAGAAGCGCTATATCTGTCTCGATACGGTTTACCTCTCCTTCCCGCTGCGCTTCTCGCACATCGCCAAGACCATCAGCAACGCCTTGGAGCTGAGCGGCAAGGCCACGACCGGAGAGATTCGTCACAACTACATGGGAGGATGGTCGTTAGTGGCACTCAACCGCACCAGTTACAGTGGCTACAACCTGGGCGTGGATGTGCAGGGACCGGGTCTCTACTCGCATGTCTCCGTCTATGACCCGCACAGCATGGGCTACATGACCAGCCAGTTCTCGAAAGCGACCGTGACGCATCACTATGCCAACAGCCTCTACGCCCAAGACCTCTTGGAGCTGGGTGAGCATTGGAAGGTACTCGCTGCCCTGCGCTACGACTTCTTCCGTTATATGTCCACCTCTGCTACCACGCCATCCGGCAAACGCGAGTACGAGGAGCATGGCACCTTCAACCGCATCAAGAACCGAGCATTGACCTATCGTTTTGGTGCAGTCTATCTGCCCCATCCCAACACGTCGCTCTATGCCTCTTTCGCCTCTTTCTTCAAGCCCATCCGTACCTTCTACCAAGACAATGTCGTCTATGTAGATGCCAACGGTGAACGTTTCAATCCGACGAAAAACGAGGAGGTGTTCAAGCCAGAGAAGGGCTATCAAGCGGAAGTCGGCGTGAAGTACCAGCTCAATCAGTGGTTGACGGCCAACGCCAGCCTGTTCTACATCCGCAAGATGAACAGTACGGCTACGCTGACCAGCAAGTACCAAGAGGAGGTGAATGGCGAGATGACCACCAAGAGTGTGATAGGACAAGTCGGTGCGCAAGACTCCAAAGGATTCGACTTCGATGTCACCGTCTCGCCCACCAGCACCTTGGCCCTCACGTTGGGCTACGGCCTCAACGATTCCAAGATCCGAGAGATGGCGGAGGTGAAAGACAAGGCCTTGGCCGAGGCGGTCTATGGCACCGATCCCACAGCCACCAAGGAGAGCCTCAACAGCACCAAAGGCAACTGGCAGGCCAACATCCCGAACCAGAACTTCTATGCCTATGGTAGCTACACCATCCCTCGTGGCCTCTTCAAGGACTTGGAGTTTCACTTGAGCAGCAGCTACACCGGCAAGGTCTATCGTAACACGGCCAATAGCACCTGGTTTGATGCCTACTGGATTACCGATTTCGGCCTGTCATACCTCTTGCGCAACAACGTGCACCTGACCTTCAACCTCAACAACCTGTTTGATAAAGCATACTACAACCAGGCGTTGGGGCAGCAATTGGTGCCCAGTATGCCACGCAACTTCCAAGTGGCTATTTCGTATAAGCTATAAAGACGATTTTTCATGATTATTGTTCTATAACAGATCTTATTATGGTTGCATTTACCAAGCTCATGCTATGGATCCACAAGGTGCTGGGCACACTGCTCAGCATCTTGTTTCTCGTTTGGTTTCTCTCCGGGTTGGTGATGATCTATCACTCTTTCCCGCAGGTGAACCAATACGACCGTTTAAAAAAGATGGATCCATTACGTCCGGAGGGATTGCCCTCGATCGAGTCTGTCATCGCCCGGCTGCCAGAGGGGGAGACCATCCGAAGTCTCACCTTAGACAGTTACATGGGGGTGCCCTGTTTCCATATCCAAGGGAAACAAGGAAGTTATGACCTGCCTGCCGACAGTAGCCAGACATGGCCTGTCGCACCTGATTTCAACCGCATTGCCACCCATTGGGTAGCGGCACCCATCGCCCGTGTGGACACCCTCTACCAACTGGAGCAATGGATTCCTTTCGGACGCTTGAAGCAGGAGTTCCCGATCTATAAATACTATTTCGACGACGAGGAGCAACACCAGCTCTACCTCTCGTCGAAAAGTGGGAAAGTGTTGCAACGCACAGACCAAAAGAGCCGTTTTTGGGCTTGGATAGGTGCTATTCCGCACTGGATCTACTTCACTTCGCTGCGTCAAGACGCGAAATTGTGGAGCCAAGTGGTAATCTGGCTCTCCGGCATGGGCTGCTTGATGTGCTTGGCCGGAGGCTATTTGGCCATCCGTGACCTGCGGTTGGCCCGTCGGCGAGGCAAAGGGCTCACTCCCTACAAGAAGTTTTGGTACAAATGGCACCACTTGGCCGGTACCCTCTTTGGGCTTTTCGTATTGACCTTCGCCTTCAGTGGCATGATGTCGCTCGCCAACGTGCAAGACTTCGGCATCACCTCGAAACTCACGTTCAAACCGCAGGAGCGGCTGCGCAAGATGGCCCCTTCGCTCGATGCCTATCAGGTGGATTATCGGGAGGCGATCGCTGCCTATCCGGGAGAGACCCGTCAGCTCACGTGGGAGGCCTTCGGCCCCTACCCCATCTATGCCCTCGCCTCCGAGCGCATGGGTAAAGGCCATTGGGTGGATGCCTCCGCCAACAAGGTAAGCCCGCTGAACCTCACCGAGGAGCAGGTAAGAGGGGTGATCGAGGAGGTGCACGGCACGGAGCACGAGATCCAGATCGAATGGCTCGACCATTACGACACCTACTATTTGCCGAAGAAATACCGGGCTTCGCTGCCCGTCTGGAAGGTAACCATCGACGATGCCGATGGCAGCACCTATTACATCCATCCCAAGCGAGGCACCACCCGCTATATGGGCACACCCGCCCGTTGGCAACATTGGGCCTACACCGCCCTGCATAGCCTCAACTTCCGGGTGCTGACCGAACGCCCCTGGCTATGGCACACCGTGATGTGGATCCTGATGTTAGGCGGTACGTTTGTTTCGCTCAGTGGCGTTTACTTGGCGATCCGTTGTGTCATCCGCTGGGTCAAGAAGATCGGAAAAAAATAGCAAAGCATATACACTGAGCAAAAGATTTCGTATTTTTGCCTTCCTTTAGGACGTATGGTGAACATCCGTCAAGTACGGAATAATGAAGAAAAAAGAAGGCGAATGATCGAGCGAATCTACATTTTAGAGAGTGTTGACCCCGTGATCTTCTACGGGGTCAACAACTCAAATATGCAATTAATCAAGACCTTGTTCCCTAAGTTGCGGATTGTGGCGAGAGGGAACGTGATGAAAGTGATCGGCGAGGAGGAGGAGTCGGAACTGTTCCTCAAGAAGATCCGAGAGGTGGAGAAGTATTGCGAGGAGTTCAACACACTCTCCGAAGAGGTCATCGTCGATATTATCAAGGGGAAAGCGCCCAATATGGTGAAGCAGGAAAACCTGATCATCCATGGGATGAATGGCAAACCGATCACCGCCCGTTCAGAGAATCAACAGCGTTTGGTGAAAGCCTTTGAGGAGAATGACTTGGTGTTCGCCACCGGCCCCGCAGGCTCAGGAAAGACATTCGTAGCCATCGCCTTAGCGGTCAGGGCGTTGAAAAACAAAGAGGCTCGCAAGATCATCTTGAGCCGCCCAGCCGTGGAAGCGGGCGAGAAGTTGGGCTTCCTGCCCGGAGAGATGAAAGATAAGCTCGATCCCTATCTGCAACCGCTCTATGATGCCCTGCAAGACATGATCCCCGCCGTTAAACTGAAGGAATATATGGAGAACAACGTGATCCAGATCGCACCATTGGCCTTCATGCGTGGCCGCACCTTGAACGATGCGGTGATCATCCTCGACGAGGCACAGAACACGACCCCGCACCAGATCAAGATGTTCCTGACCCGCTTGGGCATGAACGCAAAGATGATCGTCACGGGCGACGTGACCCAGATCGACCTTCCTCCCTCCACCACCTCCGGTTTGATCCAGGCCATGCAGATCCTGAAAGGGGTGAAAGGCATCGGACGCATTGAGTTCACCAAAAAAGACATCGTAAGGCATAAGTTAGTGCAGCGCATCGTAGAGGCCTACGACAAATTTGATGAGAAAAAGAAGAATCAAAAAACTGATATAGAATCCATAAAAAGAAAAAGTCATGAAGAAGGCATTAGTTAAAACAGACTTCCATTTTCCCGGACAGAAAAGTGTGTATCACGGGAAAGTACGCGATGTCTATAACATCAACGACGAAGTATTGGTCATGGTAGCGACCGATCGCATCTCTGCGTTTGACGTGATCTTGCCGGAGGGCATCCCCTATAAGGGACAGATGCTGAGCCAGATCGCCGCTAAGTTCCTCGATGCGACGACCGATATTTGCCCCAACTGGAAATTGGCGACACCCGATCCGATGGTGACTGTCGGCGTGCAGTGCCAAGGCTTCCCGGTGGAGATGATCGTGCGTGGTTACCTCTGCGGTAGCGCATGGCGCGCTTACAAGAGTGGCGTGCGTGAGATCTGTGGCGTGAAGTTGCCGGAGGGCATGAAGGAGAACGAGAAGTTCCCCGAGCCCATCATCACCCCGACCACGAAGGCGGAGATCGGCGAGCACGACCAAGACATCTCGAAAGAGGAGATCCTCGCGAAGGGGTTGGCGACACCCGAGGAATACGCCCTGTTAGAGCAATACACCTTGGCCTTGTTCAAGCGTGGCACAGAGATCGCAGCCGCACGTGGCTTGATCTTGGTCGATACCAAATATGAGTTCGGTAAGCACGACGGAAAGATCTACCTGATGGATGAGATTCATACACCCGACTCTTCTCGCTACTTCTATTCAGAGGGGTATGAGGAGCGTTTCGCTAAGGGTGAGCCCCAGAAGCAGCTCTCTAAGGAGTTCGTACGTGAGTGGTTGATGGAGAACAACTTCCAAGGGAAACCCGGACAGGTCGTTCCGGAGATGACACCGGCCATCGTAGAGGGGATCAGCAACCGCTACATCGAGCTGTACGAGCACATCACGGGCGAGACCTTCGTCAAGGAGGAGACCGACGACCTGCTGAATCGCATCGAGAAGAACGTAACGGCCTATTTAACAAATAAGTAATTGAGCAATCACCGTATGACACACTATGGCGCAGAGTCCATCCTGCCTTACAACGAGGAGGAGCAAAAGGGGTTACAGGTAGAACGTATGTTTGATACGATCGCCGGGAAATATGACCTGCTCAACCATACACTGTCGTTCGGAATTGATAAGCTTTGGCGGAAAAAGGGGATCGCGTATTTGCGCCCCTTTGCCCCCAAGCAGATCCTCGACATCGCCACAGGCACTGGCGATCTGGCCATCCAGCTACAACGTCAGCTCCATCCCGACCATATTATCGGGGCGGACCTCTCGGAGGGCATGATGGAGGAGGGACGGCAAAAGGTGGAGAAGGCCGGTCTGTCAGCCCATATCACCTTCGAGCGGCAAGACTGCACCGCCTTGACCTACGAGGATAACCGTTTTGACGCCGTCACCGCGGCGTTCGGCGTCCGCAATTTTGAACGCATAGAGCAGGGCATCGCCGAGATGTATCGGGTGCTGAAACCAGGGGGTCACCTCATGATCCTGGAGCTCTCCACACCGGAGCATTTCCCCATGGCGCAATCCTACCATCTCTATTCCAGCGTTTTTATACCTCTCATCGGGCGAGTGCTCGCCCATAACAAGGCCGCCTATCACTATCTGCCGGCCTCAATCAAAGTAGTTCCCCAAGGGCGGGTCATGACGGAATTGCTCCAGCGGGTTGGCTTCAAGGAAGCCCATGCGCAAACCTTCACCTTCGGGGTCTGTTCAATGTACACAGGAACCAAATAAGTCAATGCATAAATCATGAAAAAGTACGGATTATTAGGATACCCCCTCGGCCATTCTTTCTCTCGGAACTATTTCAACCAGAAGTTCGAAGCGGAGAGAATCGATGCGGAATACCTCAATTTCGAGATTCCCGAAATCAAGGAGATCAAAAATGTGATCAAGGAGAATCCCGAGTTGAACGGATTGAATGTCACGATCCCTTACAAAGAGCAAGTGATCCCCTATCTCGACGACTTGGATGAGGACGCGCGCCTGATCGGTGCCGTCAACGTGATCAAGTTCTCGAAAGGGCTGTTTGGCAAGGTGAAACTGAAAGGCTACAACTCAGACATCATCGGCTTCAAGCAATCCATCGAGCCGCTGTTGAAGGAGCACCATCGCAAGGCCCTGATCCTCGGAACGGGAGGTGCCTCCAAAGCGGTGTTCCAAGGCTTGAAGCAGTTAGGTGTAGCCTCCACCTTCGTCTCTCGCAAGGCGAAAGAGTACTGCATCACCTACGAGGAGATCACCCCGAAGGTCATGGAGCAATACACCGTCATCGTCAATACCACCCCGTTAGGCATGTACCCCAACGTCAACGCGTGTCCGGACATCCCCTACGACCTATTGACGAGCGATCACCTGCTCTACGACCTGCTGTATAATCCGGATGAGACACTGTTCATGCGGAAAGGCAAGGAGAAGGGTGCTGTGGTGAAGAATGGTTTGGAAATGTTGCTCTTGCAGGCTTTCGCCGCTTGGGAGATCTGGCAAAAATAAAAAAGGAGGGCAATGCGCATACGGCTATTCATACTGAGTCTCTTGACGGTTTGCCTCATCGCACTGCCGACGCAGGCGTATGGGCAGCATAAACTGGCCGCTTACCAGAAGTACATCAAAACCTATGGCACACTGGCCATCAAGCAACAAACTCAATACAAGATTCCGGCCAGTATCACATTGGCTCAAGGCTTATTAGAGTCGGGAGCCGGGCAGAGCGACCTGGCTCGCCGATCGAACAACCATTTTGGCATCAAATGCCACGAATGGAAAGGCGCACGGGTCTATCACGACGACGACCTGCGGGGGGAATGCTTCCGCAAGTACAGCACGGTGGAGCAATCCTACACCGACCACTCCAAGTTCTTGGCCGAACGGCCTCGTTATGCCAGCCTCTTCAAGCTGCGCATCACCGACTACAAAGGGTGGGCAAAGGGGCTGCAGAAGTGTGGCTATGCCACGGATCGGGCCTACGCCAACAAGCTGATCAAGGTGATCGAGGATTACGAGCTGTATCGCTACGACCGGATGAAGGTGGTCAAGAAGACGACCAAACGCACGATCACACAGCCAAAGCCCGCACAACCGGCCTATCAGGTCTATCGCACGCATGGCTTGATCTATGTCTATGCGCAAGAGAATGACGACTTCGACCACATCGCGGCCAGCTTGGGCTTCAGTCCCCGCAAACTGAAAAAATACAACGAGGTGCCGGAGGACTTCCCCTTGGAGAAGGGAGACATCGTCTATTTGGAGAAGAAAAAGAAAAAGGCGGACAAACCCTACGAACAGCATGTGGTGCAGGTAGGCGAGTCGATGCACGGCATCGCCCAGAAATATGGCATTCAGATTAAAAGTCTGTACAAAATGAATAAAAAGAGCGCAGATTATATCCCGATGGAGGGAGATGTGCTCAAACTTAGATAAGTAACTCAAAAAATATATTACCTTTGCGGTTCAAACTATAGTACAATGAGTGATCAACGTTATAACCTGAGAGGCGTTTCCGCTTCCAAAGAAGATGTTCACAACGCAATCAAGAACATCGACAAGGGAATCTTCCCCAAAGCATTCTGCAAGATCATCCCCGATATCTTAGGTGGTGATCCGGATTTTTGTAATATCATGCACGCCGATGGCGCAGGCACGAAGTCGTCGTTGGCCTACATGTATTGGAAAGAGACCGGCGATCTCTCGGTATGGAAAGGCATCGCGCAAGATGCCTTGATCATGAACATCGACGACCTGCTCTGCGTGGGCGCGGTGGATAACATCCTGGTCTCTTCCACGATCGGACGCAACAAGCTCTTGGTGCCGGGCGAGGTGATCTCCGCTATCATCAATGGGACAGACGAGTTGCTGGCTGAGTTGCGTGAGATGGGGGTAGGCTGCTACGCCACTGGTGGAGAGACAGCCGACGTGGGCGACCTGGTACGCACGATCATCGTGGATAGCACCGTGACCTGTCGTATGAAACGTGCGGATGTGATCGACAACAAAAACATTCAAGGTGGCGATGTCATTGTCGGTTTGGCCTCTTACGGACAAGCCACTTATGAGAAGAGCTACAACGGTGGTATGGGCAGCAACGGCTTGACCTCTGCCCGTCACGATGTCTTCTCCAAATATTTGGCCGCAAAATACCCGGAGAGCTACGATGCGGCCGTACCCGATGAGTTGGTCTATTCCGGTGGCTTGAAGCTGACGGATCAGATCGCGGAGTTAGGCATTGACGCAGGCAAATTGGTGCTGTCACCGACACGTACCTACGCACCGGTCATCAAGGTGTTGTTAGACAAGCTCCGCCCGCAGATCCACGGTATGGTACACTGCTCAGGTGGCGCACAAACCAAGGTGATGCACTTCGTGGAGAATAAGCGAGTGACCAAGAACAACCTCTTCCCCATTCCGCCCCTCTTCCGCATCATCCAAGAGCAGAGCGGCACGGATTGGAGCGAGATGTACAAGGTGTTCAACATGGGTCATCGCATGGAGATCTACATCGCACCGGAGCACGCAGAGGAGGTGATCGCTATCTCCAAGAGCTTCGGCATCGATGCCCAAGTGGTTGGCTTCGTTGAGGAGGCCACGAAAAACGAGTTGATCATCGAGAGCGAGAAGGGGCGCTTCACCTATTAATTTCAATCTATGGCCGAGAATCATTTACTGAGCAAGTTAGACGGACTGGTCAGTCGCTTCGAGGAGGTGGGTACGCTGATTACCGACCCAGCAGTGATCGCCGACATGAAGCGCTTCGTGAAGCTGAACAAAGAATACCGCGACTTAGAGAAGATCGTAGCCGCACGGACGGCCTACGTGCAAGCGCTCAATGGCGTGGAGGAGGCCCGTATGCTCTTAGAGACCGAGCAGGATCCCGAGATGCGGGAGATGGCTCGTGAGGAGTTGGAGGCGAACAACGAGAAGATCCCCGCCTTGGAGGAGGAGATCAAGCTGTTGCTGGTCCCTGCTGATCCGCAAGACGACAAGAATGCGATCGTCGAGATCCGTGGGGGTACGGGTGGTGACGAAGCTGCGCTTTTCGCAGGCGACCTCTATCGGATGTACATCAAATATTGCGAGGCAAAGGGATGGAAAGTCAGCGTCTCCAGCTTTAGCGAAGGTTCATCCGGTGGATTCAAGGAGATTATCTTCACCGTGTCGGGCGAGAAGGTGTATGGCACCTTGAAATATGAGTCAGGTGTTCACCGGGTGCAACGAGTCCCGGCTACGGAGACACAGGGGCGTGTGCATACCTCCGCGGCGACGGTCGCAGTGTTGCCTGAGGCTGACGAGTTTGATGTAGAGATCAACGAGGGCGAGATCAAATGGGATACCTTCCGTTCGGGAGGTGCCGGTGGACAGAACGTCAACAAGGTGGAGTCGGGCGTGCGCCTGCGCTACGTCTGGAAGAACCCGATCACCGGTGTCAGCGAGGAGATCTTGATCGAGTGTACGGAGACCCGCGACCAGCCCAAGAACAAGGAGCGTGCCTTGACCCGTCTGCGCTCGTTCATCTACGACAAGGAGCATCAGAAATACCTCGACGACATCGCCAGCAAGCGCAAGACGATGGTATCCACAGGCGACCGCTCGGCCAAGATCCGCACCTACAACTATCCACAGGGGCGTATCACCGATCATCGCATCAACTATACAATATATAACCTCTCAGCCTTCATGGATGGTGAGATTCAGGATTGCTTGGATCACCTCATCGTGGCGGAGAACGCTGAGCGATTAAAAGCATCTGAATTATAACACAAACTATCAAATCATTCAAAGCAAGATGAACAAACAACAATTATTCGAGCATATCCAGCAGAAACAATCCTTCCTTTGCGTAGGATTGGATACCGACATAAAGAAGATTCCGCAACATTTGCTGAACGAGGAAGACCCTATTTTCGCCTTCAACAAAGCGATCATCGACGCGACAGCGGCCTATTGCGTGGCTTACAAGCCCAATCTGGCCTTCTATGAGAGCTTGGGCGTGAAGGGATTGGCCGCTTTCGAGAAGACAGTGGCTTACCTCAGAGCGCAATACCCCGACCAGTTTATCATCGCTGACGCCAAGCGAGGCGACATCGGCAACACGTCGGAGCTTTATGCCCGCTCCTTCTTCGAGCACACCAAGGTGGATGCCGTGACCGTCGCTCCTTACATGGGCGAGGACAGCGTGAAACCCTTCTTGATCTATCCCGAGGCATGGGTGATCTTGTTGGCCTTGACCTCCAACAAGGGATCGCACGACTTCCAGCTGACGACCGATGCGGAGGGAGAGCGGCTGTTTGAGAAGGTGCTGCGCAAATCCAGCGAATGGGCAACCGACGAGCAGATGATGTATGTGGTCGGTGCGACGCAAGGCAAGATGTTTCTCGACATCCGTAAGCATGTGCCCAACCACTTCCTGTTGGTACCGGGCGTAGGCGCACAAGGAGGTAGCTTGGCTGAGGTGGCTAAATATGGCATGAACGACCAATGCGGTTTGATCGTCAACTCTTCACGTGCGATCATCTATGCGGATAAGAGCGAAGCGTTCGCAGAGAAAGCAGGTGAGGCAGCCAAGGCCGTGCAGCAAGAGATGGCCATTTACCTCCACGAGAAAGGGATCATTTAAGAATTTGACGCAAGAAAGGAACGAATGGAATTTTCTGCCCAACAAATCGCCGCTTTCCTGAACGGAAAGATCGAAGGCGACCCGGATGTGAAGGTCAGCAACTTCTCCAAGATCGAGGAGGGGAAGCCGGGTACACTCACATTCTTAGCCAATCTGAAATACGCGCATTATCTCTACGACACAAAGGCGAGCATCGTCTTAATCAACAATGATTTTGTGCTCGAGCAACCGGTCAGCACCACCTTGATTCGTGTAGAGAACGCATACGCGGCTTTGGCCTTGTTGCTGAATATGGTGGAACAAACGAAAGCGAAAAAGTCAGGTGTAGATTCCACTGCCTTCATCGCCCCCACAGCGACCATTGGCGAGCAGGCTTATATCGGCCATTTCGCCTACATCGGAGAGGGCGTGAAGATAGGCAAGGGATGTCGCATCTATCCCAATGTATATATCGGCGATCGTGTCACGATCGGTGACAACTGCATCCTCTATCCCCATACGACAATCTATGAGCAGTGCGTCGTAGGGAATAACTGTATTCTCCATGCGGGCTGCGTGATTGGAGCGGATGGTTTCGGTTTCGCACCAGAGGGCGAGAGCTACAAGAAGATCCCGCAGTTAGGCAATGTCATTATTGAGGATGACGTGGAGATTGGCGCCAATACGACCATCGACCGAGCGGTGATGGACTCAACCATTATCCGCAAAGGGGTGAAATTAGACAACTTGATCCAGATCGCTCACAACGTGGAGGTGGGTGAGCATACCGTCATGGCCGCTCAGGTGGGCATCGCAGGCTCCTCTAAGGTGGGACGCCATTGCATGTTCGGTGGCCAGGTGGGATTGGCCGGTCATATTCACATCGGCGACAACGTGACCTTGGGTGCGCAAGCGGGCGTGATCAGCGATGTGCAAGAGGGAAGCACACTCTTAGGAGCGCCGGCCTTCAACGCGAAGGGCTTCATGCGCTCCAGCGCCATCTTCAACCGACTGCCGGAGATGTATCGCCTGATCGGACAAATGCAACGAGAGATCGAACAACTGAAAAAAGAACAAACAAAATAATAGACCTATGCAGAAACAGAAGACACTCGCCGCAAGCTTTTCGTTGAAGGGGAAAGGCCTGCATACAGGGTTAGATATAGAGATCACCTTCAATCCGGCACCTGAAAACCACGGTTATAAGATCAAACGCACGGATTTAGAGGGACAACCCGTGATCGACGCACTGGCTGAGCATGTCGTAGCGACACAGCGAGGCACGGTATTAAAGAAGAACGACGTACAGGTAAGCACCATCGAACACGCCATGGCCGCCCTGTATGCACTGGAGATTGACAACTGCCTGATCGAGGTGAACGCCCCTGAGTTCCCGATTCTCGATGGAAGCGCACGCTATTTCGTGGAAGGGATCCAAAAGGTGGGTAGCGTGGAGCAGAACGCACCGAGAGATTACTATATCGTGAAGCATAAGATCGAGGTGAAGGATGAGGAGAGCGGTGCCTCGCTGATCATCTTGCCAGACGAGAAGTTCAGCGTGAATGTACTGATCTCTTTCGATTCGCCTGTGCTCAACAACCAGTTCGCCTCCATGAACGACTTGAGCGAGTTTCCTTCTGAATTAGCGGCTTCTCGTACCTTTGTCTTCGTTCGCGAGATCGAGATGCTTCTCAACAACAACTTGATCAAGGGTGGTGACCTCGACAATGCGATCGTGATTTACGATCAGAAGCTGCCCCAAGAGTCTTTGGATAAGTTGGCGGACATGATGAACGTGCCTCACTTGAACTTGAAGGAGTTAGGCTATATCAACCATGAGCCGTTGGTCTTTGATAATGAGCCAGCACGCCACAAGCTGTTGGACGTGATTGGTGATGTCGCTTTGATCGGCAAGCCCATCCGGGGTCGCATCATCGCTACCCGTCCGGGCCATAAGATCAACAACCAGTTCGCACGCATGATCCGCAAAGACATCAAGCAGAACGAGGTGCAAGCGCCTGTCTATGATCCCAATCGGGAGCCGGTGATGGACATCAACCGCATCCGTGAGCTCCTCCCCCACCGTTATCCGTTCCTCTTGGTTGATAAGATCATCGAGATCGGTGGCAATTACATCGTAGGCGTGAAGAACATCACCGCCAACGAGCCCTTCTTCCAAGGTCACTTCCCGCAAGAGCCGGTGATGCCGGGCGTATTGCAGGTGGAGGCGATGGCGCAAACAGGAGGTCTGCTGGTGTTGAACTCCGTGGATGAGCCGGAGCGTTACTCCACCTACTTCATGAAGATAGACGGCGTGAAGTTCCGTCGCAAGGTAGTGCCGGGCGACACCTTGATCTTCCGCTTGGAGCTGTTGGCTCCCATCCGTAGAGGCATATCCACCATGAAGGGCTATGTCTTCGTGGGCGACACCTTGGTGAGCGAGGCTGAGTTTATGGCACAGATTGTAAAGAACAAATAAAACTATACAGCGTAATTAAAGAGATGAATATTTCACCCCTTGCAGTCGTACATCCTGATGCACAAATCGGCGAAGGTGTCGTTATCGAGCCCTTCGCCGTGGTGGAGAAAGATGTGGTCATTGGCGACCATTGCCACCTGTATCCACATGCCGTCGTATTGAATGGCGCTCGTATTGGGAAAAACTGTCAAATCTTTCCGGGAGCGGTCGTGGCCGGCATCCCGCAAGACTTGAAATTCAAAGGCGAGATTACCACCGCCGAGATTGGCGACAACACCACCCTGCGCGAGTGCGTCACCATCAACCGAGGTACCGCCTCCAAAGGCAAGACCATCGTTGGCAACAACTGTTTGATCATGGCCTACTCACATGTCGCACACGACTGTGTGCTGCATGACAACATCATCATCGGCAATGCCTCACAAATCGCCGGTGAGGTGGAGATCGACGACTTCGCCATTGTCAGTGGTGGATCGTTGGTGCACCAGTTCAGCCGGATCTCCAAGCATGTGATGATCCAAGGAGGCTCACGCATCGGCAAGGATATTCCGCCCTACACCTTGATTGGACGTGACCCGATTGTCTATTGTGGTATCAACATCGTTGGTCTTCGCCGACGGGGATTCACCAACCAACAGGTCTATTTGATCCAGGATATCTATCGCACGCTCTACACCCGCGGATTGAACAACTCCGATGCACTCAAGGCGATCGAGACAGAGTATGAACCCAGCGAGGAGCGAGATTTGATCCTCAACTTCATAAAAGCCTCTAAACGAGGTATAGTGAGAGGCTCAATCGACGAGTAACAAATTTTGCCCATCGTTTTTCAAAACGATGGGCAATGTTTTAGGAATATTCTTACTACATTTGGACACTAAAAATTTGATACTGATATTTTATGTTATTTAGATTTTTAATCCTGTCTGATGAAGTCGATGACTTCAAACGTGAGATCAAGATCGACTCCGAGGCTACGTTCTTGGAGTTGCATGACGCGATCCTCGACTCAGTCAACTACACCAAAGATCAAATGACCTCTTTCTTCATCTGCGATGAGGATTGGAGCAAACGCACAGAGATCACACGTGTTGAGATGGATACCACTTCTGATGAGGACAACTATGTGATGGAAGATACCCATCTGGATGAGTTGTTGGAGGATGAGCACCAAAAGCTGCTCTTCGTGTTCGACTACATGACGGATCGTGCCTTCTTCATGGAGCTGCGTGAGATCATTCCGGGCGAAGACCTGGATCACCCCGTATGCAGCAAATCGAAAGGTTTACCACCCGCACAGCTGATCTCCTTTGACGAGTTTGAGGCCAAGTCGGCCAACACCGAGATCGGAGAAGACTTCTACGGCGACTCTGAGTATGACCCAGACGAACTGGATAGAGACGGCTTTGAGGGATTGAGCGAGAGCCCGTTTGATAATCCCTACGACGACGATCGCTATTGATGAACAGCCTCATCACGCTATTAGGACCGACCGGAGTCGGGAAAACGGAATTAAGCCTGAAGGTGGCTGAGCGACTGGGCTCACCCATCATCTCCTCCGACTCCCGTCAGCTCTATCGTGAGCTGCCTATCGGCACGGCTGCGCCAACGCCCGAACAGCAGGCACGTGTCAAGCACTATTTCGTAGGCACGCTGGGGCTTACCGACTATTACAGCGCCAGCCAATTCGAGACAGACGTGTTGGCCCTATTGACCCAACTTCATGCGACGGTTCCAAACGTCGTCATGAGTGGAGGCTCCATGATGTATATCGACGCCGTCTGCAAAGGGATCGATGACATTCCCACCGTTACCCCGGAGATCCGAGAAGCCATTTACCAACAATTTGCCCAAGAGGGCCTCGCCCCGATCTTGGAGGAGCTGAAAGCCGCCGATCCGAAGCACTACGAGGAGGTGGATCGGCAAAACTACAAGCGGGTGATCCATGCTGTCGAGATCTGCCGGATGACCGGTAAACCCTACTCCTCCTTTCGCACCCATACCATCAAGAGCCGTCCTTTCCGGATTATCAAGATCGGATTGACCCGTGACCGGGAAGAGCTCTACGACCGCATCAACCGACGTGTGGATCAGATGATGGAAGAGGGCTTGCTGGAAGAGGCACGCCGAGTCTATCCCTACCGTGCGCTGAACGCACTGAACACGGTGGGGTATAAGGAGCTGTTCAACTACTTGAGTGGCGAATGGACACTTGATGTAGCGATCGAGAAGATCAAGCGCAACAGTCGGGTCTATGCCCGGAAACAGATGACCTGGTTCAAGCATGACCCAGCGATCCAATGGTTTCACCCCGATGAGGAAGCCGCTCTCTTTCAATACCTCACCCAAGCCCTCCAAGATTAACTGTATAGCTCCAGCGCATCCTCTTCGTCAGGTAAAAA
>CAMGEM010000037.1 GCA_946055095.1 uncultured Parabacteroides sp. | reverse complement strand
TAGTAATGATAGTAATGGTATCATGAGTAAATGGATCGTTTTTGGATTAAGTTGGCTTCTTTCCTTAGGGAGCCTTGGCGCACAAACCACGGAGGAGCGGACAACGGTGACACTCGACACCACAGAGGGCGAGATCGTATTGGCCCTCTATAACGAGACGCCGCTGCATCGGGATCACTTCGTGCAGAAGGTGAAGGAGGGAGTCTATGACGGACGAGACTTCAATCGGGTGATTGAGGGATTCGTGGTGCAGTGTGGCGAGGAGGAGGCTGAGGATGTGATTCCCGCAGAGATTCGCTATCCACAGCTGTATCATCGGCGAGGGGTATTGGCGATGGGACGTTGCACGGCCGACCCTACCCATGAATTGAAGAGCGCCAGTGAACAGTTTTACATTGCCTGGGGTAAATCGTTGGATGAAAAAGCACTGCAACGGGCTGACTCGCTGATGCAGGTACGGAGTTATGGCCGTTGCCAAATGGATGAGGAGGTGCGTCGTTACTACCAACAGCATCCCGGTCTGCCCGCTTTGGATGGCAGCTATACGGTCTTCGGTGAGGTAGTAAAAGGCTTAGAGGTGGTGGAACGCATCCAAGCTGTGCCCACTAACAAGCAGGATCGCCCTTTGCAGGCTGTCACGATCCGACGAGCCACAGTACAGGAACCTGACCCTAACATCTATTGGTCGAAACCGGCTCTCTATGTCGATGCCTATCGGTTGGCAGATGCCATCACACCTGTGATCGAGTGCCGACACGACTCTCTCTATACCATTCGGAACTGGTATGGAGTGTCGGGACAGGATGTCTCTTTTGTCTTGCGCACGGTAGCAGACTCCACCCTCATAGAGGTGGTTGAGGCAGACTCCGTGAAGGGCAACTATTCCTATGTGGCCACCGGTTTGCCCCAATTACCGACCGCTACCATCTATCCCCGACCTTTCGTTGAGACCAACACACTTTGCTCCGGCTTCTATGGTGATGCCACCAAAGGGAGGGTATGGGCCTATACCTATTTATATACACCTGACGGACAATGGAACGGTGGTCATCTCTACACCTTGATGTGGGGTGAGGCTCCAGCCAAACCAATCTGGAGCGTGCAGGGGCATAGCACCTTGGTGGGCAACGTGCCGGGATTAACCAGCACCTTAGAGGCTTACGCAGACGGACGCTACATCTTGCGGGATTGGTATGGCGTGGAGAAATATGACTTGGAGTTTCGCCTGCGTCCTGACGGAGGGATTGAGTTGCTTGACTATTACTGGACCACCGAAACAGGGGAGCGATTCGTGCAATGCCGAAGGGAGGATATCGGCTATGCGGCTATCCCTCAGCAGGCAGATCAACCCAACGGAGGCTTAGAGGGTGATGCTCATTCTGGAAGACTTCATTTCCGCATGACAGCCCATCAGAATGACGACCAGCCGATTGCCGATCCAGCCCATCCAGAGTTTGTCTTCGAGTGGTAAAGAATTACGAAACAATTCGTACTTTTGTGCCAATTTTCATTGCTGCATGATCGACCAACCGACGATAGACCGTATTTTGGAGGCCGCTAACATCGTGGATGTAGTCTCCGAGTTTGTGACCCTGCGGAAACGCGGGGTCAACTATGTGGGACTATGCCCTTTCCATGCAGACAAGAGTCCCTCCTTCTATGTCTCTCCCGCCAAGAACATCTGTAAGTGTTTTGCCTGTGGCGCAGGTGGTTCGCCCGTGCATTTCATCATGAACCATGAGCAACTCTCCTACTTCGACGCCTTGCGGTTCTTAGCCAAGAAATACAACATCGAGATCAAGGAGCGAGAGCTGACCGAGCAGGAGAAGCAGGCGCATAACGACCGGGAGAGTATGCTGATTCTCAACAGCTGGGCTTCGAATTACTTCCAGCAGTTGTTGCATGAGCATCCAGAGGGACGTAGCGTCGGCTTGCGCTACTTCGCCGAGCGAGGCTTGCGGGAGGAGACCATCCGCAAGTTTCAGTTGGGTTACAGCCTCGACCAACGAGATGCCCTCCTGCGGGCGGCTACCGCAGCCGGTTACAAGCAGCACTATTTAGAGAAGACCGGATTGATCATTCCCTACGAGAACGGACGAGCGAACGACCGTTTCCGAGGGCGTGTCATCTTCCCAGTACATACGTTGAGTGGTAAGGTAGTGGCCTTTGGTGGGCGTGTCTTACGCAAGGGGGAGAAGACCGCCAAATATGTCAACTCACCCGAGAGCGAAATCTACCATAAGAGTAACGAGCTGTATGGCCTCTTTTTCGCCAAACAAGCGATCGTGAAGCAAGACAAATGCTTCTTAGTAGAGGGCTATATGGATGTGATCGGTATGCACCAAGTGGGGGTAGAGAATGTGGTAGCCTCCTCCGGTACGGCTTTGACACAAGGGCAGATCCGTTTGATCCACCGCTTCACGGAAAATATCACTGTGCTCTATGATGGCGATGCGGCCGGTATCAAGGCAGCCCTTAGAGGCATCGACATGCTGATCGAGGAGGGTATGAACGTAAAGGTGGTATTGCTGCCCGACGGTGAGGATCCAGACTCATTCGCTCGCCGTGGCGCATCCGCCTTCGATGCCTATATCAAGGAGAATGAGACCGACTTCATCCGTTTCAAGATGCGGTTACTCTTGCAAGAGTCTGCCGACGATCCGATCAAGCGTTCCAACGTGATCAACGACATCTTGCGTACCATCGCGATTATCCCCAACAACATTGCCCGTGCGGTCTATCTGCGGGAGTGTAGCGAAACGATGGGTATTGATGAGCAGGTCTTACTGAAAGAGGTCAACCGACTGCGGTTGCAGCAGGAGCAGCGAGGTGCGAACAACTATGCCACTCGTATGGCCCCGAATGCCTCCTCTCAAGAGACACCTCCACCCCCACCTCCTCTTCCTACCGAAACTGTACCGCCCGTGTCACCGTCGAATGAGACAGCCTCTCCGAACGAGCCACCTCCTTTTGAGCTGATACCCTTGGAGGAGGAGGTCGCACAGCAAACCCCTCAAACCCCTCAAGAGGCACCGAAGGCACAAGCTCCTTCCCCTTATGAGGCGTATGAGCAGTCGCTCGTGCGCTACATCGTGCGCTATGGCGAGCGCATCATCTTTGACTATCAAGATGAGCAAACTGAAGAGCAGATCCAGATGCGATTGGCAGAGTATGTCCGTTTCGACCTCGACCGAGATGGGATCCAGATCGTCCATCCGCTTTATAAACAGATTATTGAGGAGGCCGCAGCCCATTGCTTGGAGGAGGGATTTATAGCCTATCGCTATTTCTTGGCCCATCCCGATCCACAGATCAGCCTATTGGCCGCTAACTTAGCCAGCGAGAAATATCAGTTGAGCAAGTACCACTCCAAGTATCAAACAATCGAGCCAGAGAGTGAGCGATTGGACTTTGTGGTGCCCCAAGAGCTGTATGCTTTAAAAGAGGCACATATCCAAGAGGAGATCAAGCAGTTGCAACAGCGAATCAAGGAGGCGACAAGCGACGAGGAGACGCTGGCACTGATGCGACAGCTCAACGAGCTGAACAACCTACGCCGTCTGCTCTGCAAGCAGTTGGGCGAACGAATCATCTTACGGATGTAACAGCAAGCCTACGGCGACCCGTCAAGCGGGCATAAAAAAATTCTCGCCATCTCTGATGAGAAGACGAGAATCAGTTGTTCTACTCGGATTCGAACCAAGACAAACAGGACCAGAATCTGTTGTGCTACCATTACACCATAGAACAATGTAACAAACTCACTTATACACTTCCCAAAGTTGTTGTTCTACTCGGATTCGAACCAAGACAAACAGGACCAGAATCTGTTGTGCTACCATTACACCATAGAACAATGTAACAAACTCACTTATACACTTCCCAAAGTTGTTGTTCTACTCGGATTCGAACCAAGACAAACAGGACCAGAATCTGTTGTGCTACCATTACACCATAGAACAATACCTTGCATCCAACTCCCTTGTTAGACGCTGCAAAGGTAACCACTTTTTCATAAACTGCAAATTTTCTCCTCATTTTTTTCGGTTGACGAACAAAAAAGCGGACTGTCTGTTGTAAGGAAAGGAGTTTATACCTAATTATATCAACTGACAAAGGTAGCGGAAAGGAAATAAGAACTATCTTTGCAAATTCAAAATAATAATGTATTCGCATAAGCAGAAAAGTATAATCGGAATAATGGATCAAACAAAAGCATTAGTGCAGGCCATAGTAGAGGGCATGCAAGAGAAAAAAGGTAAAAACATTGTCACAGTAGATTTAAGCCAGACCGTAGGTGCCATTTGCCAATATATGGTCATTTGCGAGGGTAACACACCGACTCAGGTGTCGGCCCTTTCAGATTCCGTATGGGATTTTGCCCGCCGAAACGCCAACGAGAAACCGCTCTCAATCGACGGCCATCAAGGTGCGCAATGGATCGGCATGGACTATGGAACGGTATTGGTTCATATCTTCTTACCTGAGCGACGTGCCTTTTATAATCTTGAGAATCTCTGGGCAGATGCCCAAGTTACGTCAATCCCTGACATCGCCTGAGCAGCAGCAATACACAGCGTATGGAAAATAAGAACATTCCCTTTAGTTCCCCATCGAGAGGAGGCAAGCCCAAGATGTTCCGTTTCAACTTTTATTGGATGTACGGAATCATCTTCTTGTTGCTCATCGCCCTATACATGGGCAATGATGCGGCGAGCTCCAAAGAATTGGGATGGACCGAGTTTCAGAAATTGGCCGCAGAGAACACCTTTGAACAGATGACGGTCTTCAACAAGCGTAACGTGGTGGAGGCTACGGTGCGAAGCAACAAGATCGAGGAGGTGTTTGGCTCCAATTATGACTACAAAAAAATGGGCAACAGCCCGAAGATTTATGTGACGATTCCCTCAGCGGATAAATTCTCTGACTTTTACGACAAGGCAGTAAGCACCCATCAGATCAGTACGAAGGTGCGGTTTGAGGAGGGCGATGACACCATCTGGAGTTTCATTGTCTCCTTTGGCCCCATGATCCTCCTGATCTTAGTTTGGATCTTCCTGATGAGACGTATGTCTGGAGGCGCAGGGGCAGGCCCAGGCGGTGTGTTCAGCGTAGGTCGTGCCAAGGCACAACTCTTCGACAAGGAATCGGATCGCAAGGTAACCTTCAAGGATGTAGCCGGTTTGGCTGAGGCCAAGCAGGAAGTGGAGGAGATCGTCTCCTTCTTGAAGAATCCCGGTAAATACACCGAATTGGGTGGAAAGATACCCAAGGGTGCCTTGTTGGTAGGTCCTCCGGGAACGGGTAAGACCCTCTTGGCAAAGGCTGTAGCGGGTGAAGCGGATGTACCGTTCTTCTCCCTGTCGGGCTCTGACTTCGTGGAGATGTTTGTCGGTGTAGGTGCTTCACGTGTGCGTGACCTGTTCCGCCAAGCCAAAGAGAAGGCTCCCTGTATCGTCTTTATCGACGAGATTGATGCCGTAGGACGTGCCCGTGGAAAGAACGCCAATATGGCCAGCAACGACGAGCGAGAGAACACCCTTAATCAGTTGCTGACAGAGATGGATGGTTTTGGTTCCAATAGTGGTGTCATCATCTTGGCCGCCACTAACCGAGCAGATATTTTGGACAAAGCATTGCTACGTGCCGGTCGTTTTGATCGACAGATCCATGTGGAACTGCCCGATTTGAACGAACGCAAAGAGATCTTTGGTGTACACTTACGTCCCATTAAGATCGACGAAAGCGTGGACGCTGAGTTCTTGGCCCGTCAAACGCCAGGCTTCTCTGGAGCGGATATCGCCAATGTCTGCAACGAGGCTGCGCTGATCGCTGCCCGCAAAGGCAAGAGCTTCGTTCAAAAGGAGGACTTCATGAACGCTGTCGATCGCATCGTGGGCGGATTGGAGAAACGCTCCTGCATCATGACAGAGGAGGAGCGCAAGAGCATCGCCACCCACGAGGCTGGTCATGCCACCTTGAGCTGGTTGTTGGAACATGCCAACCCATTGGTAAAAGTGACGATCGTACCCCGGGGCAAGGCGTTAGGTGCCGCTTGGTACCTGCCCGAAGAGCGACAGATCACCACCAAAGAACAGTTACAAGACGAGATGTGCGCCACTTTGGGTGGACGTGCGGCCGAAGAGTTGTTCCTCGGCAAGATCTCGACTGGAGCGGCTAATGATTTGGAACGTGTCACGAAGCAGGCCTATGCCATGGTCGTCTATTTCGGCATGAGTCAACGTCTGCCTAACCTCAACTATTACGACTCGACCGGACAGGACTGGGGCTTCACCAAGCCCTACAGCGAGGAGACGGCCAAGTTGATCGACAACGAGGTACAACTGATCATCGATGAGCAATACAGCCGTGCGAAGGAGATTCTGTCCACTCATGCGGAGGGACATCATCAGCTGGCACAAGTCCTACTGGAGCGTGAGGTGATCTATTCAGAGGACGTGGAGCATATCTTCGGTAAACGCCAATGGATCTCTCGCTCACAGGAGATCTTGCAGCTCCAAGAGAAAGCTAATGAGAAGGCGGCTGAAGAGCAGGCGAAAGCCGACGACAACAACAAACAACCTACAGCTCCCGATTCGGAAGCCTAAATTATCCATCCATAAAAACACAACGCTTTGAAAAATTTCATCACAAGAGCACTGACTGGTATCGTCTTCGTGGCGGTACTGATCAGTGCTATCTATATCCATTCCTACTATTTCTTAGTGGTATTTGGGTTGATCACAGGGTTAACCTTATGGGAGTTTTATGGGCTGACGTTGCATCAGGTACAAACCCCTCTCAACCGCCTCTTTTGTGCCTTGGGAGGTAGTTACCTTTTCGCCGCCTCCTTCTGTTACACACATGACCTAACGGGACGTTGGATATTCCTTCCCTATCTACTCTTCTTGCTGATCACGCTGATCGCTCCACTGTATGAGAAGGGAGGAGATCCCCTGAAGCGATGGACGGTCACCCTATTCGGCCAGCTCTATTGCGCTGGCTCCTTCTCGTTGCTCAATCAGCTAACCTCCGTTACTGGTTATCCGGGCGAGATTGTCCATATCCCCTACTTCGCCTTGGCTCTCTTCGTGCTGATCTGGCTGAACGATACAGGCGCCTATTGCGTAGGCTCGCTGATGGGTAAACATCGGCTGTTTGAACGCATCTCCCCAAAGAAATCGTGGGAAGGGTTTGGTGGAGGTTTACTCTTTGCCCTGCTCGCCTCACAGGTGTTCGCTTATCTGCTTCCGTCATATAGCGCACTGCAATGGATAGGATTGGCCATAGTGGTGGTGGTATTCGGCACGTGGGGCGACCTGATAGAGTCGTTACTGAAACGGCAGTTAGGCATCAAAGATTCCGGCCATGTACTTCCCGGGCATGGCGGTATGCTCGACCGATTCGACAGTGTATTGTTGGCGATCCCAGCCGCCTACATCTATATCGAACTCTTTATTCGAAATTAAACGTAAGCACAATCATACGCGAAGTCGCTTTGGAAAGCGCTTGCGTATATTTCAAGGTCGTCTGGTCCACAAGGTCCGGACGATCTTTTTCCAATAGGTCCACCAATCCGAAACAGAATTTCAATTCGGGGCAGAGCTTAAAAAAAGGCAGATAAAGGTCACAACCCATACCAAACTCCAAACCAAAGTCCGTACTCTTCAACAACAACGGATTACCCTTTTTGCGGCCAATGTCAAACGACCCATAAGCACCCGCAAGGATATAGGGGCGGTAATTATTCAGTCGCAATGCCGTGTATTTCAAATCAAGGGGAAAGTTCAGATAGCTGGAGCGCACGTTGGTCGTAAACTCCTCGCCAGAGGATTGCTCCCGAAAGAGAAACTTCTTATCGCCAAAATGGATCGCAGGGGTGAAGCGCAAATTCAGATAGGGGTTAAGGTAAAGATCCCCTATTACCCCCACGCTGAAACCAGGCGAATAGGAAGGGATCTCAGCGAACCAGGTCTCGCCATTGGTGCTCACACCGGAATGCGTCAAGATAAGATCCTGGGTATGAAGCCCCACATGGAATCCCAGATGAAACCACTTCATGTCGGCATAAGGCTGGTTTTTCACCCGCTCACGCTGCGCCATCGCATTCCAGCTCGTTAAGCCAAGCATACAACCTAATATAAGTACGAATCTTCTCAAGTCTGTCTTTATTTTGATTAATAACGGATGCGAGGCAAAGATATTGCCAAAAAGCGGTTTTTTGCATAAAAATAGGGGGCAGATGTTTTTTAAATAGAAAGAAAACTCTACATTTGCACCAACTAACTAATAGAGTTATCAATTTTTAAACAGTAAAAAAATGGCTTACGTAATTAGTGATGATTGTATTGCTTGCGGTACTTGTATCGATGAGTGTCCGGTAGGAGCAATTTCTGAGGGTGACAAGTATCATATCGACCCTGAGATGTGTGCTGATTGTGGAACTTGCGCTGACGCTTGTCCGACTGGCGCTATCCACCCGGCTGAGTAATCCGCAGCAAACCCAAGGCCAATCACTCCAGAGTGAGACCCTGAGGCATAACGAGCCACCTCCTTCATCGGAGTGTGGCCCGTTGTTTTCATTTTTCCTACTCATAGAAACAAACGATCTTTCAAACAATGATCAATCGAATTTTAATCCGCATTAAAGTTTTACAGATAGTTTACGCCTATCACCAAAATGGCAATGGCGATCTCAAGTCTGCGGAAAACGACTTACAATTCAGCTTGAAAAAGTCGTACGAATTATATCTTGCCTTCTTCCTGTTGCTTATAGAGGTAACCCGTTTACAGAATCGGATCTTAGCGTCGAAGAAAGAGAAATATATCCCTACCGAAGAGGAGTTGAACCCCAATATGCGTTTTGTCAACAACCGTTTCATCGCTCAGTTGGCAGCAGATGAGGGCTTTTGGAAGCTCATCAAGGAGAATGGTATTTCCTGGGACAACGACGAGGATTTCGTGAAACGCATCTTGGATCAGGTTTTAAACTCCGACCTGTATGCCGAGTACTTGGAAGCTGAGGAGGACAGTTTCGAGCAGGATCAACAGTTCTGGGCAAAAGCCTTCAAGCAGCTGATTTGCGACAACGAGATGATCGACGAGTACTTAGAAGACAAGAGCATCTTCTGGAATGACGATGTGGAGATTATCGAATCATTTGTGCTGAAGACCATCAAACGCTTCAAAGAGGCACAACCTGCCAACACAGTCTTGCTGCCGATGTTTAAGGACGAGGATGATCGCACTTTTGCTATCAAGCTTTTGCGACAAGCCTTTCTCAAGAAAACGGAGTATCGCGAGTTGATCGGACGCTACTTGACCAACTGGGATGCCGATCGTGTGGCTAACATTGATATGGTGATCCTACAAATTGCCTTAGCTGAAATTTTCGCCTTCCCGACCATCCATACCAGCATTAGCATGAATGAGTATATCGAGATCGCAAAGTATTACAGCTCACCGAAGAAAGTGCCCTTCATCAACGCAACATTAGAGTCGATAGTTCGTGATGCGAAAAGAGATCACAAACTACTGAAGGATTAACAAACAACGATTAGAAAATACCAACCATACAAAACGAGATTTATAAGACATGAACTTACTTAGTATTTTACTGCAAGCCGCAGCCGATGGAAGCCAGTGGTCTGGCATTGTAATGATGGTCGTGATCGTAGCCATCTTCTACTTCTTCATGATCCGTCCGCAACAAAAAAAGCAGAAAGAGATTCAGAAGGCACGTGAGGCCTTGAAGACAGGAGATAAGATTATCACCGCCGGGGGCATCTATGGCCGAATCCGTGAGATTGGAGACATCTACATGATGATTGAGGTAGCGAATGGTGTCACGATCCGTGTGGATAAGACCTCTATCTTCGCCTCTGCCGAAGACGCTGCGCAACAGCAGAAATAAACGAATAAAAGACCTTGACGTATGTCACAAGTGGAACACATCTCCCAATCCGTCAAGTCGTTGAACAAACAGACTAAGGCATTTTTCCATGGTGAGCAATGGAAAGAAGCCTTGGTCTTTTTCTTTTTTTTGCTCCTTGCCTTTGGATTCTGGCTGTTGCAGAGCTTGCAACAGGAGTATGAGATCACGCTCACTTTCCCTATTAAATACAAGGAGTTACCTGCCGACATCGCCTTCAACGAGGAGATTCCGCAACAGGTGATAGCCAAAGTTAAGGACAAGGGGAGCGTGTTGCTCAACTACACATTAGGACGTACCCTACAGCCAATCGAGGTGAAACTAAACTCGGAGGAGAAACAGGGCACACTGCATGTCAGCAAAAAACAGATTGAGAACAACATCCAGAAACAACTGCTCTCGACAACGGCGCTCATCGAGTTTGATCCCCAACAGATCGCCGCGCCATTCAGTCAACGCAAACATAAAGCGTTACCCGTCAAGTTTGACGGTGACATCCAGTTTATCACGGGGTTCCAATTGGCGGGAGAGATCCAGATCAAGCCTAACACGGTCGATGCCTATGCTTCCGCGGTCGTGCTCGACACTTTGCAGGAGGTATTGACCCAATTCATCGAAGTGAAGAAGGGCAACAAAACCTTGCAACGCACCGTAGCCCTACGTTCCATCCCAGGTGTCAATCTGGTGCCTACCACAGTGACTGTCACCCTTCCCATTGAGGAATACACGGAGAAAAGCTTGACCCTGCCCATTATCTGCAAGGGAGTGCCCCACCATTACAAGGTGCGTCTATTCCCATCGGAAGTCACCGTGACTTGCAGTGTTCCCCTCTCTCGTTTCAAGGCGTTGTCGGAATCGCAGTTCGAGATCACCATCAATTACAACGAGCTGGAGCAGAACGCATCGGGAACCTGTCTCGTACACTTGACCCGCAAACCAGAATGGGTGCATACCCCTACCCTATTGCCTACGCAAGTGGAGTTTTTATTAGAGCACAATGAACACTATGATTAAGATCGGTATCACGGGAGGAATTGGCAGCGGCAAGTCGGTTGTAGCCTCCCTGTTTCAGCTTTTAGGAGTTCCCGTCTATATCGCAGATGAGGAGAGCAAACGGCTCACTAACCAGTCTATGACGATCCGTAGGCAACTGATAGCCCATTATGGAGAGGCGATCTATACGGCTGAGGGCTTAAACAAACCACTCTTAGCAGCCAAGATCTTTCAAGATCCAGCGCAACGACGCATCGTGAATGGGATCATTCATCCCGAGGTAAAACACCATTTCGAAGCATGGGCCGCTCAGCAGGAAACTCCGCTCTGCGCCATAGAGAGTGCTATTCTCTTTGAATCGGGATTTGATCAGGTGGTAGATACCCACCTCATGGTCTATGCTCCGAAGGCATTACGCATCGAAAGAGCTACCGCCCGTGATGCGGCCTCTCGGGAAGCCATCCAACAGCGCATTGAGAGCCAAATGGCTGATGAGGAGAAGCGGGAGTTGGCCGATCACCTGATCTACAACGACAATCAACAGCCGCTTATTCCCCAAGTGACGGCATTGATCGCCCATCTAACGGCCAAAGGCAATACTTTTTAAGGCTCTGAATCTGCTTTTTCAAACAGTTTGTGTTACATTTGCACCATTATCACACAAACGTAATTACTAAACATCAAAGAAAGAAGAGAATTGTTATGTTGAAGACGATTTTGTCGATTACAGGGAAGCCGGGTTTGTATAGGCTGGTGTCCCATGCGAAGAATATGCTGATCGTGGAATCACTCGCAGACAAGCGGAGAGTACCCGCTTACGCAAAAGATAAGGTAATCTCATTGGGAGATATAGCCATGTACACCACCGACACAGAAGTGCCCTTGCATGAGGTGCTCACAAACATGAAGAATAAGGAAAATGGCAATCCGACAACCCTCTCTCCCACCAAGGCTTCTACGGAGGAGTTGCGCAACTATTTAGCTGAAGTGTTACCCAACTACGATCGCGACCGTGTCTATCCGAGTGATATACGTAAATTGATCTCTTGGTACAATATCTTGGTCAAAGCGGGTATCACGGAGTTCACTCCGACTGAGGAGGCTCCCGCAGCAGAACAAAACGAGGAGTAATATTATATTGTAATAATTGTAGTAGAGACGTAGCGTGCTACGTCTCTACTTTTTTTATACGTCTCTACCTTTTTTATTTAGTCTTCTACTACCCGAAGAATATCGAAGCAGAATCCTTTCGAGAGCTGAAGGCCCATGGTTACTTCACCCGTCGGAATATCGTAGATATAGATGCGAGGATTATCCGTCTCACCTTCACCTTCCGTACAACCGATATAAGCCTTATCGCCTACCACCACACTACGTTGCGAGAAGCGACCGCCACAATAGGGTAGATCCACGCCTGAACAGCTAACCCGCTTCCGTTCACCGGTCGCCAAGTCTATGATCGTATAGAAGTGACTCACGCTATCAATCTTCACACCCTTACTGTTGTCACGAGAGTAGGCCAATGCCTTGCCATTCGCCAAATACTGAATGGTCAGCAATTTACCCTCCGGATTGGGGAAACCGTTGTATGCAGTATCAAAAGTGGTCTTGTCCACATCCATACGCAGCAACACACCCGTCTCATCGCCATTGATGGTCTTCAAACAAGCCATATAAAGATTACCACTCTCATCATACATCACCGTGTTCTGCATCAACTCTCCGTATGCACTGGCGGCACATTCCTCAGCTAAAGCGGGATCCACATCGTGAATCTCCTGCACCTGCATCGAAACTGGATCAATCACAGCTACATGGAACGTAGAGGTAGCAGACTCTGTCAAACCAGCGGCGATCTTACCATTGTAGAAATAGAACAGCTTACCATCCGTTTGGCGATAGGTCAAGATACCTGACGTAGAAAGCGCAGAAGCCCCTTCTGGCATAGGGATATCCAACGTACCCTCAGCAGCTATACTCAACTACTCGCCTCCATCGTTCAGCTTAGACCAATAAACAATCTTGTGATCCGAGTCGGTACCGACCACCACCAAAGTGGCATCGTCTAACCAGGCGTGGGTGTATTTACGAGCAAAATAGGTATTGCCCAAGAAAGGAACCTCCGCAATCTTCTGTGCGATCTCATCACCATCCGCATCCTTCACAATCTGGAATTTCACGAAACGATCAGCTGGAGACTGCGGCACTTGATAATAATATTTTCCCTTCACGATGCTCTCCATCGTATAATCCTGCGTAATATCCAAACCTTTGCCGGTAAACTCCACCATCGGTTGATCGGCTGTCAGTGCACTCACACTACGCACAAACGTTCCATTCTTGTTCTGCGACATACCACCATGTTTCACCGCACAAACAAAGAGATCGAAATGATAGGTGGCTACGGGGGTTGGTTCCGGTTCCTCAGGAGTCACTGGTTGCTCAGGCTCTTCGGGAGTCACAGGAGGAGTCACCACAGGATCATCGTCTGAACAGGCCGTAAACGCAACGGCCATACAAGAGGCCATAAAGGCACTCACCATTAACTTTAATGCTTTCATATCTTTGATTTATTGAATGAATAGTCTAAACTTCGCAAAAAAGGCACGACCCGGCTTTTGCAGCATATAATTGTCGTAGGCCATCTTGTCGAACAGGTTGGTGCATTGCAACGAGAAGTTATAACGTCCATCCTTCCAAGAATAGAGTAACCCCACATTGGAGAGGTTCTGGGTCGGTACACGAGCCTTCGTCTTCGAGGAGCCGTATGCCTCCCACGTCAGGTAGAACCAATGCACCCACTGATACTCATAGCTCAGCCGAAGACGATCGGAAGGCAACCACAAATGCTTGAAGGTATAGGAGGCCTCCGCATTGATGAACGACCACGGTTTATTGGGCGTACGGTTGTGATAAGTCACGGAGGGCTTGCCATCCTGTTTGTAGCGTCGTTGATCCCGAGCGTCTTGATAGCTGGCATTGACCATCAGATGCAGCTTGTCCGACCAATCGTAACGCACCTCGCCTTCCACGCCTTTGATATGCACCGCATCCACATTCTCGTATTGCATCATACCCTCCTGCTGGGAGACCGTCGCCTGGATGTAATCATCCACTAAGCGTAAGAAACCACTCCCCTCGTAGTAGAGCACATGACCAGGAGCCATGCGGATCGTACCATACAGACCCAAGTTGAAGTTATCGCTACGCTCCGGCTGCAACGCCACATTCGGATAGATGGTTGCCCCATTACCTAACAACTCCTGCGAAAGGGGCAAACGCACGCTGTGCTCATAAGAGAGTTTCCACGACGACCAGGGTTTCCACGTGAACCGTGAGCCTAAGCCACCACCCCAATAGAGGTGCGTGTCACTCGGTTTGACCGTAGCGGATCCCGTGATGGAGGAGAGCTCCGTCTGCTCTACCTTCAAGTGATTGACATAGTCTTTGAGGAAAAAGACATTATTCAGTCGATCCGAGAGGAACGACTGCGTATAGGAGAGTCCGATCACATGCTTCACCAACGCATCGTTCGTCGGCACATAGGTCTCATCCACCTCATCCGATTGCTTATTCCCTGTCCGGTTCAACAGGTAGTTGAGACTGAAGGTATGCTGCTCGTTCAAGGCATACGACAGATTCACTCGCGACATCGTCAAGGGGCGATCGTAATGACGCCATGAACGGCCACGCCCACGTATCTCACTGAACGAGCCGTTGATGTAGGAGCCGTCCCAATAATACTTGCGATAGGTCGTGTCGATCGTCTCCGAGTGATCCCACGTCTGCGAGAGCAACGCCTGCAACGAGAGGCGCTCCACAAACAGGTTCTGCTTCTGATAGCGAGCCGAGATGGAGGCGGCATGGCTATTGCGTTCCGCCATACCATACACCCAGGTCTGCACCGATCCCGTCTGCAACTCCTTATTGACCAATGAGTAAGAGCCCGACACAAAGAAGGCATCCGCCCACGACTTATCGGTCACACCCACCTCTAACTGTCCCAAGAGTGAGAGGTAATCGTCATGGAAACGGCGGCAATCGGTCGTGATAAAACCAGTCTTATCGGCGTTGCGCACCTCTACCCCTTTCATCAGATAGTCATTCTTCGAATAGTTCACGCCAAGGGTGGGCTTCACGATCAATCCACTCTTTGGCTCGACAAACTGTGCGTTCAAATCAGCCCGATGGGTATGGAAAGAACCAATCCCATAAGAGACATCCAAGTAGTTCCGTTTGCTCTGATTAGTGATGATATTGATTGCCCCGCCTAAGGCATCATCACCCAAACTGGCAGGAACCACCCCTTTGTAAATCTCGATGCGCTCAATCAAATTCACAGGCAAATTGGCCAAAGAGACACCCGTACCTTTCGTCGAGAGCGGAACGCCATCAATAAAGTAACGCACCGAATTGCCAGACATACCGTTGATAGAGAGGTCGAAATCAGAACCCACACCTCCCTCTTCTCGCACACGAATACCCGTCGTACGGTTCACCATCTCATTCAAGTTACCTACGGAATTGATCAGCGGTTTGACATCCAAGGCATTCACGGCAAAGGCACCCTCACGAATCTGTTGGCTCTTCGATTTGCCCAACACCTCCACCACATTCAGCGAGACGCTACTCTCCTTCAATCGGAAATCTTGTCGTTTATTGCCATGGAGCGTCACCTTCATCTTCACCGACTCATACCCCACCGTAGAGACCACCAAGGTATAAGTGCCCTCATTCAATTTCAGATGGTATTGACCCTGCTCATCCGAGTAGGTGCCCAATGTAGTGTTTTCAACCGCAATAGTCGCCATGGGCAGAGGGGCTTTCCCCTCATCCAACACCCTTCCGGAAAGGGTGTACTTCGTCTGCGCCACCACAGAAAGGCAGCTCAAACAACTTATAACCCATACGATACGTAAGAAAAATCTCATCTTATCTCTTTTGTTCGTCATTCTCACCGTTTACTTTCTGAGAGAAAGAGACAAACAAAAGGAAATAGGACTTTGGCTTGAGGAGTAAAGACGTAGCACGCTACGTTTCTACGGATTTCAAAAGATCCCTTTGTTTTGTTGCTCTATATCCCGAAAGCAAGTAAAACTATTCGCTATCTATGGTAGGTCTTCTGACTTGTCCCATTCCCGACCGCCTTCCCAAGGGTTATTCCCCTCAGTGGCAGAGTAGATCGAAAACATACACGGGACTTACAGCAGCGGGTCTGTCCAGGATTCTCACCTGATTCCCTTTTCATCACACCACCCTTGCGGGAGGCATCGTGAACCATAAATCGCCGCAAAGGTATATGCTTTTTCTCAGTCTCAAAAATTGTTCACCAGATATTTTAATACCTACAAATAGGTATTTTAGCGAACAGTCCACTTCCTTCGGTTTTGTTTACTTCGCACAGCAGCAGGCTCGCGGTCTCATCCGAGCCAGGTGAAACACAGCATTGAGCTTAGCTCGATAGCCGTATGGAGCCAGCTCGATAATAGCATTCAGCCGGCTCAACGAAACAATTGTCCAAAGAGTACCCGTACACATTATCGCTTCCTATCTAAATACCTCTCCAGAGAATCTCAGCCGAATCCGGCGCCGCATCAGATAGGAGACGCACTCGTTCCAACGTAAAGTAAACAATCCCTCGCCTCAGACATAGGTATTCTCTGAGGCGAGGGATTAGTATTGTCCGCTCTTCGTCAATAGTATCAACAACGATGTAGGACAGACGCATTAAATAGAATTACCATTCAGCCCGTATTTGATGATGAAAAGTTGCTCTTGCGCTTGTTCTTTAACGGATAAGACCTTGGTAAGTTCGTTCAAATCGCCTATTTTTGCATACTATAACAGTATTCTTATTTTCCATTGCAAATCAGCTGATTGGCACCTCTAATTTACGAAGAAAATTTGAATTACTATTACTTTCCACCCTCTTTATTAGGGGTGGGAAACTTTAGATAATTATTTTAAATTGGTAAAACATGGACAACAAACAATATAACGCCCTCTTCTCCTTTATCTGGAACATTGCCAACGATGTGCTGGTGCATGCCTTCGAGAAGGGCGACTACAAGAAGATCATCCTGCCGTTCATGGTGCTTCGTCGTATCGATGTGCTCCTTGAACCCACCAAAGCTGCCGTGCTCCAGAAGAAGGAGTTCTGCGACAGCCATAACCTTGTTGATTATACGCCATTCCTCACTCAGGTTACTGGCTATCCATTCTACAACACCAGTGCCTTCACCATGAAGACGCTGAAAAACGAGATTGACACACAGCGCCTGAAGATGAACATCATTGAGTATTTTAATGGCTTCTCCCAGGATGTGCAGGACAT
>CAMGEM010000036.1 GCA_946055095.1 uncultured Parabacteroides sp. | reverse complement strand
AGCAATTACTGAAGACGGTGGAGGGGATCTATCTCGATGCGACCTCTTCGCAGACACAGTACCTCTCAGCCAGCGAACAGTTGAACTACGTTACCGAGAGTTACAAATTGGTGGATGAGCAGTTCAGCTTGGGCATGAAGAATACCGTCGAGTTGCTGACCGAGAAGAACAACTTCTTGACCGCTCAGCAACAGCAGTTGCAGGCGAAGTATATGGCTTTGATGAGTATTCAATTGTTGAACATCTATCAGCATAAGCCCGTAGCAGAGAACTACTAATTCCACTAATGAACTTATTTTATACTCCACTCTCTTTTTGGTGGGTTCCCTGCGGTGAAAGCCGCAGGGACCTATTTCAAGAACCATGGGGTTCGCGACCTCCAACTATGGGGTTCACAGGCGTGAAGTATGGGGTATAAGCTAAGGAACCGTGGGGTTTATTACAAATACAGATATATCGTGTAAATCAAGGAGACAAAAGATATGGATAAGAAAAAAGTAATCATTGGCGGCATTGCGATCGCAGTCATCGCAGGCGGTTTCTTCCTCTTTAGCGGGAAGTCTCCCAAAGGCAGTATTCAGCTGGAGACCGCAAAAGTGGCTCGCGGCTCAATCACGAACACAGTCACTGCGACCGGCACCGTGGAGCCGGTGACGGAGGTAGAGGTAGGTACACAGGTGTCTGGTATCATCGACAAGCTCTATGCCGACTATAACGATGTAGTGAAGGCCGGACAGCTGATCGCTGAGATGGATAAGATTAACTTGCAAGCTGAGTTGCGTTCGGCACAGGCGCAGTTGGCCAGCAGCAAGACCGAGTTTGAGTATCAACAGAAGAATTACGCGCGTAGCAAGATCTTGCATGAGAAGCAGTTGATCAGCGAGACCGACTACGAGACAGCTACTTACAACTATGAGAAGGCAAAAGCGGCCTACGAGCAGAACCAAGCCTCCATGGTACGGGTACGCCGAAACTTGGAGTATGCGACGATTACCAGCCCGATTGATGGGATCGTGATCAACAAAGCGGTGGAAGAGGGACAGACCGTAGCAGCTGGCTTCGAGACACCGACCCTGTTCACCATCGCTGCCGACCTGACCAAGATGCAGGTGATTGCCGATGTGGATGAGGCCGATATAGGCACTGTGGAAGAGGGACAGCGTGTGACCTTCACCGTTGATGCTTATCCGAATGATGAGTTCGAGGGTGTAGTGCGTCAGGTACGTTTGGGGGAGGCAGAGAGCAGCTCAACGACCTCTACCAGTTCCTCGACGGTTGTGACCTATGAGGTAGTGATCACTGCCGACAATCCCGACCTGAAACTGAAGCCGCGTTTGACGGCCAACGTCACCATCTACACGATGGAGCGCCCCAATATCTTGACCATCCCGAACAAGGCCCTTCGCTTCGTGCCCGATCCACAGATGATGGAGCAGATCGGCATCACGATCGAGAACAAGGGTAATGAGGTGCAGGGCGGCAAGCGCATGGTTTGGTTGCGTCAGGGTAACACCCTCACGCCAAAACAGATCACGGTGGGCACTAACTCCTCAACCCTCACCGAGGTGACTGATGGTTTGACGGAAGGTGATGAGATTGCGGTAGATATGGCTACCACAGCTGCTATGCCAGCGATGCCGCAAGGCAACCAAAATCCCTTCATGCCAGGTCCTCCGGGAAGAAACAACAAGAAGAACGGCGAAGGTCCGAAAGAATAGTTGTCACACCAAAAACGAGATGAATCATGAAAGAGATCATCAGATTGGAGAACATCAAGCGTGACTTCCATGTGGGTGATGAGATTGTCCACGCCTTGCGTGGTGTCTCCTTCACCATCTACGAAGGCGAGTTCGTGACCATCATGGGTACCTCCGGCTCCGGCAAGAGTACGTTGCTGAACACATTGGGTTGCTTAGACACCCCGACGAGCGGCGAATACTACTTGGATGGCGTATCGGTGCGTAGCATGAATAAACGGCAACGAGCCACCTTGCGCAACCGAAAGATCGGCTTCGTGTTCCAGAACTACAACCTGCTGCCAAAGACTACCTCAGTGGAGAATGTGGAACTGCCTTTGATGTACAACCCAGCGTTCAACGCCGCCCAGCGCAAGGAGAAGGCGATCAATGCTTTAATGGCCGTTGGCTTGGGAGATCGCTTGATGCACAAGAGCAACCAGATGTCTGGTGGACAGATGCAGCGTGTGGCCATCGCTCGTGCGTTGGTCAACGATCCGGCGGTGATCTTGGCAGATGAGGCAACCGGTAACCTGGATACACGTACCTCGTTCGAGATCTTGGTGCTGTTTCAACGGCTCCATGCCGAGGGAAGAACCATTATCTTCGTGACCCATAACCCCGAGATCGCCCAATACAGCAGCCGCAACATTATGCTGCGCGATGGGCACGTCACGGCCGATGTCCGTAATGAGCATATCCTCAGTGCCGCAGAAGCCTTGGCGGCGTTGCCGAAGAACGATGATTAAGGGGCATTTGAACGTTTAAAAACAGCAATTATGAACACAGCGAACTTACTAAAGATAGCGATCCGAGCGTTGGCCAACAACAAACTGCGCGGTTTCCTCACCATGTTGGGTATCATCATCGGTGTGGCCTCCGTGATCACCATGTTGGCGATTGGTCAAGGTTCGAAGCAGAGCATTCAAGCGCAAATCAGTGAGATGGGCTCGAACATGATCATGATCCAACCCGGAGCGGACATGATGGGTGGCCAGCGTCAAGATGCCTCCTCCATGGAGACCTTGAAGCTGCAAGACTATGAGGACATTGTGAACGAGACCCGCTATGTAGCGGCCTCCTCACCTTCCGTGAACAGCAGTGGACAAGCCATCAATGGAGCCAACAATGCACCGACTACGGTCTATGGCATCAGCACGGACTATTTGGAGATCCGTCGCTATGAGATCGAGGATGGCGAGATGTTCCGTGAGCAGGATGTGCAGACTGCCGCTAAAGTCTGCGTACTCGGTAAGACGGTGGTGGATTACCTCTTCCCGGATGGCAGCAGCCCTGTGGGTAAGGTGATCCGCTTCAACAAGCTTCCCTTCCGGGTGGTAGGTGTCTTGAAGAGTAAGGGCTACAACAGCATGGGTATGGATCAAGACGATTTGATCTTGGCCCCCTATACCACCATCCAGAAAAAGGTGTTGGCGATCACGCACCTGCAGGGTATCACCTGCTCAGCTTTGGATGAGCAATACACGGAACAGGCGATCGAGGAGATCTCGGAGATCTTGCGTCGCAACCACCGCTTGAAAGATACGGACGAGGATGACTTTACCATTCGTAGCATGCAGGAATTGAGCACGATGCTGACTACCACGACCGACATCATGACCACCCTGTTGGCTGCTGTGGCGGGTATCTCGCTGCTGGTCGGCGGTATCGGTATCATGAATATCATGTATGTCAGCGTGACGGAGCGTACCCGTGAGATCGGTTTGCGTATGAGTATTGGTGCGAAAGGCATCGACATTCTGGCGCAATTCTTGATTGAGTCTATCTTGATCAGCGTGACAGGAGGTTTGATCGGTGTGCTCTTTGGCATTGGGGCTGCGGTGATGGTCAATGTGGTCGCCCACTTCCCCATCTACATCCAGCCATGGAGCGTGTTGCTCAGTTTCGTGGTCTGCACGGTGACGGGTGTCTTCTTCGGTTGGTATCCAGCGAAGAAAGCGGCGCAATTGGATCCGATCGAGGCGATCCGATACGAATAAAAACGGTATCTTTACGGCCATGAACAGACGCAAGAACATAGAGGTGCCTCCCATGCCCCGCGTCAAGGGGACGGGACACCTGATCCATATCGTGGGGTGGGGCATATTGATCTGCTCCCCCCTCTTTTTCACAGGTCGCTCAGGAGTCAGCTCTGTAGAAGATTACGTGCGTAGCATCATCGTACCGCTCAGCTTCATGTCGATCTTCTACATTAATTATATATGGCTGATCAAACGATTCCTTTTCCGGCGAGAAACCCGTTGGTTCCTGCTTTGCAATATGCTGCTGATCTTGGCCATGATGGGACTTGTGCACCTCTGCATGACTTACGCCATCCCCGATGAGATGATGAAACATCCTCATCCCCGTCCGCTGCGTGACGAGATCGGTTTTCACGCCATTAATGTAGCGATTTATAGCTTAGTGACTGGCCTTAGTGTGGCGATCCGCATGACCAATGGCTGGTACCAAGTGGAAGCGAACCAACGGGAATTGGAGCGGGAACGCGCCGAGGCGGAGCTTAGCAACTTGAAGAGCCAGCTCAATCCCCATTTCCTTTTCAACACCTTGAATAATATCTATTCCCTCATCGCCTTCAGCCCGGAGAAGGCGCAGGAGGCGGTGCACGACCTGAGCCGACTCTTACGTTATGTGCTCTACGAGAGCAACCAACCGCTCGTACCGATCGAGAAGGACCTGGACTTCCTGCGCAACTACATTGAGCTGATGCGCATCCGGCTACCGCGGCACGTCGATCTGCAAACCGACATCGAGGCGGCCACACCGGGGGTGATGATCGCTCCGCTACTTTTTATCTCCTTGGTGGAAAATGCCTTCAAGCATGGAGTGAGTAACAGTCAACCCTCGTTCATCCAGATCACGATCCGGCAAGCGGGTGATGCCGTCAGCTGCTCCATTCGCAACAGTTACTTCCCGAAGACCGCTGGCGACAAGAGTGGATCGGGCATCGGACTAAGCAACTTGGAGAAACGGCTCTCCCTGCTTTATCCCGAATGTTATCACTTGGCCTATGGCAAGGAGGGGGAGAACTATGTAGCCCATTTAGTAATCCATAAAATCAAATCCGATGACGTGCGCAATCATTGACGATGAGCCTTTGGCGGTTAGCCTCTTGGAGAGCTACGCCATGAAAACCCCCTTCTTGGAGCTGAAAGGCTGTTACGGCAGTGGGCTGGAAGCCTTGAAAGCATTGAGCCAAGAGCCCGTCGATCTGCTTTTTTTAGACATCCAGATGCCCGAGTTGAGTGGACTGGAGCTGAGTCGGATGCTACCCGAGGAGACCCGTGTGATCTTCACCACCGCCTTCGAGCAGTATGCCTTGGATAGCTATAAGGTGAATGCCCTCGACTATCTGCTGAAGCCGATCAGCTACACCGACTTCCTTACGGCGGCCAACAAAGCGCTGAAATGGTATGAGTTGAGCCATCGAGAAGCCCTGCCAACGAACGAATCCCGAGAGAGCATTTTCGTCAAGAGTGAGTATAAGCTGATTCAGATTGAACTGCGTGACATCCTCTACATCGAGGGACTGAAAGATTATGTGAAGATCTTTGTAGAAGGAGAACCAAAACCCATCCTCTCTTTGATGAGCATGAAGAATTTAGAGGATATGCTTCCAGTCGATCGTTTTGTCCGTGTGCATCGCTCCTTTATCGTGCAGCCGGAGAAGATTAAGGTGATCGAGCGTGGTCGCATCGTCTTTGGGCATGAATACATCCCTATTTCCGACAACTACAAACAACGCCTTCAAGAGGCCATCGAGCGACGTAGCATCTGGCCAAAGTAACCATTTGAGAGAAAGAATTAACGATCGACCAAGGATTCCTTCGATCGGAGATTGTACATATTTGCCGAAACCGCCAACTTTGCGCCCAAAAGATAGTAGTATGTTGATCAGTGCGTTATTGGGGTGTTTATGTTATTTAGCTCGGCTTTGCTATAAGCGAAAGGAGGAGATCGCACGCCAAATCAGCACCTTTATGAAATCCGTCAAACATGAATAAGAAAAGAAAATATAGCTCCTTCAGAGCCATGAGCACGGAGCGCAAATTGGAATCGGTGTTCCTCTTCGTAACCGGACGTTGCAATGCGAAATGCGCCATGTGTTTCTATGCCCAAGAGATGGACAAGAAACAACCGGATCTGACCTTTGAGGAGATTAAGCGCATCTCTGAGACAGCAGGCGAGTTCAACCGATTGTGGATCTCCGGCGGTGAACCCACCCTGCGGGATGACCTGCCAGAGATTTTGGAACTCTTCTACAAGAACAACCATATTAAAGATGTCAATATCCCGACCAATGGGTTACGTCCCGAGCGCGTCGTGGAATGGATCAAGCGTTTCCGGAAGAACTGCCCGGAGTGTAACATCAATATCAGCCTCTCGTTAGATGGCTTCGGCGAGACACACGATCGCCAACGAGGTGTACCCGGCAATTTCTACAAGGCGTTGCACACCTTGCAATTAATCCAGGCGAATTTCGGGGACGATGGCATGGTCTTGAAGAATCTCTCCACGGTGATCACCAAATACAATGTGGATCAGATCGAGGATTGGATGACCTGGATCTATGGTCGTTTCCAACTCTCCACCCATACCATCGAGGCCGCACGAGGTATGACCCGTGACGACGGCATGAAGGTGTTGACCGAGAGCTCACTGCGAAAGATCCAAGATGAGGTGGCACCGGTATATAATGCGTATGCGGATCGGATGGTGCGAGAGAGTTCAGGTTTGCGTAAACCGATCACCCGCCTCTTCTACTTAGGCTTTATCCGGGCGATGTATGGCGTAAGAGCCAGCAACATTGATCGTCCTACTCCTTGGAAGATGGATTGTACCGCGGGTGAGACTACCTTGGTTATCGACTATGACGGACGCTTCCGGGCTTGTGAGTTGCGAGAGCCATTAGGCAATGTGAAGGACTACGATTGCGACATCCAGCGGATCATGCAATCCGAAGCGATGCGCAAAGAGATCGCAGCCATAGGTCATGGGGCCACGGCTAATTGTTGGTGCACGCACAGCTGCTGGATCACCTCCTCGTTCGTGTTCAATCCACGTCGCATGGTCACCGCTGTCTTGAAAGGCTACTGGGAGGCTCGTCGGTTGAATCGTCCGTTGGATCTCTCAGAGGCACATCTGCAAGCCTTGGAGCAGAAATACCAGTTGGATCCCGAGAAGTTGAAACAACTGAAAATCTATTGATATGAAGATTCTGTTAGTGACACGTGGCTCGCAGGGTGATGTGCTTCCCTATTTGGCCGTGGCCGAGGAGTTGAGACGCAGGGGGCATGAGGTGACACTCAATGTGCCCTCCCTTTTCGAGGCCTCTGTCAAAAGCTACGGCTTTCGTTATGTGCTTCAGCCTTTCGATGACATCAAAGGGATGATCGACGATGCCGGACAGAAAAAACAGGGCTTCCGTCCCTTCTTGAAATGGACCAGAGCGGTCATTGACACCCAATTTGAGCAGCTCCCCTCCTTGGTGAAGCAGCATGACTTGGTGATCTCCACCAATTCGGAGTTCGCTGCCCCCAGCATTGCAGAGTATTGCGAGAAGCCCTTGATCCGCACAGGCTATGCCCCGTTGCTACCGAGTAAGCATATCCGTCCGGCTACCCTGCCTTTTCAACGGCCTAACCCGCTGCTACCTCCAGCATTGCTCTGGAAAGTGATGAACCGATTGACCAACCTCATGGTCAAAGAGACCATCAACAAACAGCGACAACAGTTGGGGATGACACCGATTGTGAATTTCGGCTACCACGCCGGATCCCATTCGCTCAATTACCTCATGTATAGTCCGCAGATTGGAGAGACCGACCCCGATTGGCCTTTCCCTTGGGAGATTGGTGGTTATTGCTTCAACGACAGTTTCAGCTATGAGGAGCCTGCTTATCAGACGCTGTTGCGCTTCGTGGAAAGCGGATCTGATCCGATTCTCTTTTTCACGTTGGGCAGTTGCTCTGCCAAAGATGGACATCGTTTCTGTCAAATGCTCTTGGAGAGTTGCCGCAAGCTGGGCTTCCGATTATTGATTGGCTCAGGTTGGTCGCAAACAGGCATTCAATTGCAGACCAACGATCGGCTGTTTCTCATGACGCAGCCACTGCCTCACCACCTGTTGCTCTCCCATTGCCAAGGGGTCATTCATCATGGAGGTTGTGGCACTACACACAGTGTTGCACGTGCCGGCAAGCCGCAGCTACTCACCCCGCTGTTACTCGACCAGCCTTATTGGGCCTACCGTGTAGAGCGATTAGGCATAGGGCCAAGTGCGTTGCGAATCGGTAAGGCAACCCAACGGGAGGTGGATCGCAAAGTGGAACAGCTCATGACCGATTCCAATCTCCAACGGCAAGCCGAGCAGTTAGGGCAAAAGATTCGGGCTGAGCAGGGCGTTTGCCACCTCTGCGATTACATCGAACAGACAAAAGGAACCTATTCTTACACGAAATAGGTATTACTCGATAAATAATAACAAATTTTAATATGTAAAAGACAGAAAAACGGTGGCGTTCTGTGTATATTTGCGCCGTGGTTTTTTCATAATAGTATTAGATTAAGGTTAACAAAGTTCGTTAGGGGGTGTCGTGAGACAGTCCCTAATTTTTTATAGACACGCCAACCTCTCTCTTTCAATGAACTTTTTATCGACTGACATCCGGCATTCATCGACTTCACTCCTATTTCTCGACGAAATTTGCTTGCATGACCTGATTGAAATAAATACTTTTGAGCAAAAATTTCAACGATATGGAACTCATAGAGAATAAAGAAGAAAAGACAAACGCACAGCGTTCATCGGTAGGAGCGCATTTCGTCGCTTTCGTGTTAATCGTGGGAGGTATGGCCTATCTCCTCCGCAACTTAGGGATCATTGAATCCGAGTGGGTGGATAAATTCATCTCATGGCAAAGCTTGATCATTCTGGCCGGTGTCTGCGCCATCCTTCAGCGGCGGTACATTGGAGGGGTCATCATGCTGCTGATCGGTGGCTATTTTCTGTTCCCCGAGTGGAATGCGTTTGTTTCCGCTCAGTGGCACACCTATTGGCCGCTTCTCTTTGTCGCCATGGGCCTCTTCCTTCTTTTCCGGCGCAAAGACCAGAAGGAGCATAGCTCAACTCCGACCATAGACCTTAACGTGAACAAGCGGACAGATGTGACGGATGGTTTTGTCTATTGCGACACCAGCTTCACCTCGGTGCAACAGGTCATATTGGACAAGGTGTTTAAAGGAGCCGACATATCCATCTTGATGAGTAATATCATTCTTGATCTGAGCAAAACCACCTTGGGAAAGGAGGAGACGGTCATCAAGGTGCACAGTGTTTGTGCCAGCGTGATTATCTATGTCCCGGCGAACTGGGTCGTACGCACCGACTTGATGCTGTTCTTGGCGGGTAACCGTGATCTGCGCACACACATCGAGGAGCCTTCGGGTCAGGTCCATACCTTGATCATTAAGGGCAACCTATTCCTCAGCGGGTTAGAAATCAGAAATTAAGTGTGTCATGCAGGCGCATCCTCTCCTTCGATCCTATCTCAGTCAAGCGGTTGGCATTGCGCTATTCGTGATGGCTATCACACTGCAATGCGGGTTATTAATGGGGTATGGCCATTGCTCGCTTGGTGTTGCGCTGGGGGATAGTCTCTGCTCATTGAGCTTCCTCGTCCTATCCGGCTATTGCCAGTGGTATGTGCGTCAGGTGCTACCTATCCCACAGGTACAAGTCGTATTGGCCCTGTTCATACTTCTTTTGTGGAGCGTGAGCGGCCTATTGGGAGAGGCACTTATCGAAGGGGTTACTTGGTCACACTATGCGCCGACCCTCCCCTTCCGGCTGATTTACGGGGCTTTGCTATGGATTATTCTGACGCAATGGTATGCCTTGCAGCAAGAGCGAGAAGCGCCTATCGAAGAGCGGGTTGCTCCTCCTACGCAACAGCCTATCACACCTCCTCCTGCTCCTCTTCAGGCACCTGCAGAGGTGGAGCTAATTGATCGGATTTCCGTGAAAGATGGGGCACGCATCCACATTATCGACTTAGAAGAGATTCTGTATCTGCAAGCCAGTGGCGACTATGTCACGATATTCACCACGACCGGGCAATACCTGAAGGAGCAAACCATGAAATATTTCGAGCAAAGCCTTCCCTCACCGGCATTCGTGCGCATCCATCGCTCCACGATTGTCCATACCGCCCAGATCGCACGCATCGAACTGTTTGGGAAGGAGACCTATCAGGTACGTCTGAAGAATGGTGTGACGCTCCGGGCCAGCCATTCCGGCTATAAGCTATTGAAAGAGAAGTTAGCGCTTTGAGTTGCGCTTCGCTTTCGCCGCCTGTTCCTTGGCTCGGAGGGCCTCCTTACGAGCCTTCTCTTTTTCTTTCAGTTTCTGCTTATAGGCTCGTTCCTTTGCTTTCTGCTCCTTCTCTTTCTGTTTCAGCCGCTCCTTATACGCCCGCTCTTTCTCTTTACGCAGCTCCTCACGGGCTTTCAGTTTCGCCTTACGCTCCGCCTCGGCCTGCTTCAGCTTCGCTTTCCGATCAGCCTCCAACTGCTTCTCGCGATCCGCTTTCGCCTTCAGCAAGGCCTGTTCCTCCGCTGCCTGTTGCTTTCGCAAAGCCTCCTGCTCCTTGGCCTTCTGCTGGCGTAAAGCCTCATCCGCTTTCTGTTGTTCCTCGAACGCCTTGCGTGCCTCCGCACGTTTCGCCTCCTCCTCGGCAGCCTCCTGTTTGCGAATCTCCTGGATCTCCTTCAAGGTAAGCCCTTGCTCCTCGATAGGCTGTTGCACAGCTGGAACTGTATCTACCCGCAGGGTATCAGTGGGTAGTGATATCTCTTCGATCTCGATTGGCGACGCAATAGAATCCACCTCCAGCTGAGCAGGCGCTTGCAAAGGCTCTTCTGGCAACGTCACTGGCTGCATCTCCTGCGCTGGCTCCACTTGCACTGGTTCCGCCTGTTTTGACTCTTCTGTTGGCTCAATTACAGGTGCATCCTCCTCTGGTATCTCCGGCGCATCCTCCTCTGCCGATTCCTCAGCCTCAGCTGCATCCTCTGCCAAACGGGCTTTCCAACGAGCTGCCAAATCGGGCAACTCCTCTCCAAACTGCTCATCGAAGAAGGTGATGTATTCTTCCAAGGTCTTTCCACGCATCAATGTCTCATAATTGGCATCTGAGATGGGTAAGACCGCAACCGCTTTATTCAATGTCGTCGCATACCCATCCGCTCCATAGATCATCTTATAATATTGGATAACCTCATCGAAGTTATAGAAGCCCTTGATCGCTAACATACTGATCGGACCTGCCTCCTCGAAGACCAGATCAAACTCCTTGACCATGAAGTTAGCGAAGTTATAAGCCGCCACCGCAAAGAGCAGTTGGTTCTGATCGACACTCCCCGTGGGATAAACCAACAGCATCTCGTAGGGGGTGTTACGTTCGGGATTGAAGACTCGTGCGCTATCCGCTGCCGACAAGCTACCATCCTCACCTACACCAAAGCGCAAGTTCCAACTCATGCCTCGCACGCCACCTTGCACCAAAGCTCGGCCACGCAAGACCCCTTTCAACATCTCACCGGCCAGCTCCGTCACGTCAGCCTTCGGATATTTCTCGATCAATGTGCGCAAAGCCGCCTTGAAGCCCTCCGTGTCTCCCGCTTGCACATAGGTCAACGCATCCAAGAACATGAACTTAGGCATCAGCGTAGCCAACGGGTATTTCTCGCTAACTAATTTGAAGCTACGGCGAACCGTAGTGGTATCACTGGCTAAATAGCGGTCATAGGTCTGCTGGTACAGTGAATCCTGTACCCGATCCATCATGCGGATGTTATATTCATAGTTGGGATCCGCCACCGCCACGGCATAGTCACTCTCTGGGAAGGCTTGCATCAATTTCGTCTTGTAGGCAGCGGCCAATGCCTCGTCTTGCAGGCGCAAGGCCATCAAATAGACTTGGTAGTAGCTCTCTAATCGGTGTGTATGCTCCGGGAAACGTCGTTCCAACGTCTCAAAGCCCTCGATCGAGAGGGGCAAATCCTCCAGTTTATCCTTATAGATCATCGCCATGTTGTAAAGTCCATCCTCGATGATCACATTCGAAGCGGCCACATCCTCCTCTGTGAAAGGCAACTGTTGCAGGTAATATTCACGGGTATGCGGATCGTCCGCTGCTACGGCAGGCAGATCACCGCCCGCAATCGAGTCGGTTGGTAAAGGCTGTCCATCTGCCCCAACTCGTGGTTCGTCAGCCTGCTCCGTCTCCTCCGGGTTGGGTTCATCAAAGGTGGAAAGTTCCTTCTTTTTCCGCCGCCAGTTATCCTCCAAGGTACGGCGTCCCCACTTACGCTGGAACTGGGTCTTACCTTGTGCCACCGTTTGGGGATTATAGAAATAGAAAGAGGCACCTCCTGTGGTAGGCATCTGTACGGTGTTGGTCTCCGTTCCCGGACGGTTGATGCCCGTTCCCTTCGCCTCCTGCTCGGCTAAGTAGGCCTCCTTCTCCGCCAAGGCTTTCGCCTCTTCCTCCTCCTTCTTGACCTCCTCGATCTTCTTGTCAATGATGGCCAACCGCTCCGCCTCCGGCATCTTAGCCAAGGCTTGTAGGCTATCTTGCAGATGTACGGCCTCCACATGTACCACCAACTCATCCAAGACAGCAGAGAGTTTGGAGACACGCGCATACTCCTTGTATTCCTTCTTCAATCCCGCCAAGGCTCCGCTGAAACAGGGTTGCGCCTTCACATAATCCCGCTGTGTAAAGTAAATATCACCCAACTTGATTTGGCAAATCGCCTTATCCATACCGTTCTGCGTGCTCTTCTCGATACCTAACTGGTAGTTCTTGATCGCATTCACCGTATCTTCCCGGTTCAGATAGATATTGCCCAAGGCATAATAGACCTGATCCAAATAGTCTTTGTTCTTCTGGCTCTTGGCCATACGCTCCAGCATTTTCACCACTTTCAGGTAGTTGCTGCCCACGAACACCTCACTCTGACGGATACGAGCGGCAAACTCTAACTCGTAAGGTGGATTGGAACGGATCACCTCCGCAAAGGCTTTATAGGCCAAGTTGCCCAAGTCCAAATCCGCATAGATCTGTCCCAACAGGTACTTCATGCGCGCCCGTTGTTTACGGTTTTTCTCCGCCTTGATCGCCGTTTTTAGATAGGGAATTGCCTCCTCAAACTGTTGGTTCTTGATGAGGTAATCGGCATTCACTGCCGCATACTGCTTCAAGTTGGCCGCCGGGATGCCCTCCTTGTTCATCTTCTCCAAGATGTCCTCCGATTCGTAATACCACCCCATCTCCGCATAGCAGCGGGCCTGCCATAGGCGAGCCTCCGCCACGACCTCCTCCTCTTGGGCATAGTGGCGAGCGATATAGGAGAAGGTAGCAGATGCCTGTAGGAAATCCGCGTTATAGAATTGGGCTTGTCCCATAATCAGCCAACAGTTCTTCAAGAAGGGGTTATACTCCTCCTTGGCCTGCTCCTTCACCAATTTAGGGTTGTTCTTCCAACCCGGTTTCTTGGCGGGTTTCGCCTGGATGGAATGGAGCTTGATGGCTTTATTGCTCTTCTCGATCGTGCGATCGAAAGGGCCGCCTGTCTGTGGTTTGTCTTTGGGTTGCGCACTGATCGGATACATATAGATCATTTCCGAGTAGTTCTCTTTGTAGCCGTCTTGCTGGCTTTTCAGTGCTTCGTCGAAGGCCTGTTTCCCATTGAAATAGATGTTGTATCGGGTATTGAACGCATGATAAAAGCGGCTTGCCTTGGTGTTCTTTTTCGTGCTGCACGACCAAAGCAAGAGCAATAAACTAAGGATTCCAATGAGACTATACCCTTTTTTCATTCCTTATTTAACGGAGTGACAACGGCTTTTATTGCTTTAGAAATCAAAAACAACAAGACCAAGAACAGGATGATGAACGCACCGGAAGGCACATTCAGGTAATAGGAGAGCAACAATCCGCAGACACATCCCAAGAAGCCGATTGCGATACTTCCGACCATGATGCGTTTGAAATCGGAGGTAAACAGGTTCACCGTAATCTGGGGAAGGGTCAATAGGCTGATCAAAAGCATAATACCTACCAATCGAATGGAAAAGACAATCGTCACGGCGATGCAACACATCATCGCATACTCAATCAGCTTAACCGGCAATCCTTGCGTTTGGGCGAAATCCCGATCGAAAGCCACATAAATAATCTCTCGTAAAAACAGGAGAAACAGGGCTGTTACCACCACGACCAACGCCAACATTCCCCATAGGTCACCTGCCGTGATGGTCAGGATATTGCCAAAGAGATAGGCGGAGAGGTTGGGCGCATAGCCAGGGGTCAAGAAGATAAAGATCACACCTAAGGCCATACCCAACGACCAGACACCGGCTATCGCGGAATCCTCACGTACATCATGCGCCTTGCTGACCCATTCCACGCCAAAAGCAGAGAGCACCGCGAAGACCAACGCCATCCAGATGGGGTTCGTCCCTAAATAGAAACCCAACCCTAAGCCTCCAAACGAGGCGTGCGTAATGCCTCCACTGATAAACACCAATCGACGAGCGACAATGTAGGTGCCTACTATGCCACAGGCGATAGCCGTCAAAAGACTACCAAGCAGGGCGTGTTGAAAAAAGGTGTATTGCAATAAATCCATGTAGTTTGCTGTTTAATGAATCCTTCGCTCTCCCACAATCAAGAAAGCCTCATCTTTCAAGGCATCGGGCAGGTTGATCCCACGTAGCTGCAAGCTGCGTAGCCAACCGGCCACCTCCACCTCTTGCAACGTGTAGAGCACCTCGCTGAACTCCTCAATCGCCTCCTCCTCGTAGGCGTCGGCCTCTACACCCTTGTAGCGATCCAACTCCTCATCGTCATAATACTCAATCTGTTTGCTGACGGCGGCCAAGAGGCTGTCGCGCTCACAGGTCTCATGCTGCCCGCAACACTCCTCGGGAATCTCCTGTGGATCGGGGATCGCGTCGATCTCGCCACGCTCCAACTGCCGCTGCAACTTTCGGTTACGGAAGTAACCCGCCACAGCGGCCACAAGGCCTAATGCCACCAAACTGAGGATAATATACCACATAATGCTATTCCCTGCCTCCTATTATTCATTCGTTCGCACCGTAAATCCTGCGGCACGCAGATCGCTCCAATAATGGGGATAACTCTTACTAACCACCTCTGGATGGGCAATCGCAATCCCTTCCGGACGCACCAAAGCCGCTGGTGCGAAAGAGAGGGCCATGCGATGATCTTCATAGGTGGCAATGACGGGATGGGCCTCTGGCTCACACCGCTCACCATCCCAGGAGAGGATGCTGTCTTGCGCATCCCGCAACACATAACCTAACTTGCGTAACTCCGTTTGCAAGGCGGCGATTCGATCCGTCTCCTTGATCTTCAACGATTGCAAACCGGTGAAACGGAAAGGAACCCCCAGCAGCGCACAGGTCACTACGAAGGTCTGTGCCAGATCCGGCTCATTCACGAAGTCGTAGGTCAACTCCTTGCAGCGGATGCCGGTGTGCCGCAACTTAACGCCTCGGTCGGTGAAGTGCGTCTCCACGCCTAACCGCTCGAACAATTTAGCCCCAGCAGCATCACCTTGCAAGCTCTCTTTGAAAAGGCCCAACAACTCAATCTCCGCCTTGGGTGAGAGCGCCATCATCTCATACCAGTAGGAGGCGGCACTCCAATCCGACTCCACCAAGAAGCGAATCGGGGTATAGGTTTGAGGCCATACCCGAATCGTATGATCCTCCCAAGTGGCCGACACGCCAAACTGTTTCATCAGCTGCAGCGTGATGTGAATGTAAGGACGGGAAACAATCTCCCCTTCCAAATGGAGCGTTACCCCCTTCTCCATCAGCGGAGCCACCATGAGGATCGCCGAGATATATTGCGAGCTGACATTGCCGGGCAGTGCGATCTCTCCACCTGGCAACGCGGAACCCGAGATGCGTAGCGGAGGAAAGCCTGTTTTCTCCATGTAGGAAATGTGTGCCCCCAGCGCATTCAACGCCTCCACCAGCACCTTGATCGGTCGGTTTTTCATGCGCTCCGTGCCGGTGATGGTCCATTCGCCCGGTCGATTGGCGAGGAAAGCGGTCAAGAAACGCATAGTCGTACCCGCTGCCCCTACATTAAAATCCCCACCTTCGGCTTGCAGCGCATTTACCATGAGGTTTGTGTCGTCGCAATCCGAGAGGTTATCCACCGCATAGGGGCTGGAGCTGAGCGCATTCAAAATCAACGCACGATTGCTGATGCTTTTGGAGGAGGGGAGCTTAACCGTTGTGCGCCAAGTCCCCTCAGGAGCTGTTATCAGATCATTCATGTTTGTCCTTCCTTAGAATATTCGGAGGGCAAAAGTAGGAAAAAACAGCTACATCTTCAAGAATTGCTTAACGTAACATACCTTCCAATTCGTAAAGCTCGAAAGTCAGCTGTTTATCTTGGCCGATAAAGCAATTCTGCATCACCAACGGCCCCTGTTGTGGCAGATCCATCTGAATGGCCTTACGTGCGGGGAGCAGGATCAGCTTCCCATCCACCGTTGCCTTGAACGAAATATCCGATTGGTTGACCACCTCGATACGCCCGCTATTGATCTGACGCACTTGGAAACAGGCCATTACCAATTTGGAGAGGTATTCCGCAGGTCCAACCAGCACATCTTGGAACAAGACCGCTGTGCGATGCGCAAACAAGGCCTCACGGATCGCCTGCTCACTGCGTCCCTTGGCGAACACCAGCGTAAGTGGGCGTACCAGTTTACCCCAGCCATACATCCCCGCGATCAAGCCATGAATATCCGTATTTCCCATGAAGGCTTTGCCATATTGCACGGGCCAATCAAACGCTTTGGGGTAATACTCAGCGAAGTTGAAGACCTCGATGCCATCAATCTTGTTCGCCTTCAGCAACTCCTCATGCACGGGATAGAGCGTCGATTTGTCGTCGGGCCATCCCGGATGGTTCCACATGATAAACGCACCTTGCCGTTTCGCCTCGTCGATCGCCTTCAGCGGATCTTCCACATCCAGCGGGTTGCTATCCTGTAAGAAGAGCGCATTCAAATGGCCTAAGGGTTTGGAACGGGTGATCTCCGATCCGTGAATCACCAAAAAGCCCAACTCATCGCCCCGCTTCTTGGCGATCTTGAACGACTCGTTCAGGTCTCCCTTCAACTGCTCTTTGTGCGGACGATACTCGATATGATCGGTGATAGCGATCGCATCCAACCCTTCTTGCCAAGCCTCTTCCACACGCATATCCGGCCACACCGATCCATCGGAGAAAGCCGTATGGATATGGAAATCACATTTTAAGGTCTGATAACCATCAAAACCGGGAATCTCAACTACATTCCGTTGCATGGAATGATCCAACTCTGTCACTTCATACACATCCGCATTGCGGAGCTGTGCCTGGGCCGTGAAAGCGCCCACCAGCATTAATCCCAAAAAGAATCGTTTCATTACACTGTTGATTTAAAGCATTAAC
>CAMGEM010000035.1 GCA_946055095.1 uncultured Parabacteroides sp. | reverse complement strand
TCACGGCCACCGTGGGTAGCATGAGTCCGGAGCAGCTGTTCACCACCTATGCCCGCCACATCGGTATCGGAGGTATCGCCACCGCTGGTGTGATCGGCATCATCAAATCGTGGGGCATCATCAAAGGTGCCGTAGGCTTAGCGGCAACAGAGTTGAAAGGAAAAGGCGAAGCCACCTCTTCCGCTACGTTGCGCACCCAGAAAGACCTCTCCATGAAGGTAATCACCTTTGGCATCATCGCCGCGCTGATCGTCACCTTCCTCTTCTTCCAGTTTGGAGTGCTGCATAACTGGTTCCATGCAGTCATTGGCTTGCTGTTGGTTGGCGTAATCGCCTTCCTGTTCACGACAGTTGCCGCCAATGCCATCGCCATCGTAGGAACGAACCCGGTTTCTGGCATGACGCTCATGACACTTATTCTGGCCTCCATCATCATGGTGACCGTTGGTTTGAAAGGAGCGGCCGGCATGGTATCCGCACTGATCATCGGTGGCGTGGTCTGCACCGCACTCTCCATGGCCGGAGGTTTCATTACCGACCTGAAAATTGGCTACTGGTTAGGAAGTACACCCGCCAAGCAACAAACGTGGAAGTTCTTGGGCACCTTGGTCTCTGCCGCTACAGTAGGCGGTGTTATTCTGATCCTTAACCAGACCTATGGCTTCACAACCGGACAGTTAGCCGCACCGCAAGCGAACGCTATGGCAGCTGTTATCGAACCCTTGATGAGTGGGGCGGGCGCACCCTGGATTCTCTACGGCATCGGAGCAGCGTTGGCCGTCATCCTGAACTTCTGCAAGGTTCCGGCCTTGGCCTTTGCCTTGGGCATGTTTATTCCACTCGACCTCAACACGCCGCTCTTGATCGGTGGTGCGATCAGCTGGTATGTGGGCAGTCGCAGTAAAGATCAAAACATCAACACCGCTCGCTTAGAGAAGGGTACGCTGTTAGCCTCCGGATTCATTGCCGGTGGTGCCTTGATGGGTGTGGTCAGTGCGGCATTGCGCTTCGGTGGTATCAACCTCATGAACGAGGCGTGGGCTACCAGCCGAGGAGCGGAAGGGGTAGCGATCCTGATGTACATTTTGTTAATTGCCTATTTGACGTTTAATTCCTTACAAGCAAAGAAAGAAAAATGAGAACACCTAAACGAACGGAATCAAATACGCCCATGGTCAACGTGGGCATCATGACCCAAAAGTCTATCCTCTTTGTGCTTAACGGCCTCTATATCGAGACGGAGACAGGCGAGGAGGTGCAAGGAGAACAACGTGCCATCTGGACCAACGGAAAGATCCTTTTCAATGGTAAACTGTATGAGGATCTCTTCTTCGAGCCGACCGATGAGCAGAACTGCTCATTCGATCTCAAGGCCGTGACCATCGGCGTGGATTTCCATTGGCAACGCCGGGAAGACCAACGATTCCGGGGCGCACTCAATTTAGCCGTGACTGAAGAGGGGATCGTAGCCATCAACCAGATTGATGCCGAGGAATACCTCACCAGCGTGATCTCCTCCGAGATGAGTGCCAATGCCTCCAAGCAATTATTAAAAGCACATGCGGTCATCTCCCGCAGCTGGCTCTTGGCCCAAATCGAGAAGAACCAGCAACTGACGAAGACGGACAAGCCGTATGCCAGCTGCCAACAAGATGAGGAGCAACTGATCCGTTGGTACGACCGCGAAGACCATACCTTGTTTGATGTCTGTGCCGACGACCACTGCCAACGCTACCAAGGAATCACCCGAGAGAGCAATCCTGTCGTGAAGGAGGCCATCCAAGAGACACGAGGCGAGGTCTTGCTCTACGACGGTGCCATCTGCGACGCTCGCTTCTCGAAATGCTGCGGAGGTGTGACCGAACGGTTTGAGAATTGTTGGGAACCGATTGAACATCCCTATTTAGCTGTCTTGCGCGACGCCCCCGAAGAAGGGTTTCCCGATCTGACCGACGAGGCCACTGCCCAAACATGGATCCGTACCGCACCTACAGCCTTCTGCCACACGACCGACAAGGCGATACTGAGTCAAGTGCTCAACAACTACGACCAAGAAACCACCGACTTCTATCGTTGGCAAGTGAGCTACACCCAAGAGGAATTAGCGGAACTGATCCGACGGAAATCGGGCATCGACTTCGGACGCATACTCGATTTAATTCCCTTGGAAAGAGGAGGCTCAGGGCGTATCGTGCGCTTGCGAATCGTTGGAAGTCAGCGTAGCCTTATCATCGGCAAGGAGTTAGAGATCCGCCGGACACTCTCAGAATCTCACCTCTACAGTTCTGCCTTTGTGGTGGATAAGGAGACATCGGCCGAAGGCCTACCCATTCGTTTCACCCTCACAGGAGCTGGATGGGGGCATGGAGTTGGTCTCTGTCAGATCGGTGCAGCTGTCATGGGAGCCAAAGGTTATACCTACGATGCGATCCTCACCCATTATTTCCCCGGTTCTACCGTAGAGACAAAATGGTAAGGGCAAGCTGAATTGGGCATAGATACTGCGAAATGCTAAAAATCCACACAGGAACGGTGAATGACCGATCATTTTTTATCCAGCCGGTGTGTCATATCAGTATTTCATGTAAATTTGCCTCGGATTTTTAACAAATTGCTTTATGAAGAAATTAGTACTTACTTGTGCGGCACTGGCCTGTATGGCCCTCGCACCTGTCACAGCACAGGATGCCGCCACGAAGAAAATCATCGAGATCGGGCAGACCGATAACCAGGTGATGCATCAGTTAGACATCCTCACGAATCGCTTCGGTGGCCGTCTGATTGGATCAGATGCCTATGAGAACGCAGCTGAATGGATGCTCCGGGAGTTTAAACGTTGGGGTATTGAGGCGCACTTAGAAGAGGCGGGTGAGGTGCCCGTGGGCTTCAACCGAGGTCCTTGGTTCGGACGTATGCTGGGCGAGAACGGCATGACGCTGCACTTCGCTACACCTTCTTATACCTCCGGTACAAAGGGCGTACAGAAGGGTCACGTGGTGATGGAACCGCGTAGCGACGAGGAGTTCAAGCGTATCAAGACCACATTGAAAGGAGCTTGGGTATTGATCTCTGGCAAGAACACTGGTTGGCCAATCGACCGTTCAGCAGCTGGTGACTCCATCCGTGCCGAAATCAAGAAAGAGAACGCTGAGATCGCCAAGAAGAACCAAGAGTTGCGCCGCCGCAACTACATGAACGGCGAGAAGAACGAGATGCTTCCTTATAAGGAGTTCCCGGGATTGTATTACAAGGAGATGGTCGAGGCGGGTGCCTTGGGCTTCATCCAGTCGGCCCCTGTGCCTATCCGTGCGCTCTACGACCGCAAGATGATGAACGATCCGAAGACCAACTTCGACAACCTGCCGGAGGTACCCGACATCAAGCTCGACGAGCATCAGTTTGACATCATCAAGCAGATGGTGGCTGAGCGCCGCACTTTCGAGCTGGAGTTTGACATCCGCAACCACTTTAAGTTGGGTCCGATCAAATACCACAATGTCGTAGCGACCATCAAGGGCAGTAAATACCCGGATGAGTGCGTAATCGTCAGCGGTCACTTGGATGCTTACGACGTAGCGACAGGTGGTATCGACTGTGGTACCGGTATCGGCCCGATGATGGAGGCGGCTCGTATGATCGCTATGTCAGGCGCGAAACCCAAACGTTCCATCATCTTCATCGGTTTTGCTGGCGAGGAGTTTGGTTTGCTCGGCGCACAGGCTTGGGTGAAGGCACACAAGGATAAATTGCCGAAGATCGCCAATATGTTCAACCGTGACAGTGGTCCGGAGCCTCCTGTAGGCATCTCTGTTCCGCAAGCAATGTATGATGATTTCGTGAAGATCACGGCACCGATCAAACTGATCCGTCCGGATTATCCGTTTGAGGTGAAGGTGGCTGAGCCCCGTCCGAAACCGACCAAGATGGGTGGCACTGATGCTTCCGTATTCGCCATGGAGGGTGTGCCTACGATCGGCTTCACCACCGAGGATTTCAAGGGCTATAACTTCGAGTACCAAGAGATCTGGCATACGGAGCGCGACCTTTACACGAAGAACGTGCCCGAATACCAAGAGCACACGGCTACTGCCACCGCGATCATCGCCCTTGGTGTAGCGAACTTGGAGAAGCAACTCTCAAGAGAGGGTCTCTATAAATAAAGGTATCTCTACGGAGTTACCATAAAACTAAAAAGAGGGTGCATCACAATATGCACCCTCTTTTTTACGTCCTTAGCCATACGAAACGATTGAATCCTACTTGTCTATCGGATCATCATACTGACGTTGCAGCTCCTTAAGCTTTGTCATCATACGTTGCGTTACCTCCTCATAACCCGGCTGCCCATAAAGATTGTGCATCTCTGTCGGATCGGTTTGCAGGTCATACAATTCCCACTGGTCAATGTCGTCGTAGAAATGGATCAGCTTGTAGCGATCATCCCGCACGCCGTAATGTTTCTTCACCGCATGTTCCGCCGGATACTCATAATAATGGTAATAGAGCGCATCCCGCCAATCGTTCGGCTCCTCCCCCTTCAGCAAAGGCAGCAAGGACTCACCTTGAATATCTGAGGGAACTGTCACACCGGCCAACTCCAAGAAGGTAGGCGCATAGTCGATGTTCTGCACCAACTGGGGAATGTCTCCCCGCTTTCCACCCGGCAAGCGCATCAAGAGCGGCGTACGGAAAGACTCCTCATACATAAAGCGCTTGTCAAACCAGCCATGCTCACCCATGTAAAAGCCCTGGTCGGAGGTATAGACAATCAGGGTATTTTCCATCAAGCCCTGCTCCTCCAGATAGTCCAACACCCGGCCGATATTGCGATCGACGGAGTGGATCACCCGGCAGTAGTCGTGCATATAACGTTGGAATTTCCATTCTGCTAACTCCTTGCCCGTGCGTTTCTTCGCCTTGAAGTCCGCGATGATCGGATCATAATAGGCATCCCAAGCCGCCTTTTGGTCGGGATTCAGGTTGTTATAAATGTAGCGACCCGCCCCCTCCAAATTGGGATTGGAATGGATCTCGTTCTCCTTATCTGCCATCTTGAGATCATAGACGATGTCCATATCCTTAATGATGCTCATCTCCTGCTCAGCCGCCGCTGTCCGACCCGCATACTCATCATAGAAGTTTTCAGGAAGCGGGAAAGTCACATCGTCGTAAAGTCGCAAGTCGCAGGTGTCGGGCATCCAAGTGCGATGTGGAGCCTTATGATGCAATAAGAGGCAGAAGGGTTTATCCTTGTCACGCTTATTGCTGAGCCAATCCAACGCCAAGTCGGTCGTGATGTTGGTGGCATACCCCTCGATCTGCCGCTTCTCTCCATTATCAATGAAGGTCGGATTGTAGTAATCGCCTTGGCCAATCAAGATGTTCCAGTAATCAAAGCCAGTCGGATCAGAGGTCAGGTGCCACTTCCCGATCATCGCCGTCTGGTAACCCGCCTGGCGCAACAGCTTCGGGAAGGTCTGTTGACTGCCATCAAAGGTATGCGCATTGTCGATGAAGCCATTCTTGTGGCTATGCTTACCCGTCAGCATACAGGCCCGACTGGGTCCACTGATCGAATTGGCCACAAAACTATTGGTGAACCGAACGCCATCCTTGGCGATGCGGTCGATGTTCGGTGTCTGGATGTAACGCCCATCGTAAGCACTCAGTGTTTGAAACGAATGGTCATCCGTCATGATGTAGAGGATGTTCAGCGGCTTCTGGACAGCCTGCTCCCCAGATGGCTGACTGCAGGAAGTTCCTGCGAATGCCGCAATACCCGTCAAAAGGTAGAGGGATTTTAGTTGATGGTTCATGGGAAAAGATTGATTGATTGAAAGGCAATGTGTCAAAATGGGTTCGTATCATTGCGGGTCAAGCCCGGCAAGACACGGCGAAAGTACACGCACCATTTTGACACACCGCCCAAATAATTATCCTAAGAGATCTTTCAGCTTGCCCTCGTCTTGCAATTTGACGATCAGCTCGCCGAAGAGCGTATTCGCCCACGCAAACCAAGAGCGGGTATATTTCGCACCATCATCCTTATGGAATGACTCGTGCATCAAACCGGTGCCGCCATCGGTGTCGCGCAAGGTCTCGATGCAATAGCGGATCTCCGCCTCGTCGGTTGAAGTCGTCGCCCGCATGATCAAGCTCATCGGCCATACATAGTCGAAACCGATGTGCGGACCACCGATACCTTCTGCCGCCTTGCCCTTGAAGAAGTAGGGGTTCTCGGCGCTCCACACCAAACGACGGGTGTTCTGGTAGATCGGATCGTTCACAGGCAGACAGCCCAAGAAAGGCAACGCTAACAAGCTCGGCACATTGGCATCGTCCATGAAGACACGAGCGCCAAATCCATCCACCTCGTAGGCATAGACCTTTCCATATTTCGGATGCTCCACGATACCATACTGTTTCACGGCCTGCTCCACTTCGTTAGCTAACGCCTCACAACGAGCAGCCAGATCGTTACTCTTGCGTACCGTGCGCAGAATCTCAGCTACTTGACGCAGCGAGGAGATCGCAAACAGGTTGGAGGGAATCAAGAAACCAAACAGGGTCGCATCATCCGAAGGACGGAAAGCGGAGAAGATCAAGCCTACCGGATTGACAGGGGATCCCCAACCATCGTTCAGCATCGTATCGCCCTGACGTTCCGTGACACGCTGGAAGCGATACGGACCTTTGTTCTCCTTGCGCTGCTGCTCACGGAAGGTACGATAGACCGCCTCCATCGCCTGCTCCCAGTTGGCATCAAACACGGAGGTATCGCCAATCTCCTTCCAATAGTGGTAAGCCAAGCGAATCGCATAACACAGCGAGTCGATCTCCCATTTACGCTCGTGCAGCTCCTTCTTCATCTGCGTGCGATCCTTCTCCCACTCACTGCCCGTCGGGCCCTCGTTGAAAGCGTTCGCATAGGGATCGATCAAGATGCAAGCCGTCTGGCGATTGATCGCACCGACCAGCATCTGCTGCAGTTCCTTATCTTTCTTCGCCAACACCACATAGGGATAAACCTGCGCCGAGCTGTCGCGCAACCACATGGCGTGAATATCGCCCGTGATGACGAAGGTGTCTGGTTTCCCGTTCACCATCTTAAACTCGCAAGTCGTGTCCAAGGTATTCGGATAACAGTTCTCAAACATCCAAGCCAGTTTCGGATCCTTGATCTTGGCTTTCACCGCCTTGATCTTCTCCTCCACCGCTTTAGCCGAGAACTTACGATCGGCTGGAGCCGGGCGTTTCGTGGTGAAATCACCTGTCACTTTAGCCGCTAACTTACTGTAGCTCTCTTTTGTCTCTTCGGGGGCAGCAACGGCTGCTAACATCTTTTCGCCAACCATCAATCCCGCCAAGGAGAGTGATCCGGCTTTTAAGAAATTACGTCTTGTTGTCATGATATATGAGTTGATTTATGTTGGTTATCTGCGTTTGTTGGCCTCACGTGCCTCCTTCTGCTTGCGCAATTGCTCTTCCTGCATCTTCTGCATCTCCTCCAACCGCTTCATGAAACCGGAACGCTTCATCGGCTTCCGCTTGTTGGCCTCCAATTTCGCCAACAGCTTCTCCTCGTCGATCGTGAAGCGGAAGAAGATCGTCTGCATAATCGTGATCAAAGTGGAGATGAAGTAATAATAGGTCAAACCGGATGCGTATTGGTTGAAGAATACCAAGAACATCAACGGCATCAGATACATCATCGCCTGCATACCGGGCATCTGCTGCTGACCAGTGTTGGTCATCTCCATGTTGAACTTCGTATAGACAATGTTCGTAATGGTCATCAACAGACAGAAGAGGCTGATATGATTACCGAAATAGCTGGAGATTAACGGAATATTCGCCTCCCAGCTGACAATCGCATCGTAAGTTGAGAGGTCATTCGCCCAGAGGAAACTCTGGTGACGCAACTCGATAGCCGACGGGAAGAACATGAAGAGGGCGATCAAGATCGGCATCTGCAACAACATCGGCAGACAGCCGCTCATCGGACTCGCACCGGCACGGCTATACAGCTCCATGGTCGCCTTCTGACGCTCCAATGCCTGCTCCTGACCCGGATACTTGGCGTTGATCTCCTCCACCTGCGGACGCAATACACGCATCTTCGCCGAAGAGATATAAGACTTATAGGTCAATGGGAAGAGAATCAGCTTCACGATTACTGTCAACAAAAAGATCAGCAAACCGTAGTTGGAGATGAAACCACCCAAGAAGTCAAACAACGGAATGACGAAGTACTGGTTCACCCAACGGAAGATACCCCATCCTAACGGTACCAGCTTCTCTAACTCCCATTCAGCCCCCTCTGGCTCTCCCTCATCCAGCTCCTTCAACAGCGCGAACTTGTTGGGGCCAAAGAAGTAGGTCAACTCCGTCGCCTCACGGCCTTGCAAATCAAACGGCACAGCGGTGGTCGCCTTGAAACGCTTCAAGACATTCCCCGCGGCAATCATCTTCGAATCCAACGTACTCTCAGCAAAGCCCTCTCCCTTCGCGATCAAGACTGAAGAGAAGAACATATCCTTGAAGCCAATCCAACGCAAACGGTTGGTGAACTGCTTACTGTCATCACGGGTCTCGCTCAAGCGATCCACATCATCCGCCACCACCTTATAGTTGAGAGAGACATAACGCTCCTCGAACGAACGGCCCTTCTCCTGCTGACGAATATCTTGTGACCACACCATGTCTAACGCACGTGTATTCGGCGACAAGAGTCCATTCAAACCGGTACCTTTGATGCTGAAACCTACCCGATAATCATTCGGTGTGAGGGTATAAACAAAGTCTAAATAGCCAGCCTCACCTACTGCCAAACGCATGGTCAAGCCCTCCTTGCCCTGCTGAACCGGCGTGAAATAAAGCTCCGACGTATTGACCACCCGGTTATCCGCCGTGACCAACGAGAAGTTCAACTCACTGTCTTGCTCATCAAACAGCACCAACGGTTGTCCCTGATGATCATCATATTCCTTCAGCCGGGCATAAACGATCCGGCCACCCTTGTTGCTCACGCGAAGCTCCAGCACCTCATTCTCTATGGTTGTCTGTCGCTCCTCGCCCGTCATAGCCTGCGCAAAATCGCCAAAGCGTTGACGCATGTTCTGCATACGAACGGAGTCGGGCAAGTGATTGATAGAATCTTGCAGCAAAGCTGCTTGTCGCTCTTTTTGCGCTAATTCCATTTGCTGCGCCAGCTCGATCTGCGCCAATGAATCCTGATAACGACGTTGCGCCTCGATCTGCTCCGGTGTCGGACGGTTGAACCAGCTGAAGGCGAACAACACGATGCCTATCAGCACAAACCCTGTGATTGTATTCTTATCCACGTTTTCTTATTTAATAGGTTTTATTTCTTATTCTCAATCGCAGCCTTTACAAAACTGAGGAACAACGGATTGGGATTAACCACCGTACTGTTGTACTCCGGATGGTATTGCACACCCACAAACCATTTCAAGGTCGGAATCTCAACCACCTCAACCAAGCCCGTGTCCGGATTCTCACCCGTGCACATCATGCCGGCCTGCTCAAACTGCTGACGATACTCACTGTTGAACTCAAAACGATGACGATGACGCTCCTGGATATGCTCCTTGCCATACGCCTCACGGATCTTCGAACCCGCCTTCAAGACGCAATCATAAGCTCCCAAACGCATCGAACCACCCATGTTGGTCACATTCTTCTGATCCGCCATCAGGTCGATCACTTTATGCTTGGTGTTCGGCTGCATCTCCGTGGAATTGGCATCTGCCATACCCAACACGTCGCGTGCGAACTCAATCACCATGCACTGCATACCCAAGCAGATACCCAAGCAAGGCACATCATGCTCACGGGCATACTTCAAAGCCGCGAACTTACCCTCGATACCGCGCTGACCGAATCCCGGTGCGATCAAAATACCATCCATATCCTGCAACTGCTCCGCCACATTCTGGTCGTTCAGCTTCTCGGAATGGAAGAGATGCAGATCCAACTTATGGTGATTATAAATCGCAGCTTGCAGCAAAGACTCGTCGATCGACTTATAGGCATCCTGCAACTCCACATACTTACCGACCAAACCGATCTTAACCGTCTCCGTGGCAGAACCCTTCAAGGCAAGGAACTCCCGCCAAGCCTTCAGCTCCGGTGTCGGGCCAACCTCCATACCTACTTTACGCAGCACCACCTCGTCCATCTTCTGGCGCTGCAATACCAACGGCACCTCATAGATCGTCGGCACGTCGATAGACTGGATCACCGAATCCTCTGCCACATTACAGAAGAGCGCCACCTTACGCAACAAGTTCTGGCTCAACTCATGTTCTGTACGCAACACCAAAATATCCGGCTGGATACCTGACTCTTGCAACTGCTTTACGGAGTGCTGGGTCGGTTTCGTCTTATACTCTTTCGCCGCGGCGATATAAGGCACATACGTCAAGTGCACGCAAAGGCAATTCTTACCCAACTCCCACTTCAACTGACGTACACTCTCTATGAAAGGCAAAGACTCGATATCACCTACCGTTCCACCGATCTCTGTGATCACGAAGTCAAACTTATATTTACTGCCCAACAACTTCACGTTACGCTTGATCTCATCCGTGATATGAGGAACGACCTGCACCGTCTTACCTAAATAATCACCCTTGCGCTCCTTATTGATCACGCTTTGGTAAATACGTCCTGTCGTGATGTTGTTGGCCCGCGTTGTCTGCACATTCAAGAAACGCTCATAGTGGCCCAAATCCAAATCAGCCTCATGTCCATCGACCGTCACGTAGCATTCGCCATGCTCGTACGGATTCAAGGTTCCGGGATCAATATTAATGTAGGGATCGAACTTCTGGATTGTCACTTTGTAACCTCTTGCCTGAAGTAACTTACCTAATGATGCGGAAATAATGCCCTTACCTAACGAAGAGACCACACCGCCTGTAACGAAAATGTACTTTGTATCTGCCACAATCGTAATATTTTAGTTGTCTTCTTTGAATCTTAACCTCGATAAATTAACCTATCAAAATCGCGAATTTAGCGATTTTCATCGAGACAAGCCCCATAATCCAACAAATATGCCTAAATTTGTCCAATCTTATTAGAAAACAGAAACAATCTATAAACACCTTATTTTATATGGCAGACGACAAGAAGATTATTTTCTCAATGGTAGGCGTTAGCAAGATCTATCCGCCTCAAAAACAGGTATTGAAGAACATCTATCTTTCCTTTTTCTATGGGGCGAAAATCGGTATCATCGGTCTCAATGGCTCCGGTAAATCCACCCTGCTCAAGATTATCGCAGGGCTCGACAAGGATTACCAAGGAGAGGTAGTCTTCTCGCCGGGCTACACCGTAGGTTATTTGGAGCAGGATCCGAAGTTAGCACCAGGCAAGACCGTGAAGGAGATCGTGCAAGAGGGCGTGCAGGAGACCGTGAACCTGCTCAAGGAGTTCGAGGAGGTGAACGAGCGTTTCGCGGATCCTGAGGTTTTGGAAGATCCCGACAAGATGGATGCCTTGATCAACCGACAGGCGGAATTGCAAGATCGGATCGATGCTACCGACGCTTGGAACCTCGACAGCCGCTTGGAGCGAGCAATGGATGCCTTGCGTTGTCCGCCCGAGGATCAAGTGGTCGATACCCTCTCTGGTGGTGAGCGTCGCCGTGTCGCACTTTGCCGCCTCCTGTTGCAGCAACCGGATGTCTTATTGCTCGACGAGCCGACCAACCACTTGGACGCAGAGTCCATCGACTGGTTGGAGCAGCACCTGCAACAATATGCTGGCACCGTGATCTGCATCACGCACGACCGTTACTTCCTGGATCATGTGGCTGGCTGGATCTTGGAGTTGGATCGTGGCGAGGGCATTCCTTGGAAGGGTAACTACTCCTCTTGGTTGGATCAGAAGACCAAGCGCATGGCACAGGAGGAGAAGCAGGCCAGCAAACGACGCCAGACCTTGGAGCGAGAACTGGAGTGGATCAACATGGCTCCCAAGGCCCGACATGCCAAGGGCAAAGCCCGCTTGAACGCTTACGAGGCCCTGCTCAACGAAGACCAGAAAGAGCGTGAGGCTAAATTGGAGATCTTCATCCCGAACGGTCCCCGCTTAGGCAACAAGGTCATTGAGGCACAACATGTGGCGAAAGCCTTTGGCGATAAACTGCTGTTCGATGACTTGAACTTCATGTTGCCACCTAACGGCATCGTGGGTGTCATCGGACCGAACGGCGCAGGTAAGACAACCCTGTTCAAGATGATCATGGGATTAGAGAGCATCGACAAGGGCACTTTCGAGGTAGGCGAAACCGTACGCATCGGTTATGCCGATCAAACCCACAAAGATATTGATCCCAAGAAATCCGTTTATCAAGTCATCTCCGGTGGACAAGAGTTCATCCGCATGGGTGGTAAGGAGGTGAACGCCCGCGCTTACCTCTCTAAGTTCAACTTCACCGGATCGGATCAGGAAAAAGCCTGCGGCGTACTCTCAGGTGGTGAGCGTAACCGTCTGCACTTAGCCTTGACTTTGAAAGCGGATGCCAACGTGCTGTTGCTCGACGAGCCCACCAACGACATCGACGTGAATACATTGCGTGCGTTGGAGGAGGGTCTGGAGAACTTTGCCGGCTGTGCGGTAGTCGTTTCACACGACCGTTGGTTCCTCGACCGTATCTGTACGCACATTCTCTCTTTCGAGGGAGATTCCAACGTAGTCTTCTACGAGGGTACCTATTCCGAGTATGAGGAGTACAAGCGGAAAACACAAGGCAATGTAGAGCCGAAGCGAGTGCGTTACCGTAAGCTCATCGCCGATTAATTCATGAGAAGTATATACATATATAATTATAGTAAAAGATGAAAAAGAGCCTATTTTCGATGGCCATTTTGGCCGCAATGCTGTTTGGCCTCGTTACAGGAGCCAACGCGCAGAAGAGCGAGAAATTGTTCAATGGCAAAGACCTCTCTAACTGGAACTTCGTGGTAGATAAGAACGCCGTGCCGGCTGAGCAGGTTTTCAGTGTCAAGGAGGGTTTGATCCATATCAAAGGAGATCCATTTGGCTATATGTACACCAAGGAGAAATATAGCGACTACAAATTACACGTGGAATGGCGTTGGCCGAACGGTGAGTCAAACAGTGGTATCTTCCTGCTGATCGCCGATCCCAAGAATCCCTTCCCCAATGGCATTGAGTGTCAGCTTCATGCTGGCGACGCAGGCGACTTCGTCTTGTTGGGTGGCTCTGATTTAGCGGAGTTCTCCGGTCCCCGCCCCCAGTTCCCGGTAGTCAAGAAGGCACACGATTCCTCTGAGAAGCCGGCTGGCGAATGGAACGAGGCGAACATCTTTGTCAAGAACGGTGTGATCACTGTCTATATCAATGGTGTTTATCAGAACACGGGAACCAACAAGGTAAAAGAGGGCTACATCGGCCTGCAAAGCGAGGGCAAGGATGTACAGTTCCGCAACGTGACAATCACCAAATGGTAAGAAAAGCCTGTTATTTATACACGGTTTAAAAACATATCGTACCTTTGCGCAAAATTCTTACCAACTGAAAAGGAGTTAAGAACTATCATTGCAAAATAAAACCTATCGTAATGAAAAGAGACAACATTATTTTTGACATCATTGAGAAGGAGCACCAACGTCAGTTGAAAGGCATTGAGTTGATCGCTTCCGAGAATTTTGTCAGCGACCAGGTGATGCAAGCCATGGGCAGCTGCTTGACCAACAAGTATGCCGAGGGTTACCCTGGCAAGCGTTATTATGGCGGTTGCGAGGTAGTGGATCAAAGCGAGACGATCGCTATCGAGCGACTGAAAAAGATCTTCAATGCAGAGTGGGCAAACGTGCAGCCGCACTCCGGCGCACAAGCCAATGCAGCCGTGCTGCTGGCAGTTTTGAACCCAGGCGATACCTTCTTGGGGCTGAATTTGGCTCATGGTGGTCACCTCTCTCATGGTTCAGCGGTCAATAGCTCTGGTATTCTCTATCGGGCAACCGAGTACAATGTAAATGAGGAGACGGGCCGTGTGGATTATGATCAGATGGAGGAGGTGGCTCTGCGTGAGAAACCCAAATTGATCATCGGTGGTGGCTCCGCCTATTCTCGTGATTGGGATTACAAGCGTATGCGTGAGATCGCCGACAAAGTGGGTGCTTTGTTGATGATCGACATGGCGCATCCGGCCGGTTTGATCGCGGCTGGTTTGCTGAACAACCCGTTGGAGTATGCCCACATCGTAACCTCCACGACACACAAGACTTTGCGTGGTCCGCGCGGTGGTATCATCTTGTTAGGCAAAGACTTCGAGAATCCTTGGGGCAAGAAGACACCGAAGGGTGTAACCAAGATGATGTCTCAGTTGCTGGATTCAGCCGTGTTCCCTGGCATCCAAGGTGGTCCGTTGGAGCATGTGATCGCAGCAAAGGCCGTCGCTTTCGGCGAGGCATTGGAGCCGGAGTACAAGACCTACCAGATGCAGGTGAAGAAGAACGCGGCTACGATGGCACAAGCGTTCATCGACAAGGGCTACAAGATCATCTCTGGCGGTACGGACAACCACAGCATGTTGATCGACCTGCGCACGAAGTTCCCCGATTTGACCGGTAAGGTGGCAGAGAAGGCTTTGGTAGCAGCAGACATCACGGTCAACAAGAACATGGTTCCTTTTGACAGCCGTTCCGCTTTCCAAACTTCTGGTATCCGTATCGGTACGCCGGCCATCACGACTCGTGGTGCTAAGGAGCCTTTGATGGGCGAGATCGTAGAGCTGATTGATACTGTGTTGAGCGCACCTGAGTGCGACAAAACCATCTCCACTGTACGTGAGAAGGTCAACAGCATCATGAAGGACTACCCCATCTTCGCTTGGTAATCATATGCAAGGGGCAGCCTGGATAGCTGCCCCTTCCCTCCGATCATCCATCTACACACGTTTATTTAATCACTTAATAATTAGAACACAACATGAAAAAGCTGCTCGCCTTCTTTTGCGCAAGCGCAATCTTAGCCTGTATGGCCTCCTGCAGTGACTCCCCGACCAAGGTCATGCCTTATAATCAGGGAATCAACATTATTCCGGCTCCTGTGAGCTTAGTACAAAACGAGGGGAACTTCAAGCTGAGCAAAAACACAAAGCTCTATGCCTCTACCCCAGAGGCCAAGACAGTGGCTGAGTTCTTCGCTGCCAAGCTGAACACAGCTACTGGCTATCAGATCAGCGTGACAGACAAAGCTGCATCCGACGGCCTCTCTCTCTTGATCGACAGTGCGCTCGATCTGAACGATGAGGGTTACACCTTGGACGTGACCGCTTCCAATGTCACCATCAAATCGAAAACACCGCAAGGTCTTTTCTATGGTATGCAATCTTTCTTGCAGTTGCTTCCCGCTGAGATCGAGAACCCAACCGCAGTGAAAGGTATCGCCTGGACAGCTCCGGCCGTGAGCATCAAGGATGAGCCACGCTTTGGCTATCGCGGCATCATGCTCGATCCTTGCCGCCACTTCATCCCCGTGGAGAACATCAAGAAACAGCTCGACGTACTCGCCCTGTTCAAGATCAACCGCATGCACTGGCACCTGACCGACGATCAAGGTTGGCGCATCGAGATCAAGAAATATCCGAAACTGACGGAGATCGGCTCAAAGCGTATCGACGGCGAGGGAACGGAATACAGTGGTTTCTACACCCAAGAGGAGATCAAGGAGATCGTGAAATACGCAGCTGATCGTTTCATCACGATCGTGCCTGAGATCGAGTTGCCGGGTCATGAGATGGCTGCTATCGCTGCCTACCCCGAACTCTCTTGCAAGGGAGAGCCAGGCACACCGCGTGTGATCTGGGGTGTGGAAGACATCGTGATGTGCGCCGGTAAAGAGGAGCCTTTTGAGTTCATGGAGAACGTGATCACAGAGGTTGCCGCTCTCTTCCCGGGTGAGTATTTCCACATCGGTGGTGACGAGTGCCCGAAGACCAGCTGGAAGAACTGCCCGCTCTGCCAAGCACGCATCCGTGAGTTAGGCTTGAAGGGCGATAAAGAGCACAGCGCTGAGGAGAAGCTGCAGAGCTACTTCGTACAGCGCATGGAGAAAGTGGTCAATAAGTTAGGCAAGCGCATGATCGGTTGGGATGAGATCCTCGAAGGCGGTTTGGCTCCTACGGCTACCGTGATGTCTTGGCGAGGTGAGCAAGGCGGTATCGCCGCGGCCAGCATGAATCACGACGTGATCATGACTCCGGGTAGCGAGGGTATGTATCTCGACCACTTCCAGGGCGATCCGAAGATCAACCCGGTTTCTATCGGTGGCTACACCACGTTGGAGAAGACCTACAGCTACAACCCCATCCCCGACACCTTGGCCAAAGAGGGCAAAGGTGGTTTCATCAAGGGCGTACAGTGTAACATCTGGTCAGAGTATATGTACACGACCGACCTCATGGAGTATCGCATCTATCCCCGTATCTTGGCACTCTCTGAGATCGCATGGTCTCCGTTGGAGAAGAAGGATTACAAGGATTTTGAGCGCCGCATCGACAACGCACAGGTACGTTTGGATGGGCACAACATCAACTACTACATCCCGCAGCCGGAGCAACCGAATGGCTCTTGCAACTTCGTAGCATTCACTGACAAGGCCACGATGAGCTTCAAGGCTAACCGTCCCGTGAAGATGGTCTATACGTTGGACGGCAGCGAGCCGACACCGGAGTCCACTGTCTATACAGACCCGTTTGACATCACGGAGACAACTACGTTGAAGATCCGCTCTGTGTTACCTTCCGGTAAGATGAGCCAAACCCGTGTGATCACGGTGGAGAAGCAGGCATTGGCACCTGCCAAGGAGGTAGCGAAGACCACACCGGGCTTGAAGATGCAGGTAGCAGATGGCATGTTCTTAGAGTCTTCTCAGTTGGCCAACGTGAAGGAGTGGAAAGAGGTACCTTGCAAGCAGTTGCGTGACTTGACCAGCTACGTGAAAGTAGATGAGGGTATGCGTGGCGTGAAGCAGTATGCCGCAGTCGCTACGGGTTATGTCAACATTCCTGCTGATGGCGTTTACTTCCTCTCTTCAGAGTTAGAAGAGGTTTGGATCGATGGCAAACTGTTGATTGACAACAAGGGCGAGGTGAAACGTTTCTCTCGCAAAGACAACTCCGCAGCCTTGGCTAAGGGCCTGCATGAGTTGAAGGTAGTCTTCTTAGGTCATATCATCGGAGGTTGGCCCTCCAACTGGAACGATGGTAGCGTGAAGCTCCGCCGTGCGGACGAGGAGAAATTCGCTCGCATCACACCAGAGATGCTCTGCCATTAATCAGCAAACAAACTGATGTCCTAATAAAAGGGATGTGCTCACGTGGAGTGCATCCCTTTTCTTTTCACCCACACCTTATGTGAGCCACGCCCTTTGGTGTCCAACGGTCCCTCTGGATTGGCACAAATCCGCTTCAACTCCTCAGAGGCACTCGTACGACTCAAGTTATTGATTGCTGTCTTAAACCTACCCCGATGCGATCGACGTATCAGGTCGAGAAAATAGCTTGTATCATTTT
>CAMGEM010000034.1 GCA_946055095.1 uncultured Parabacteroides sp. | reverse complement strand
TCCTTGTGGTTTGGAACGAAGGGAGATGGCATCGTGCGCATCGAGCAGTATGCCCGTTATGCCAACCAACCGGTTCCCGCCTCAGCGGTCACGCATTACACCACAGCCAACGGCTTGACACACGATCGGGTCTATTGCTTCAAGGAGAGTCGCTTCCATCCCTTTATCTGGATTGGCACAGAGGATCCCGGTTTTTGCTATTTCTCCCGCAAAGCGCAACGGATCCACCAGCCCAAGCAGCCCAACGGGAGTACGCCCATCGCAAACATCCATCGTATCATTGAGCTGAACGACAGTACGCTGTGGCTCTCCTCCACTACCGACGGTCTCTATGAGGTCACGTTTCGCATCGTAGGTGACCAACCGGAGATCACCGCCTTGCGGACGGTCTCTTTCCATAAAGGTTCCGAACTCTGCAACGAGATACAAGACATGGTGCAGATGAACGACTCCATCTTCTTGTTGGGTAGCCGAAGGGGCTATGGCCTGATCAGTTACAACTTGAACAGCGGGAAATACTCCTTTTTGCAAGAGATCAACAACGAGCACTTGGCCATCGGCGACATTCTCTCCGTCCGACATGCCATGGATAGCACCCTGCTCATCGGTAGTAGCTCAGGCCTTTTAGGGGCCAGTTATCAGCAGAAACGACTCCAGATCTATCCGGTGAAGCACAATCAACGTGAGATCAACACCATGATCCATGGCATCTTGCAGGAACCGAGCGGACCCGTTTGGCTGAGCACGAACAAAGGATTGATCAAATATAACCCCGTCAATCAACTGCAGACCACCTACCAAACACCGACCATAGCCGTGGAGGAGTTTAGCGACGATGCCTATTGGGAGTGTCCCTATAGCGGACGGCTTTTCTTTGGCGGGGTGAACGGCTTGGTTTGGGTCAATCCGCAAACCGAAGAGGCCCACAGCAAGCCCTCCCAATTGGATCTTTTCGAGGTTCGTTTAGACAATCAAAAGCTTCCCTTCGATAAGGAACAGCTCCAACAGGGAATCACCGTGCCAGACGGTGTGCAGATGCTGACACTGACCATGGCCGTGTCCGACTACATCCACAGCGAGGAGGGCACCTTCTCCTTCCATTTAGAGGGCTACGACCATTTCTGGTATGACCTGCAAAAGAACAATAAGATTGTCTTAAGCAACCTGCCATCAGGCCACTACCTGCTACATGTGCGTTATCGGACGGATGTCAGTGAGGCGAGCATCCAAGAACTGACTCTCCCGATCCATGCCCGACCACCCTTCTACCTCAGCACGTTGGCCATCATAGGCTATGTGGTGATTGTCCTGTTGCTGATCGGCCTCAGCTTTTACTTGATCCGACGGCGGTATCGACTGAAGCAGATTGCCTTAGCCCATCAACTACGTGAGGAGCAAAAGGAGAAGCTTTATCAGGCGAAGTTGAACTTCTTCACACACATCACCCATGAGCTTTGTTCCCCATTGACACTGATCAATGGGGTGGACAACTACATCCATCGCTATGCCAACGAGCAACAACATCCTGAGTTGCAGAAATACAGTGCCGTGCTCCGTGACAATGTGACAGAACTGAACGAGCTGATCCAAGAGATCTTGGATTTCCGCAAAGCGGAAGACGAAGGGTTTAACCACGCACAAATCCAATCGGTCGCCATCACACGTCTGCTCGACAAACAATACCAACGGTTCCAATCGTTGGCCGAGCAACAGCAAGTACAGTTCACGCTCAATCAACCAGAGGAGTTGCTTTGGCCGACCGACCCACTCTATCTCAAGAAGATTATCTCCAATCTCCTCTCTAACGCATTTAAATACACGTACCAGGGCGGTAAAGTGCGGGTACAGGTAGCGATCCAAGCGGAGCATCTTTGGGTGAGCGTCTATAACACGGGAAGAGGCATACGGGAAGCCGACCGCAAGAACCTGTTCAACCGATATAGCATCATTGGCTCGTTAGAGAACGATCCAATATCAGGAACCGCCCGACATGGGTTAGGGCTATTCATCTGCCACAGTTTGGTACATGCGCTACATGGACAGATCGAGGTGAAGAGCGAGGAGGGTGCCTACGCCGAGTTCATCGTCCGACTGCCCAAGTTAGCCCTCACCCAAGAGGTAGCGCCGGCTGTCCAACCAGCGGAAGAGCCACTGCCACCCCCCGCCATCGAAACCCAAGGCAGGACATCGGAAGAATCGCAGCCCATGGAAAGCGATCCAACCAAGCCACTGATCTTAGTGGTGGACGACCACAAAGACATTGTCTGGCTCATCGCACAGAATCTTTCAGACAAGTATCAAGTGATGCAGGCCTTCACAGGAGAAGAGGCGTTGGACTTGATTCACCATCAAACACCCAACCTGATCATCACCGACCTCATGATGCCGGGCATGGACGGGTTGGAACTGATCGACCAGTTGAAGCAAGACCGATTCACCAAACACATCCCCCTGATCATCGTCTCCGCCAAGATCTCAGAGACAGAGCAGACAGAAGGATTGCAACGAGGTGCCAATGCTTACCTGACGAAGCCCTTCTCGCCGGAGGTGTTGCGTTCGGTGGTCGATCGCCTCATGCGCAACCAGCAAGAGATGAAAGATTATTTCTATTCGCCGGAGAGTGCCTACCAAGTCAACGAAGGTCAATTGCTGCACCATGAGGACAAGCTCTTCATCGAGTCGGTGAACGACCTGGTGAAACAGCACATCAAGGAGGAGGGCTTCGGGCCTGATTGGATCGCCAACGAACTGCACATAAGCAGCCGTATGTTCTCTCGCCGGTTCAAGCGAATCACGGGAACAACTCCCAGTGACTTCATCAAAGCCTATCGGTTCAACTATGCCGCCCAGCTATTGGTCAACACCAACCTGAGCGTGCAAGAGATCATTTTTGAGGTGGGTGTAAGCAGCAAGTCCTATTTCTACCGGGAGTTTGCCCGCAAATTCAACCTCACCCCCAGCGATTATCGACTAAAAGCGACAACTGGCTCATCAACAGCTTGATTCCCTATTCTACAAAAGAGTGCACTTTTCTACCCTTGGCAGAAAAAGACACCTTTTGTGTCAAATAAGACACCCCATAAGCCTTTCGAATCATGTAATTTCGCATCCAAGAAATGACATCTATAATTCAGTAAGGCATCATAACAATGTACACAAAAAGCATCCTTAGTTACCTCCTTTTAGGACTCTGCGCAACGCTACACATGGCCGCACAATCTACCATTGACCGGGTCAATCCGATCATCGGGACAAATGGTATGGGGCATACCTTCCCAGGGGCATGCCAACCCTTCGGCCTCGTCCAACTGAGTCCGGACACCGATACGATTCCCCACAACATCGATGGGAAATACCAGCCCGGTGTCTATGCCTATTGTGCCGGCTACCAATATAAAGATAGTAGCATAGTCGGGTTCAGCCATACCCATTTCAGCGGTACAGGCCACTCCGATTTAGGCGATTTGCTGATCATGCCAACAGTAGGAGCCTTACGATTGAACCCCGGAACAGCTGACAATCCCGATAGCGGCTACCGCTCTCGTTTCTCACACCAAACAGAGACATCCAAGCCTGGTTATTATGAGGTGACGTTGGCGGATTACGGCATCAAGGCGCAACTGACCACGACACAGCGTGTGGGCATCCATAAATATACCTATCCCAAGCAAAGCGACTCACAGCACCTGATCTTAGATTTGATCCATGGCATCTATAACTATGACGGCAAAGTGCTCTGGACACAGCTTCGGGTGGAAAACGACACCCTGCTGACGGGTTACCGCATCACGAACGGTTGGGCAAGGGTCAATTACACCTACTTCGCCATCAGCTTCTCGAAGCCTATCCAGCAATATGGTTGCGTGGAGAAGGCCAAGGTGGATTACAAAGGAGGCTATGGGAAATTTGATATGACCCATAACTTTCCCGACATGGGAGGACGAAAATTAGTGACCTACTTCGATTTCGACCCCCAAGCGGGCAACGAGTTAGAGGTAAAGGTGGCGTTGTCGGGCGTAAGCACAGCTGGTGCCTTGAAGAACTTGCAGGCAGAAGCGGCCTCCTGTTCCTTCGATCAATTGGCGACCCAAGCGGCTAAACGCTGGGAGCAAGCCCTTTCCGTGATCGATGCCAAGGGTAGCGATGACCAATTAGCGATGCTCTACACCTCGCTCTACCACACCATGATCAACCCCTGCGTCTATATGGATGTGGATGGCCAATACAGAGGATTGGATCACAACATCCACCAAGCCGATGGATTTACCAACTACACCGTCTTCTCGGTGTGGGACACCTATCGGGCGTTGCATCCCCTGTTCAACCTCATCAATCGGAAGGTCAATACCGACATTGCGCAAAGCATGTTGCAACATTGCGCACAAAGCGTGCATCATGCACTGCCTATCTGGAGCCACATGGCGAACGAGAACTGGTGCATGATCGGGTATCATTCGGTCTCCGTCTTGGCTGATGCGATTGCCAAAGGGCTTCCCATCGACAAAGAAAAAGCTTTGCAAGCGATGATCAGCAGCTCCACCATCCCCTATTACGAAGGGACAAAAGCCTATATGGAAAAGGGATATGTACCCTTGGAACAAAGTGGGAGCGCAGGCTCATTGACCTTGGAGTATGCCTACGACGATTGGACCATCTATCAAACCGCTCTTCGCTGCGGGAACAAAGAGGTAGCTGATCGTTACCAGCAACGGGCAACCAACTATAAGCATGTGTTCGACCCGACGATCGGTTATGCACGTCCCCGCACCAATCAAGGTGAGTTCAAGACACCATTCAGCTTGTTGAGCACCCACGGCGAGGGCTTTATCGAGGGTAACGCACTCAATTACTCTTTTTATGTACCCCAAGATGTCAACGGGCTGATCCGTATGATGGGCGGTGAGACCTCCTTTGTGGCCAAGTTGGATTCACTCTTCACCATGCACCTGCCTGATGCCTTCTTCGCTGAGACGGAGGATGTCACGAAGGAGGGCTTGTTAGGAGGCTATGTGCAAGGCAACGAACCGAGTCATCACATTCCGTTCCTCTATGCCTGGACTTCTCAACCTTGGAAGACCCAATATTGGCAACGGGAGATCATGAATAAGATGTATCGCAACAACATTGATGGCTTATGCGGCAATGACGATTGTGGACAGATGTCGGCATGGTACATTTTCTCAGCGATGGGATTCTATCCGGTTTGTCCAGGAACGGATCAATATGTATTGGGTGCGCCCTACCTTCCTTACCTCAAGATCTCCTTAGAAAACGGAAACACCTTTGAGATCCAAGCCGAGAAAGTGAGCGACAAGAATCGTTACGTGAAATCAGTGCGATTAAACGGGAAAATCTATACAAAGGGCTACATCACCCATGAGGATATTATGAAGGGTGGTGTCCTGACTTTCGAAATGTCTGCCAGCCCCAATAAACGCAGGCAGTTCAAAGATTCGGAAAAGCCCTATTCGATGAACAATTAATTTAAGATGAATACATAATAATCACATCCAACCTTAAATCTTTTCAACAACTAACTCAGTTCAAAAAGGGTGCGCAGTGAATGCGCGCCTTTTTTTGTGCAATGACACCTCACTCCTCGAACAGGGAGAGCTGAGTGGGGAGCAGCGTGAAGGTCTTGCGATGGTAAGGGGTGATGCCGAATTGACGGATAGCCTCTCGATGCGCTTTCGTGGGATAGCCCTTGTTCTCCTGCCAGTGATAGGCAGGAAAGCGGGTAGCCAATTCATTCATATAGTCGTCACGATAGGTCTTGGCCAAGATGGAGGCCGCAGCGATGCTCAAGTATTTGCCGTCACCCTTCACCACCGTCGTATGGGGAATAGTCGGATAGGGATTGAAGCGGTTGCCATCAATCAGCAGGTGATCGGGTCGGATCTGGAGTTGATCCACCGCTCGGTGCATCGCTAAGAAAGAGGCATTCAAGATGTTGATCCGATCAATCTCTTCCGGCGTGACCACACCAACCGCCCAAGCCAAGGCCTCCCGCTCAATCAACGGACGCAAGGCATACCGTTTACGTTCGCTCAATTGCTTGCTGTCATTCAACTCTTCACTCTTGAAATCGGGTGGTAACACCACCGCTGCGGCAAACACAGCGCCCGCTAAGCAACCTCTGCCAGCCTCGTCGCATCCTGCTTCGATGCGTCCTTCTTGCATATAGGGTAACAACATACGTTTCTTCTATTCAACCATTCGGGGCGTAAAGATAGCGCAAACCGACCATCCCTTTTCGCCTTCATTGATTCTTTTTTCGTCTTCCCACCCAAAATTTTGGCTATTTCATCCGTAGTTTGTAATATTGTAGCCCATAAAAAAGGCTATATACCTATATAATATATGATGCAATCCGATAGAATCACGCTATGTGCATGTGCCTCCCGCACCTTCATCAACAAGGAGAAGGTCGCACAGTTAGCCGCCCTCTTGGAAGCGGCAGGCAAAGAGGTAGAGATCGTGCCCGACCTTTGCGAATGGATCGAAAACAAATCCGATCGGTTGAAAGAGATCGCCACACATACAGTGGTAGCTTGCCATCCCCGAGCGATCAAGGCCCTCTTCGAATGGGCAGAACAACCCGTTCCGCATACGTTGGATATGCGAGCGAACGACATGCCCACGCTGCTCACCGCTTTAGGTCTGCCAGCCGACAGCGAAATGCCCGCAGAACGCATAGCGGTGTATCGCACGCAGCTCGAAGGCTTATCGCGACAACCAGGGCAGGATGCTTGGTTCCCGACCATCGACAAAAGTCGCTGCATTGACTGTGGCAAATGCCATGACTTCTGCCTTTTCGGGGTTTATGCCTTGGAGGAGAAAAAGGTCGTAGTGAAGGCCCCCCACAACTGCAAGAACAATTGTCCGGCTTGTGCCCGCACCTGTCCTACCCAAGCCATCATCTTCCCGAAATATGCCCAAGCCCCCATCAACGGTGGAGAGGCATCGGCAGAGAAAGCCATCAGCATCGACACCGCTACGCTCTATAATACCGCCCTACGTGAACGGTTGGCCGCTCGTAGAGCCAGTGTTTCGCTCTTGAAAAACCGACCGAAAGCATGACACTCCACGACTATATCGCTACCTTCCGGTGCGCCTTGCGCCCCTTGAGGGAATGCTCGCCCCGTGTGCTTTGGAAATTAGGCTACAACTTCTGTTGGCGTAACCTATGGGGCATGGCCGCCTTCGAGCGACGCATGGCAAAAGACGAGCCCTTCTTTCCGGCTTTCGTGATGATCTCGATCACCGAACGCTGCAACCTACATTGCTCCGGCTGCTGGGTATCCGCAGGTGGCCAACACAGTCTTTCGTTGGAGCAGATTGATGGCATTATCCGAGAAGGAAAACGACATGGCTCCTACTTCTTTGGTATCTTAGGCGGAGAGCCACTCCTTTACAAAGGGTTGATCGATCTGCTGGAGCGTCATGCCGACGCCTATTTCCAGCTGTTCACCAATGGCTATTTTCTGTCTGCCGAGGTAGCTGCCCGCTTACGCCGGATGGGTAACGTCACACCGTTGATCAGCGTTGAGGGCTTGGAGGAGGAGAGTGACAGACGGAGAGGTCGTAAAGAGGTTTATGCCCATACCCTCAACGGGGTAGCCGCTTGTCGAGAGGCCGGTCTTTTCTTTGGGGTAGCCGCCAGCATCTGCCGCAGCAATTTCAACGATTTGGTGAACCGTCGGCACATCGAGCGGATGGCTGCCGCTGGAGCCCATTATTTATGGTATTACATCTATCGTCCCGTAGGTGCAGAGCCGCATCCAGAGAATGCCTTGACCAAGGAGCAGATCCGTGACCTGCGTCAGTTCTTGGTGGAGCAACGCAAAGATGCCCCCCTTTTCCTGATCGATACCTATTGGGATGACAAAGGGCAGGCCATCTGTCCCGCAGCCACCGGCATGAGTCACCACATCTCTCCCGCCGGAGCCGTGGAGTTCTGCCCACCCCTTCAAATGGCCAAGGAGCAGATCAATGCCAACGGCTCCAACTTGACGGCCCTCTTCGCGCAATCCAGCTATCTAAAAGCCCTGCGACAAATGACCGCACAGACCTCTCGTGGCTGCATCCTACTGGAAGATCCGGAGAAGCTTGCGCACTTCCTCGATGAGTGGCAAGCAGAAGACAGCACCTCACGAGCTACCTTCCGTAGTGAGTTAGGCGCTATGCGTCCACTCCCAGGCCATGATATGCGAGAAGAAGCGATCCCCGAACAGAGTCCTTTCTATCGCCTCCTCAAGAAGCGCTATTTCTTTGGATTTGGGGCGTATGGGTAACGGCCTAATCAGGCAGACGCTACAAGAATGCCTATTTTCGTCATCAGTCCCTTTGTTTTCGTGCTGCCGACAGATAGTTTGGTTAATTCGTTTGTTGTTTGTAATATTGCGATTGAAAAAAGAAGACTGTTATAATCCCTATGGAGAAGCGACACTATACGATACCGCAAACATCAGCTGAACGCAACAGCTGGCGTGAACGCATCCACCGGCATGTGGAACAGGGGACATTATGTCCCCCTCTCTCCTTAGAGGCACTGCGAGAAGAGGTGGCACAGCTGCTGCAAGCCGTTCCGGAGGCGGACAAAAGCCTGCAAGAATGGTTGATGGTGGAGCTGCACAACCAGGTGTGGAAAGCCACCATCGCCAAAATCCCCTACGAACGTCGTATCCTGTTGCTGCCTAAATGCCTGAGCCATTCCAAACACTGCCAAGCGGAGGTGGATGAATTGGGGCTGCTTTGTCACCGTTGCCACCATTGCCCCATTCCCGACTTAGAAGAACGGGCGGAGCAATTGGGCATGTTAAGCATCGTGGCGGAGGGATTCACCTCCGTTGTCGGGCTGATTCAAAACCGGGTAGTGGATGCGGTGATTGGCGTGAGCTGTCTCGACTCTTTAGAGAAGGCCTTTCCTTTATTAATACGTAATGCGGTACCAGGATTGGCGATTCCGCTCAATGTTGATGGGTGTAAAGACACACAGGTAGATGAGGACTATGTGCTTGAGCTGATGCAGCTACGGGACAATAAACCGGCACGGCTCTTGGATTACGACGGGCTACGTAGTCAACTCAATCATTGGTTCACTCCAGAGAACCTAAACCGCTACCTCTCTCCCGCTATGGAGGAGACGGGGCAGATTGTCAAGGATTGGATAGGTGGCGAAGGCAAACGGTGGCGTCCCTATCTGTTGGCCGCCACCTACTTGGCATTAACCGGAGAGACGGAAGTGCCTGAATCGGTATGCAAGGCAGCGATCGCCATCGAATGTTTTCACAAAGCCTCATTGATCCACGATGATATTCAAGATCAAGACGCAGAACGCTATGGTAAACCCACGGTGAATGCCACCTACGGCGTACCGATGGCGATCAATGTAGGCGACCTGTTGCTGGGAGAGGGCTATCGGCTGTTAGCCGCAGCCGGCGATCCCCGCCTGCTGCAGGTGGCCTCCGAAGCACATATCGCCCTCTGTCAAGGACAGGGCATGGAACTGGCTTGGAGCCGAAATCCGCAACCGTTCGATCTCTCTTTCGTGATCTCGATTTTCACCCATAAGACCGTACCCGCTTTCGAGGTCTCCTTGCAACTGGGCTTGCTTTGCGCTGGAAGTAATCCTGAATTGGCTGCGATCTTCCATCAATACGCCACCCAGTTGGGCATTGTTTATCAGCTGCTTGATGACTTGGCCGATTTCGACAACGACGCACCTTTGGCCATCCGTCCCTCCGCAGTCTTAGCCCAACTCTGTGCCATCCATCCAGATACGGATTTCCAGACAGCCTTATTCAATTGTGCCGACCTGAAGGAGTTCTTGCGCCAACCAGCACATCAACCCTATTTGCAGGAAGCCCTAACTGCCGTAAGAGAGATGGCCGACCATCTCCATCAAGAGGCGTTGCGGGCACTTCACCCTATCCAACATGTCGAACTCAAGCGATTGCTCTTCCGGGTAACGGAGCGCATCCTGCGTTAAAACGATACCTCAATGAAACAAACGATCTCTTTCCGCTTGATACGTCGATTAGAAGCTGGCAAGAAGCGACTAAGCCCTGAAGCCCAGCATCTGATGCGGGACTTCATCGCCTCGCAATGTTTGGCGGACAGCTCTTTCAAGAACCGTCGGGGAGAGTCGGATCTTTATTATACCGCTTTCGGCTGGCTATTGTCTTATCTATGGAAGCTGCCTTTAAACAAGCAACAACAGGCTACCTACTTGGCTCAACGACAATCGGACCACTTGGACTTGGTGCATTATGTGGCCTATCGCCGTTGCCAACTGCTGCAACGTTTGTCTCACTTCGGGCAGATACCGCTTTTCTTCGAAATGCACCGCCGACAGCCGATGCCCTCTTTGGCCAGCTTCGCCTCTTTGCCCTTGGATGACCCTTGGTCACCCTACACCCGCTTTCTCTGGCTCTCCTTGCAAGAGGATTGCGCACAACCCTTGCCCGATTCACAGGTGGAGTTAGCCTCATTAGCGCGTTACCAAACGGCGGAGGGAGGCTATGCCAATGTCGCCGGATGGGCGACCGCCTCTACGAACGCTACCACCGCCGCCCTCACCGTCATTGGCCAGTTGACCAATTATCTACCAAACGCTGCACTCACCTACCTACGCAACAGTCAACAACCGACTGGTGGCTTCTCAGCTACGGCTGTCAGCCCCATGCCGGATCTACTCTCTACCGCCACAGCCCTCTTTACCTTAAAGAATTACGGGGTCACTCCCTGCTATCCCGCATCCGACTTTGTGGAGGCCCATTGGTTGCCCAACGGTGGCTTCGCCCCCACGTTGTTGGAAGAGGAAAGCGACGTAGAATATCTGTTTTATGGACTTTTAGCATTAGGCTCATTATGAACAAGCAAGCAATAGATACATGGATAGACGAGGCGACCCGCCTTTTACTCACCAAACGCGCACAGGGAGGCATCTGGCGAGGACAACTCTCCTCCAGTGCCATCTCCACGGCTGTCGCCATTTTTGCCCTGCGGCAAATTGATGCCAACCGCTATGCGGAGACTATCCAGCGAGGAGCGGAATGGCTGCTGCGCACCATGCAAGCGGATGGCTCTTGGGGAGATAGTATAGAGAGCCCTTCCAACATGACCGCCACCCTCCTCACTTACGCCGCACTCTTCGCCATGGATCAGGCACCGGAAGCTACGCGCCACTACTTGAGCGAACGCTTTGGTGGTGTCACTGACGAGGACATCATCCATGGTGTATTGGCTTATTACGGCAAAGACCTCACCTTCTCCGTGCCCATCTTGGTGATGTGCGCCTCAGCCGGAGTCATTCACGATTGGGAGCGCATACCTTCGTTGCCGTTTGAACTGTCGGTCTTGCCGCAACGCCTCTTCCGCTTCCTGCAGCTTCCAGTAGTTAGCTATGCCATTCCAGCCTTGATCGCGGTAGGCATCCTGCGTTTCCAACGTGGGAAGCAGGGGATATTCTCTCCGCTGCGCCGTCGCTTCATCGCCCCCTCCCTGCAGGTCTTGGAGCGGTTGCAACCGGTGCATGGTGGTTTCTTAGAGGCGGCCCCACTGACCGCTTTCGTCAGCATGTGCCTCAGCTGTGCTGGTTTCCGCTCACATCCCGTGACGCAGAAAGCGGCCCAATTCCTACTGAATACCGTCCGGTCGGATGGCTCCTGGCCCATTGATACCGATCTTTCGGGTTGGGTCACCTCCATTAGCATCAAGGTATTAGCCAACGATCTGCCTTGCACAGACCGTCGTTATCTGGATCGCCAACTGCGTGCCAACGCCTTCACCTATACCCATCCCTTCACCGGCGCACGTCCGGGTGGTTGGGGCTGGAGCGATCTGCCAGGAGCTGTGCCTGATGCCGATGATACGTCTGGTGCCTTGGTAGCCCTATCTATTTTACGAGAAGGTGTCCCTTGTCCAGAGGTTGAGCATGGTGTAGAGTGGTTGTTGGCCCTGCAAAACCGGGATGGAGGTATGCCAACCTTCTGCAAAGGATGGGGTAAACTACCTTTCGACCGCAGCAGCCCAGACATATCAGCCCATGCCTTGTTGGCATTTGAATCGTGGAAACCAGCCCTACCAGCCGACCTACAAAACCGCTGTCAAGCAAGCATTCAACGGCTTTTAGGCTGGATGGAGAAAGCACAAGCCTCGGATGGATCTTGGATCCCTCTCTGGTTCGGCGACCAGAACGAGCCTCGTGAACAATCGCCTGTATATGGTACCGCCACCGCTACGGAATACCTGGCCGCTTCGGATGAGCCGTTGGCTGCAACATTAGCTACGAAAGGGATTCATTACCTGCTCACCGCCCAGAACAACGACGGCGGCTGGGGTGGCGCAAAAGGAGCCCCCTCAAAGGTGACACTGACGGCCAAAGCACTCAGTGCTTTAGCCTCCTATCCAGATAGTGATCCACAGGCTATCGAGCGAGGATTCGACTGGCTCTATCAGCGTTACGCCGACGGCACCTGGCTGCAACGGGAACCGATCGGCCTCTACTTCGCCCGCCTTTGGTATTCAGAGGAGCTCTATAGCCTCACCTTCGTGTTGCAGGCCTTGAAGAAATTGAAACAATATAATGAACGAACAGAAACGATATGAACAAGCGTAAGACAATTGGTATCACCATCGCCACGGCCTGCTTCTACGCAGCCGTGCTTATCGGGTGGCATCTGTATGTCCCCCGAACGCTGACACTCCAGAACCCGGGCGCAGATAACCGTCCCGAGGGGTTGGCGCGCAAGGCAGACGATGTGGTCATTGGCGAGTATTTCATGAAATACAGTGACGAGGTACCCGCCGACTTGAGCGGAGCCTGGCCCAACTTCCGCGGAGCGACCCACACGAACATCGTGGAGACTGCAGAGGCGATCCAAACCTCTTCTGAAGCATATCCGGTACTGTGGAGCTTTGATACGGGTGAGGGACATGCTGCCCCAGTGATCTATAAAGGGCGTGTCTATGTGCTCGACTACGATGAGGGCTTGAGTTCGGACGCACTACGCTGCTTCTCCTTAGCTACTGGCCAAGAGCTGTGGCGACGTTGGTATCGGGTGCCGATGAAGCGCAATCACGGTTTCTCCCGCACCATTCCCGTGGTGGGTGAGGACTATGTGGTCACCGTTGGCCCACAAGGCCATGTGATGTGCTGTGATCCAGTGACCGGTGAGATGAAATGGGGCTTGGATATGCACAAGCAATTCAGCACAGAGGTGCCTTTCTGGTACACTGGTCAATGTCCCTGCGTGGAGAATGGACAGTTGATTCTGGCTCCTGCCGGCGAGGAGACCCTGTTAGTCGGTGTCGATCTTGCGACGGGCGAGCTGCTCTGGCAAACGCCCAACAGCATAGGCTACAAGATGTCTCACTCCTCCGTGATGCCAATGACCCTGGGGGGCAAACGCACCTTCGTCTATGCGGGTATTGGTGGTGTCTGCGGTATCTCCGCCGATCCGAGTGATGTAGGCACCCTGCTTTGGCACACCAAACAGTGGCAACCCTCCGTCATCGCTCCCTCTCCACTGCGCCTATCGAACAACCAGATCTTCTTGGTGGCTGGCTATGGCACGGGAGGTGCCTTGTTGCAGGTCGATCATAACGGTTCCACTTGGAGCACAAAACTCCTCGACCAATACAAGGCCGACAAAGGACTTTCCAGTGAGCAGCAGACACCTATCCTGTTCAACAACATGATCATCAGTGTCATGCCGAAAGATGGCGGAGGCCTGCGTAGCCGGTTGGTCTGCTTCTCGCCCAACGATCTGCATAACCCGATCTGGACCTCCTCCGGCGAGGAGCGTTTCGGCTTGGGTCCCTATTTGGTGATCAATCAGAAATTGTTTGTCTTCAAAGAGGATGGCGAGCTTTATGTCTATGCCATAGAGGCGAAGTCGATGAAGCTACTGAAACAGCAGCGCATCATGGAGGGCGTAGATGCCTGGGGGCCTATGGCCTATGCCGATGGCTACTTGGTGCTGCGCGATGCCCACACCGTGAAATGCCTGCGCATCGTTTAAATAGAAGCTAAAAACGAAAAAACATACATTATGGAATCAAAACATGCAATGGAAAAGAAAATCTCCCGCAAGCACTTCCTGCGTATCTGTGGCTCCGTGCTGGCTGGAGGAAGTATCTTAGGGGTGACAGGCAACCTGCTGTGGAAGATGTTCACCCGTCCAGATGCCCTGTTCTACGATGTGGAACGGACACAGGCGGCTGAACGGCGTGCGACTGGAAAGCCTTTCGTCTCTCCCTATCGGAAGGTGTCGGCATTCCAGGCATCTGGCGAGATCGAGGCCTTCGACCTGTATCAAGGGCGGCTCTATGTGGCTACCCCCAACAACATAGATATCTATGAACCCACGGGCAACTTGGTGGATAACTTCTCGGTGGGTAGCTCCGTGCGTGACTTGACCGTAGCGGCAGACCGCATCTACCTGCTTTTCCCCGCTCGGATCGAGGTGTATAGCCTGCAAGGCGAGCTGCTGACCGACTGGGAGGCGTGTGACGAGGAGGCTGACTATTGCTCCTTGGCTGTGGCGCAAGGCAAGGTGTTCGTGACCGATGCGGCCCATAAGAATATCCATCTCTACACCGACGGGGGCGGCTTCTTGAAGTTCATCGACAGTCCCTCTGGCTTCATTGTGCCCAGCTACTCGTTTGGCATCACCCAGTTGGATGGCATAATCTACTGCTCCAATCCTGGACGACACTTGGTAGAAAGCTACACACCGGAAGGGGAGTTTATTGCCTCCTTTGGCAAGGGCGGTGGCGCGGAGGGCCATTTCAGTGGCTGCTGCAACCCGGTCTATCTCACCCCAACCTCCACAGGCGAGCTACTCACTTCCGAGAAGGGCATACCCCGTGTCAGCTGCTACGACAAGCAGGGCCAGTTCCGCAGTGTCTTGCTGGACGAGAAGGCCTTGGGAGGCGGGCACAATGCCTACGAGGTACGGGTATGGGAAGACAAACTGGTGGTGGCCGGAAAGGCCTCTCTCTCCCTCTTCCAATATAAAAAAGAAATGGCCAGGGAAACTGCTTGCGCTACCTGTGGCATCCCCTGCCCGCTGAAAGAGGGGCTAACGATTTAAAGGAATGGCTATGGAAGAAAAGCATAATCAACCCAAGAATAGTCCGATCCGTCGCCGGGAGTTCTTCAAGCTGTGCGGATCGGTGGTGGCCGGAGGCTCTATCCTGGCGGTAGCCGGAGGCTTGGCACCCAAGTTGGGCAGCAAGGAGGAAGACCTCTTTTGGCAAATCGACCCGACGGTCTGCACGCAATGCGGCCGTTGTGAGACCCATTGCGTGCTGCCGGTATCAGCCGTGAAATGTATTCATGCCCACCGGGTCTGCGGCTACTGTGACCTGTGCGGAGGCTACTACCGCACCAATGTCAAGGAGTTGAACACGGCGGCAGAGAACCTGATGTGTCCTACAGGGGCAATCCAACGGAAGTTCGTGGAGGATCCCTACTTCGAGTACATGATCGACGAAGAGCTCTGCAACGGCTGCGGCAAATGCGTGAAGGGCTGTAGCTCGTTTGGCAACGGCTCGCTCTACCTGCAGATCAAACAGGATCTCTGCCTGAATTGCAACGAGTGTAAAATATCTACGGTCTGCCCGTCAGGCGCTATCACCAGAGTGCCCTACGCCACGGCCTATAAATTAAAGGAGTGAATCGCATGAGAAAATTAAAGACGATAGCGACCTTGGTGGGAGGTTGGGGGATTGCCCAAGCGCAGAACCGCTTCCCGAAACCTGACTTTGAATCGGGCTACCAATATCCCGACCTGCAGTATGCGGTGCCCAACGAGACGTTGTGGGTCATCCTTGACCTGCTTTTATTAGTTGCGCTGATGGGTATCGTCACTTGGGCGCTCTACAAAAAACATACCCGTGGCCCGATCTTTTGGGTATCGCTGATCTCCGTGGGCTACTTCGGTTTCTTCCGAGAGGGCTGCGTCTGTAGCATCGGCTCTATCCAAAACATCGCCTTGGCGTTGGTGGATGATAGCTACCACCTGCCGCTGACGGTACTCCTCTTTTTCTTGTTGCCCATTCTCTTTGCCTTCCTGTTCGGACGCGTATTCTGTGCGGGAGTATGCCCCTTCGGTGCCTTGCAAGAGTTGGTTAACGTGAAAAACTACCGCATCTCCGAGGCCATCAGCGCCGCCTTGAAAGTGATCCCCTGGCTCTACCTCATCTTCGCCGTACTCTATGCGGTGACCCGTAGCCAGTTCATCATCTGCCAATTCGATCCCTTCATCGGCATCTTCCGGTTAGGCGGCGATATGGGGCTTATCCTATTTGGTGCCCTGTTGCTGGTCATGTCGATTTTTACCGGTCGTCCTTTCTGCCGATTCCTCTGTCCTTATGGAGCACTGTTGAGCCTCTTCTCATCTGTCTCCATCTGGAAGATCAAGCTGACTCGCAAGAGTTGCATTAACTGTGAGCTGTGTCACAACTCCTGCCCGGTGGATGCCATCCGTCCGCCTTATGCCAACAAGCTGAAGGAGAGCCGCAGTACCGGTGTACGTCGCCTGTTGGCCTACTTCGTCGTGCTACCCGTCATGATCATAGCGGGTGCCCTGTTGATGCGTATGGCCAGTCCGAACTTGAGCCGAGCACACAAGGATGTACGTCTCTACGACCAAGTGATCCAGCACGAGGCGCAGCCGGAGGAGGAACTCTCCTTGGAGTTGGAGGCTTTCTACGGGCAAGGCCGCTCAGTAGAAGAGATCACCGCCCTCTATGAGGCCAAGGTAACAGAGTATCGTTTCTGGTGTACGATAGCTGGTGCCCTCATGGGCTTAGTGATTGGATTGGCGTTGATCCGTCTCTCGGTGAAACGTAGCCGTAAACAGTATGAGATCAACCACGCTAATTGCGTGGCCTGTGGACAGTGCTTCAACTATTGTCCACAGAATAAACAAATGAATGAATCGCATAAACCATCTGAATCATGAATAAGGATATTTATCGGAACATCGCTGCGGTGACAGCCGTGTTTATCATCACATTGTCGGTGATGTTGATCACCAACTATTTCCAAGTCAGAGGCATCACTCCCCTCCAGACTGAGGTGATCGAGACCTTGAAGGAGCTCAACGACACTAATGCAGATAATCCAGTGTTGCAAGAGCAGATTCGCCAACTGGATCTGTTGGCTCGCCGTGCCTACTTCATTCAAGAAGATCACCTGAAGAGTGGAGTCTATATCCTCTTGGGCATGGTGCTGATCTTCGTCCTCTCCCTCCGTTTCTATTTCAAAGGGGAGATGCACATCCCAGATAAGGAGATTGACCCGATTGACGAGTGGATGCTGAAATCCAAATCCCGACGTTACCTCACTTGGGGCACCTTGGGATTAGTAGCGGTCGCCCTGCTCTTTGTCTTCCTCTCCTCCCCGCTCTTGAAATCCACCGAGAATAAGGAGGAGACAGAAGAGACGCTCATAGCTGATAGTGGAGAGGCAGTCCCGGTAGAAGAGACAGCGGTGCCAGAGGCAATGGCTGAACCGCAACCAACCGAGACTGAGACCAACGGAAATACACCGACAGAGGTTACAGAAACAGCGGTCACCACTGAAACGCCTGCTGTGACCGAAGCCTCTCAACCCACCATTTCCAAGGTGACCTCTAACGCTTTTCGAGGCAACCAAGCGAACGGCATCTC
>CAMGEM010000033.1 GCA_946055095.1 uncultured Parabacteroides sp. | reverse complement strand
GCCAAAGCGACCTTCATCTCGCCACTATCTACCCGACGTTTCAACTCGCCCAAGCCACGAATACCTCCTACGAAGTCGATCCGTTTGTCTGAGCGCAAATCCTTAATGCCCAAGATCTCATCCAAAATCAAGGTAGAAGAGATGGTCACGTCTAACACGCCAATCGGATCTTGATCGTCATAGGTGCCCGGCTTAGCGGTCAACGAATACCACTTTCCGCCTAAATAGAGGGAGAAGTTGTGCAAAGCGACCGGTTTATAGATCTCCTCACCCTTTGGCTCCACGACGAAGTGACGAGTCAAAGCAGCCAAGAACTGCTCTTCCGTCAAACCATTCAGATCTTTCACGACCCGGTTATAGTCGATGATCGTCAACTGATTGGCCGGGAAGCAGACCGCCATGAAGTAGTTGTACTCCTCATCCCCCTTATGATTCGGGTTCTGCTTGGCCTTCTCCGCACCGACCAACGCAGCGGCGGCAGAACGGTGATGGCCATCGGCGATATAGAGCGCCGGCATAGCCGCAAACAACTCAGTGATGCGGGCGATGTCTTGTGCATCATCAATGATCCAGAAGGTGTGTCCGAAGCCATCCAGCTTGGCTACGAAGTTATACTCCGGCTCACGAGCCGTGTATTTGGCCACGATCTGATCCAACTCGGCGTTATCCGGATAGGCAAAGAAGACCGGCTCGATGTTGGCATTGTTCACACGCACATGTTTCATGCGATCCTCCTCCTTGTCACGCCGCGTCAGCTCATGCTTCTTGATCACGCCATTCATGTAGTCGGGCACATAAGCGCCAACCACCAATCCATATTGGGTCTTGCCATTCATGGTCTGCGCATAGACGTAATAGCACTCCTGCTTGTCTTGCACCAACCAGCCCTTCTCTTGGAACAGCTTGAAGTTCTCCGCCGCCTTCAGATAGACCGCGGGATCATGCTCGTCAGTACCCACCGGAAAGTCAATCTCCGGCTTTATGATATGATAAAGGGACTTCTCATTGCCCGCAGCCTCTGCCCGTGCCTCCTCAGAGTTCAACACGTCATACGGCCGGGAAGCCACCTCCTCGATCAATGCCTTCGGAGGCCGAATGCCCTTGAATGGTTTAACTACTGCCATAATTCAAACGTTATTTATTGACTCTGAATCGCTCGTTTCCGTTCACTAAATAATCGACGATCTGCTTGGCAGCGGCGATACCCGCATTGATATTGGCCTCCGCCGTCTGCGCACCCATCTTCTTGGGTGTGCTGAAATAGCGACCGCCAAACTTCTCAGCCAGCTCCGGATGGATGGCCGGCATGACATCGGTCAGATACTTGAAGTCAGGACGCTCCGCCAAGATCTGCGCCAAACCTGCCTCATCCATCACCTCCTTGCGTGCCGTGTTCACCAAGATCGCATTCTTCGGCATGGAGCTCATCAGCGCATGATTGATCGAGCCCTTCGTCTCCGGTGTTGCGGGGATATGGAGCGATACGATCTGACACTCCTTGAAGAGATCAGCTGTAGAGGCCACTGCCTTCACACCATCCGCCTCAATCACCGAAGCCGGACAGAACGCGTCGTACGCACACACCTCCATGCCAAAGCCCTTCGCGATGCGAGCTACGTTGCGACCTACATTGCCATACGCCAAGATACCCAACTTCTTACCCTTCAACTCAATGCCAGAGGTGCCGTTGTAGAAGTTACGCACGGCGAAGACCAACAGGCCAAAGACCAACTCCGCTACCGCATTCGAATTCTGCCCCGGGGTATTCATCACCACCACTTGATGCGCTGTCGCTGCCGCCAAATCCACATTGTCATAACCCGCACCCGCACGTACGACAATCTTGAGCTGCTTAGCCGCATCCAACACCTCGTTATCTACCTTATCGCTACGGATGATCAAGGCATCCGCATCTTTCACAGCCTCCAACAGCTGTGCCTTATCGGTATATTTCTCCAAGAGTGCCAACTCCATGCCTGCACCCTCGATCACTTCACGTATTCCTTTGACAGCTACCGCTGCGAACGGCTTCTCCGTTGCCACTAAAATCTTTGCCATATTGCCTTGTTTTTAGGATGATTAGTGTTTGCGCTCAAACTCTTGCATACAAGCCACCAAAGCCTCTACACTGCTCTTCGGCATCGCGTTGTAGAGAGAGGCACGGAAGCCACCCACTGAACGGTGTCCCTTGATACCGACCATACCAGCAGCCGCAGCGAACTTGCTGAACTCCTCCTCCAACTCCTTGTACTCATCAGCCATCACGAAGCAGACATTCATGATCGAGCGATCCTCCGGCACTACCGTACCACGGAACAATTTGTTACGATCAATCTCATCATACAGGATAGCGGCATTCTCTTTGTCTTTCTTCTCCATAGCCGCTACACCACCCTGCTCTTTATACCATTTCAAGGTCTGCAAAGCCGCATAGATCGGTAATACAGGAGGTGTGTTGAACATGGAATCCTTATCAATGTGTGTCTTATAGCTCAACATCGTCGGAATCGGACGATCCACATGACCCAAGGCATCCACACGCACGATGGCCAAAGTCACACCCGCAGGAGCCAAGTTCTTCTGCGCACCCGCATAGATAATGTCATATTTAGAAACATCCACCGGACGAGAGAAAATATCGGAAGACATATCAGCTACCAAACGCTGCTTCACATCCAAGTCTTGACGGATCTCGGTACCATAGATCGTGTTGTTTGTCGTGATATGGAAATAATCCGCATCCTCCGCGATCGTATATTCCTTGGGAATATAGGTATAGTTCTTATCCTTTGAAGAAGCTACAACCTCTACCTCACCAAACAATTTCGCCTCCTTGATCGCCTTGGAAGACCATGTACCTGTATCCAAATAAGAAGCCTTCTTGTTTAACAAGTTGTAGGGCACCATACAGAACTGCATACTTGCGCCACCACCCAAAAAGACAACCTCATAGCCTGCCGGAATATCCAGCAACTCCTTGATCAAGGCACGTGCCTCATCATTTACAGCCACAAATTCTTTACTTCTGTGGGAGATCTCCAACAGAGACAAACCCATACCCGCAAAGTTCTCCACCGCAGCAGCGGTATTCTTGATGGTATAATCACTCAAGATTGACGGACCTGCATAAAAATTGTGCTTCTTCATACTATCAATGCTTTTTTAGAATGTTATATTTATGTTCTTAACTAATCTCATTTCAAAACGAGCGGCTAAAGTAGTCATTATTCCTGAAAAACGACAATAAAAAGACAAAACAATTATCATTTAGATAGCATTTTTGCCTTTTTAGTTACTTTAGACGCACTCCGACAATCACCTGCCCCGGAAAAAGAAAGCTCAAAAGCGATCTCCCCAAAGTGCCTTCATCCGATCGATCAGCTTCTGCTCAGCCGGATTGGATTGCCCCTTCCAAAGGTGTTTGCCCAGCAGCTCCTTGGGCAAATAATCCTGCTTCACGAAATGACCGGGATAGTCATGCGCATATTTATATTCCTTGCCATAATCCAACTCAGCCATCAGCTTCGTCGGCGCATTGCGCAAATGCAAGGGCACAGGCAGATTGCCCGTACGATTGACCAGCTCCAAAGCCTCATTGATCGCCATGTAAGCCGAATTGCTCTTGGGGCTACATGCCAAATAGACCGTCGTCTCCGCCAAGATAATGCGACCCTCCGGCCAACCGATCTTCTTCAAGGCATCAAAGCAGGCATTGGCGAGCAACAAGGCATTCGGGTTGGCTAACCCTATATCCTCCGACGCAGAGATCACCAATCGCCGAGCGATAAACTCCGGATCTTCTCCCCCGGCTACCATACGCGCCAACCAATAGATCGCCCCATCGGGATCACTGCCACGAATGGATTTGATGAAGGCCGAAATGATGTCGTAATGCATCTCTCCGCCCTTATCGTAGGCCGCTGGATTCTCCTGCAACCGCTCAATCACCTTGGCATCCAAGATCTCCACCTCATCCGATTCCTCCGCAGAGACCACCAACTCCAAAATGTTGAGCAATTTACGGGCATCACCCCCGGAATAACGCAGCAGCGCATCTGTCTCCGTCAGCTTGATCTTTTTCTCCTTCAACACCACATCCTCGGTGATGGCCCGATGCAACAAGGCCAACAGGTCAGCCTTATCCAACGATTTCAGCACATAGACCTGGCAACGCGAGAGCAACGGCCGGATCACTTCGAAAGAGGGATTCTCCGTGGTGGCACCAATCAAGGTCACGACTCCTGTCTCCACCGCATTCAGCAAAGAATCCTGCTGCGACTTGCTGAAACGATGAATCTCATCAATAAAGAGGATTGGCGAGACACTATCAAAGAAGCGATTGCTCTTCGCCTTCTCAATCACCTCACGCACATCCTTCACGCCCGAGCTAATCGCACTCAGCGTATAGAAGGGCGCATTCAACCGCTGCGCGACAATCTGCGCCAAGGTTGTCTTTCCCACACCCGGAGGACCCCACAAGATAAATGAAGGCACTCTTCCCGCCTCGATCATCTTGCGCAACACCGCTGTCGGGCCCACTAAATGTTGCTGTCCGATGTAGGCATCCAGCGTCCGTGGACGCATTCTCTCTGCTAATGGTTGATTCATCATGGAAGCAAAAGTCGGAAGTTATTTTCACTTGACAAAGAAAACAATCGAAAAATTAAGGACGAATAAGATGTTAGACAACATGATTTAACGACAATATGTCAACAATTATACAAGAAAACAGGGATCAAATATAGGAAACTGTAACATTTTGACACCTATTTACCCCTATATCCGTTTGAAGCCGCTCAGCTCATAAATCGAGCCTACTCGAAAATCCTAACGAGCCACGGTCAACTGTCCACTTGAGCCGGCTCCATGAACGACTTGAGCCGACTCGATCAACCAGCTGAGCCAGCTCGACAGAGCGGTTCGCGGGCAAGCACAAAAAAAGGGATGCATCCCGAAAGACACATCCCCATTTTGATATAGATAGCCTCTATTAGAGCTGGATCCAACGCACGTATGCGAAGTCCATGCGGTGAGGCAATTCCTTATGCTGCGGGAACACACGGAAGCTAACCTTGTGGTTACCTGCCTCAGACGGAGTCAGCTTCAACTCAAAGAAGAGTTTGCTACCCTCTGTCTTCTTCAACTCAAACTGATAGCTCTTCACGAAGCGAAGATCATGCTTCTCCGGATCCTCTTTCGCAATAACCATCTCAGCACCTAACATACCTTGCAACTCGTGACGATCGATCACCAAGTTGAAGTTGTAGTCCTGACCCACTACCAAACCAGAAGCGTTGATGTCTTTGTCGCAAGAGAAGCTCTCTACCTGGAAGCAATCCCAGTGCTGAGCCACCTCTTCCTTCCATGCAGCCACCTCTTTCGCAACCTTGTAGCCATCGGCTGTGATATGCGCAGAACGAGTAGCCAACTTGTGGTAGAAACGATCCTCGTAGTCGTCCAACATACGCTTCATCGTATAATCCGGAGCGATCTTCGTGATGGAGTTCTTGATATACTGAATCCAGTCAGGTGAATAGCCCTTGCTGTTCTTCGCGTAGTAAGTCGGGATGATCTCGCTCTCCAACATGTGGTAGATCGTAGCGGCATCCAACTGATCCTGGTACTGCTGGTTCTCATAAGTACGCTTGTCGGTCAACGCCCAACCAGCGCCCTCTTTGTAACCCTCATACCACCAACCGTCGAGCACAGAGAAGTTCAGCACACCGTTCATCTCGGCCTTCTCGCCAGATGTACCAGAAGCCTCCAACGGACGTGTCGGCGTGTTCAACCATACATCTACACCAGAGATCAAGCGGCGAGCTAAACGCATGTCGTAGTTCTCCAAGAAGATGATCTTACCCAAGAACTCCGGACGACGAGAGATCTCGACGATATGCTTGATCAAGCCCTGACCACCACCATCGGCGGGGTGAGCCTTACCCGTGAATACGAACTGGATGGGGAACTGCTCGTTGTTAACGATCTTAGCCAAACGATCCAAGTCGGTGAACAGCAGGTGCGCACGCTTGTAAGTAGCGAAACGACGACCGAAACCGATCAAGAGGGCGTTCGGGTTAATCTTCTCCAAGATAGAAACCACCTTCGAAGGATCGCCCTGGTTCTTCAACCAGCTATCCTTATATTGTACACGGATATAGTCGATCAACTTCTTCTTCAAAGTCTTGCGGATCTCCCAGATCTCCTCATCGGGTACATCCTGGATAGACTCCCAACGCTTGCGGTTCGATTGATCCGCAAACATCTCCGCACCTAACTTCTGCTCGTAGAACTTCTTCATCTCCGTAGCGGCCCATGTCGGCATGTGTACACCGTTGGTGACATAACCTACATGCAACTCATCGGGGAAGTAGCCCTTCCATACCGGAGCGAACATACGCTGAGAAACCTTACCGTGCAACCAGCTAACGCCGTTTGCCTCTTGGCAAGTATTCAAAGCGAACACGCTCATAGAGAACTTATCGTTTGAACCCGGATTCTCACGACCCATGTCGATGAACTCCTGCCAGCTGATACCTAACTTGCCAGGGAACTCACCCATGTAACGGCCGAAGAGACCCTCGTCGAAATAGTCGTGACCTGCGGGAACCGGTGTGTGAACCGTGTAAAGCGCAGAAGCACGAACCACCTCCAATGCTTGATTGAAAGAAAGGCCCTCATTCTGGATATAATCAACCAAACGCTGTGCGTTGATCAAAGCGGCATGACCCTCATTGCAGTGATAAACTTGCTTCTTGATGCCCAACTTGTTCAACATCAAGATACCACCGATACCCAACAGATACTCCTGCTTCATACGGTTCTCCCAGTCACCACCATAGAGTTGGTGCGTGATTGAGCGATCCCACTCACTGTTCTGCGGAATATCCGTATCCATCAAATACAAAGGAACACGACCTACGCTTACCTTCCAGATATTCGCGTAAACTACACGGCCAGGATAGGGAACCTCCAACACCATCGGCTCGCCGTTTGACTGCATCACCTGCGTCAAAGGCAGCGCGTTGAAGTTCTGCGGCTCGTAGTTAGCGATCTGCTGACCATCCATAGAAAGGGTCTGCGTGAAATAACCATAGCGATACAAGAAGCCGACAGCGCACATGTCGATGTTGCTATCACTGGCCTCCTTCAGGTAGTCACCGGCCAGGACGCCCAAACCACCTGAGTAAATCTTCAATACATTCGTCAAGCCATACTCCATGCTGAAGTAAGCAACGGAGGGATGAGACTTGGTAGGCTTTACGTCAACGTAAGCCTTGAAATCGGCATAAACCTTCTTGATCTCTGCCATGAGGTCCTTATCCGCCAGGATCTCCTCCATGCGCTTGTGAGAGAGGTTTTGCAACAATAACACAGGGTTACCCTCGGTTGACCGCCACAAAGCGGGATCGATCTTACCGAAAAGTTTAGCACCTTCGTGATTCCAAACCCACCACAGGTTGGTAGCAATCTCATGAAGGGGCTCCAGCTGCTGCGGCAACTTTGAATGAGAATACACGTCCTTCCAAACAGGACTGTTAGCATTGTTCGCCTTAATTTTCATTATCGTGAATTTAAAGTGTTTGTTTCTTTTCTAAAAAACGGTTGCAAAGATACGCATTATCTCTCTATCTATGAGCATAATTTACTTATTTCTTTCAGCAGCATGCCTCAAAGCGATATCAAAAGCCTGCTCATAATAGGTAATAAACTTACTCCACTCTGCCTTTTTCGACAAATCGAAGCAACGCTGTTTAACCCGCTTCATCTCCTTATCAGTCAGCTTTGTAAGCGTCAGGATCGACTCCTTAATCGCATCCGCTACCTCGAAGTAGTTGAAATCGTCGCGATCCACGACAGCTACGCCCTCACAAATGTCTTTTCCAGAGAGCGATTTGCGTGCCCAAAGGCCAAATCCAGCCAAATCGGTTGTGATTGTGGGGATGCCAAAAGCCACACTCTCCAACGGTGTATAACCCCAAGGCTCGTAATAAGAGGGATAAACCGTCGCATCCATACCTATCAATATATCATAATAAGGCTGGTTGAAGATGCCATCCTTGCCATCCAGATAGCAGGGCACGAAGATAATCTTCAGCTTCTGGTTGGCGCTATTGGTAAAGCCGGCACTATTGATATAGTTGAGCACCTTATCCTCCTGCATATTATTCAGCCAATGCGTCACGAAAGGCAGCTGCATCGGAGCCTTCGTCTCGATAGTATGCTCCAACACCTCTTTCAGGTCCGCTCTCGGCGCACGTGTCCATGCCGGCACCATGATGAAGGCCACCAACTCACGTTGCAAGCGGCCACTGGTACGCACCCGGTTCATCGCCTCAATAAACACGTCGATACCCTTATTGCGATACTCATAGCGTCCGCTGGTCGATACCAACAACGCATCCGGATCAATCGCACAACCGGTCAGTTTCTCAGCCACGTTCAACAAAGCGGCACGTGCGGCAGCACGCTTCTGCTTATAAACCTTTATCTCAGGCACGAAATTGGGCTCAAAGCCATTCGGTGTCACGATATCAGGCTCCTTATCCAGCAACTGCTTGCACTCTCTTGCCGTAATATCACTCACGGTCGTGAAGCAATCGACATGGTGCGCAGCTTGCTTCTCCACGGAGTGCTTGGCCTCCATGTTGAGCTCACGTGCCATCTGATCGCCATTGTAACCATCCATATAGGCATACAACGCCTTGTTATTACCTGCGATAGAACGACCGATGGAGGTTGCATGTGTCGTGAAGATCGTCGCGATGGCAGGGATATGCTGCTGAATATAGAGTGCACCCATCGCCAACATCCACTCGTTAAAGAGACCAACTACCTGCTTCTGCTCCAAATGATAGAAATGATAGAAGCTCTCCATCACCTTTCCTACGGCCAAAGCAAAGATACAAGACTCATCATAATCACCATACGCATGGATCGAATCCACACGGAAATGCTCCCACATCGTGTAAAAGAATGAGTCACGCTCCTTAAAGAAGGGCTTGAAATCCACCAAGATCACCGGAGGATTGCCCGGAACGTTCCAACGTCCAACTTTTACCTTTAATTGATCCACCGCATCAGCGTGCTGACGCCAATCAGCGAACAATTTACTATCAGCTACAAAATCAGGGGCTGTCTTATCGCCCCACACATCCGGGCCGATAAAGATAACCTGGTCATTTAATAATTGGCGCAACGTATGCGCTTTTGTCGAAAGAACTGTGTATATACCACCCACTTTATTACAGACTTCCCAACTGCTCTCAAATAGATAGTCAGGTGTCTTTACCTTGTCATCCATATTCGAATTGTTTGTCATCAACGTTTCTCAGCGGGCAAAGATAGTGCATTTTTGTTTTTTATCATTGCATGTTGTCTATTTTCATTACATTATTCCTACATTTGCGCATATTTAAAACATCGATCATTATGGCTAAACGAAGAATTTTGAAGAAAGAGATCAGCCACATCGCTGGCGAGTTGTTTACGGAGGCCTTGGTTTGTCGCCTCTACATCCCGGGGGTTGATCCTGCTCAAGCAGATACCCTTATGGCTCGAATCTTGGACATGCAAGATGAGTTTATCGCAAGAGCCGGTAGCCCTGATGGTAGGGATAATGCCCAAATTGTCAAGGCCTATTACCGCAATCTGAAAGCCGACTTACAAAAGGAGGTGAACGCAATCGGCGAAGCGATCGCCGCATTGAGCAAATAAGCCTTGAAGATGAGAAAAGCGATCAGCAAAGCATTGCTCCGTTTGGCGGGGTGGAGAATAGGTTCGACTGCGGGGGTGGACACACCCAAGTGCGTGATTTGCGTAGCGCCACATACCAGCAACTGGGATTTTATCGTCGGTAAACTGTTTTATACAGCGATTGGTTGTAACGCCAACTTCTTGATCAAGAAAGAATGGTTTGTCTTTCCGTTCAACTTGTTGTTCAACGCTTTGGGCGGTGTTCCTATCGACCGGCACCATCGCACCTCTGTCACCGACCAGATGATAGCTCGTTTCAACGCACAAAGTCGGATGCAATTGGCCATCACGCCAGAGGGCACACGTAAGCGCGTGGAGCATTGGAAAAAGGGATTCTACTACATCGCCTTGGGTGCCAAGGTGCCCATCCTCGTGGCTTATATCGACTACAAGCAAAAAGAGGTGGGTATGAAAACCCTCATCCACCCCACCGGTGACTACGAGAAAGACCTCGCGGCCATCCAATCGCTCTATAAGGGCGTGACCGGCTGCCACCCTGAGCAATTCGCCCAAGGGTGACACGTATTCCTTCAAAAAGAAGCATACATATATAGAAACAAGACAACAACTAAAATCTAATCGCAACCATGGCAGAAGAATTACGTATCAGCATGATACAATCCCATATCATTTGGGAAGACCAAGAAGAGAACCTTTGCTACTACGGCGAGCTGCTTCGCCGAGTGAGTGGACGAACCGACTTAGCCATCCTCCCGGAGACCTTCACCACCGGGTTCTCCATGGATGTGGCCCGCTTGGCCGACCCCATGGAGGGCAAGACGATCGCCACCGTTAAGGAGTGGGCAAGCAAATATGGCATGGCCGTAATGGGTAGTTTCCTTTGTAAGGAGGGAGATCACTATTTCAATCGTGCCTTTTTCATTACGCCTGAGGGCGAAGTGACAACCTACGATAAGCATCACCTGTTCCGTATGGCTGATGAGCATAAGTCGTTCACACCGGGTGAGAAATTGACAATCGTGGAGTATAAGGGCTGGAAGATCTGCTTGCAGGTATGCTACGACCTGCGCTTCCCTGTCTGGACACGCAACGTGAACAACGCGTATGACCTGCTGATCTATGTAGCCAACTGGCCGGAAGTACGCAAGAAGGCTTGGAAAATTTTGCTCCATGCGCGTGCCATTGAGAATATGGCTTATGTTTGTGGCGTGAACCGTGTAGGCGTTGATGGCAAGGGCTTGACCTATCGAGGCGACTCGATGGTGATCGACCCCAAGGGCAAGAAGATCGCTACCGCTGGCAAGCGAGAAGAGATCACCCGTACCTGTGTCATCAAGAAATCAGAGTTGGAGGCCTTCCGCGAGAAATTCCCCGCCTGGAAGGATGCGGATAGCTTCACTTTGAGCTGATTCATGCAAAAAAATAAGGAATTAGGATTTTTCTCATTCCTAATTCCTCACTTCTCAACAAATAGGTGGCCTTCTCAGCCGCCTATTTTTGTTTTTTAGTTGTTCTCCGGACGGAGCTTACGAACCGTTACAGCTGTCTGCCACATCTCGCTCTCGCGCAATGCCTTCAGCTCAGCGTTCAACTTGTCGCGATAATCGGGCTTAGAGTTAGAGTCGATAGAGATCTGTGCCTCGTTACCGCTCTTCACGCTCTGATACAACTTCTCAACCACCGGCTTGATCGCATCGTGGAACGGAGTCATCCAATCCAATGCGCCACGCTGTGCAGTAGTAGAGCAGTTCGCGTACATCCAATCCATACCGTTCTTCGCGAACAACGGCATCAACGACTGTGTCAACTCCTCAACAGTCTCGTTGAATGCCTCAGAAGGTGTGTGACCATTCTCACGCAATACCTCATACTGAGCCAACAGCAAGCCCTGGATAGCACCCATCAAAGAACCACGCTCGCCTGTCAAGTCAGAAGTAGCCTCACGGATGAATGTTGTCTCAAACAGATAACCTGAACCAATACCGATACCCAGTGCCAACGTACGATCCAAAGCCTTGCCCGTAGCATCCTGGTAAACCGCGTAAGAAGAGTTCAAACCACGGCCCTCCAAGAACATAGAGCGCAATGACGTACCAGAACCCTTCGGAGCGACCATGATCACATCAATGTCAGCGGGAGGAACCACGCCCGTACGATCGTTCCAAGTGATCGCAAAACCATGAGAGAAATACAATGCCTTACCCGGTTTCAAGTAGGGTTTCATAGTCGGCCAAACAGCCATCACAGCGGCATCAGAGAGCAAGCACATGATGATAGTACCCTTCTCACAAGCCTCCTCGATGCTGAACAGCGTCTCGCCCGGTACCCAACCATCGGCAATCGCCTTCTCGAAAGTCTTGCCTTGACGCTGGCCAACGATCACGTTGAAACCATTATCGCGCAGGTTCAAGCTCTGACCCGGACCTTGTACGCCATAACCAATCACTGCGATTGTCTCGTCTTTCAAAATCTCTCTTGCTTTCTCCAACGGAAACTCTTCACGGGTCATCACATTCTCGATAACACCGCCAAAATTCATTTGTGCCATTTTTTTGTAACTAAATTAGTGTTTTAAAAAAACTGATTAAACTTCTTCTAATTCTTTCATCGCCAAGTGACCGCCGCTCTACACAAAGCCTTTCCCTCGCTGCTGATCGCCATGCCATAGCGACCTGGTGCAAGCTCCTTCTTATGCAAAGCCAACGGCATTCCTGACTTTCCCTCCGCCATGTAGGCGATCTCTAACCGACCAATCTCATGCGTCATGAACTGCTCGATATCGAACAGGTCGAGCAGATGCTCGATGTATTTCACGCTATTGAAATGGCCATTGATGTCCAAATCGCTATAGGTGATGGTATAGGGAATACCCGCCGACTGGGTCTCCACCGGTTGAATCTTTCCCGGCTTCTCAATCGGACAGGGGCGAGGATCAATGTATGGGCTTAGTGCCTCGATATCCAACAAGGTCGGCCGACGACTCTGCATATCGATCGCCGCCCAAATGGAACGGGCATAGCCGAAGGTGTTTCCCTCCTCATCCGCCAATTCAAAACAACGGCTCGTGAAAAGACGTCCCACCTCATCAATCCAAGTATATAGTCGGATGTGGTCGTACGCTTTTGGATAGGCTTTCATCTCAATGGCCAAACGAGACAAGACCCAAGCGGTGTGACGCTCCGTCATCTCGTTGTAGCCAAACCCACGTGCTCCCGCATGACTGGAAGCGGCATGCATCAGGTAGTTGCCCACCATCGGCATGGTTACTCGGCCACGGAAGTCCATCAGATAGGGCTCCGCCATAAAATGAAAACATCCAACTCGTTCCATCCTCTTTCTTTATTGCTCTATTTGTTGTTTCTCCTGCAACTTACGCTCCATGTCAGCCAACATGTCGCTCAATCGCTCCACTTTGCTCTTCGTGATCGCCACACGACCCGAACGGATGAATTGCAGCACGCCGATCGTCTCGCTCAGCTCGTTGAACAATGCTTGCGTCTCGTCGTAGTGACCACTCTTCTCCAATACCACACAATCCTCGTTCATCTCCAAGATGCGGGCATTGTATTTGCGGATCAACGCCTCAACCGTACCCATCTTGATGAACAGCTCCGTACTGAGCTTATAGAGAGCGATCTCCTGATAAACCATCTCCTCGTCGGTGTTGTAGTAGGCCTTCAAGATATCAACCCGCTTGTCGATCTGCTTCACCACCTTGTCAATCATCTCCTCATCGGTATAGGTCGTGATCGTGAACTTATGGATTCCCTTGATAGCTGACGGTGACACAGAGAGTGTCTCGATATTCAGCTGCCGGCGTGTGAAGATAATCGTGATCTGATTCAACAAACCTACGGTATTCTCCGAAAAGATAATAACGGTATATAATTTCTTCGTGTTCATAACCTCTTTCCTCCTACTTTTGATCACCCATGATGATATTCGTCACTGTCGCTCCTGCCGGAACCATCGGATAAACCATTTCGAAGCGCTCTACATCGGCTACTAACAAATAAGCGCCCTTATGGTTCACCATCTCCTGGATGGCCTCATCCAATTCCTCCCGTTTCTGTACCTCACGTGCCGCGATGCCGTAAGCTTTCGCGATCGACACGAAGTCGGGATTCACCATCTCCGTGAAGGAATACCGCTCATGGAAGAAGAGCTCCTGCCACTGACGCACCATACCGAGGAAGTTGTTGTTCAAAAGAATGATCTTCACGTCGAGATTCTCCTGCATGATCGTACCTAACTCCTGGAGGGTCATCTGTAAACCGCCATCACCGGTGAAGAAACATACCGTACGTTCAGGCGCACCAAACTTCGCACCAATCGCAGCGGGAAGACCGAATCCCATCGTGCCTAAACCACCAGAAGTAACCACACTACGGGTATGGTTATACTTGAAGTAGCGCACACCCATCATCTGGTTCTGACCAACATCCGTCACTAATACCGCATCGTTGTTGGTTGCCTCAGAGACTTTACGAATCACCTCGCCCATCTTCAGATAACCCGATTCGGGTTGCAACTCATGCTTGATGACCTTCTCGAACTCCTCTTGCGCATCCGGCTCGAACTCGGCGTTCCAAGCCTCACGCTTACGTGTCTCCAACAGCTCCGTGATTCGTGGTAACGTATGCTTCGCATTACCCAACACCTTCACATCCACCGGTACGTTCTTGCCAATCTCCGAGTTGTCAATATCCAGGTGAATCACCTTCGCCTGCTTCGCATAGGTCTTTAAGTCGCCCGTCACACGGTCATCAAAACGCATACCTACGGCGATCAGCACATCGCACTCATTGGTTTTACGATTCGGACCTACATTTCCGTGCATACCCAACATACCCTTATTCAAGGGAAAATCAGACGGCATTGCCGAAAGACCTAATGTCGTAGCCGCAGCAGGAATATCATTCTTAGTCAAGAATTCCAGTAACTCCTTCTCCGCATGACCCAAGATCACACCTTGGCCCACTAAACAGAAAGGCTTCTGCGCCTGGTTGATCAATGCGGCTGCCTGCGCGATTCGATCGAGATTGATCTCCGGCTCCGGTTGATAACTACGAATGTAATCCACATGTTTATATTCGAAATCCACCTTGCCCACCTGCGCATCCTTAGCGAAGTCGAGCACAACAGGACCCGGACGACCCGTAGAGGCGATATAGAAGGCACGAGAAACTGCCCAAGCAATGTCTTCCGCCCGACGAATCTGATAAGCCCACTTCGTGATAGGTTGTGTGATACCAATCACGTCTATCTCTTGAAACGCATCTGTTCCTAACAGCGGGGAAGCCACCTGACCGGTGATCACCACCAAAGGTGTGCTATCCATCATCGCATCCGCAATACCTGTCAAGGTATTCGTAGCACCAGGGCCGGAAGTGACCAAGGTCACACCCACCTTACCTGAAACCCGCGCATAGCCTTGTGCTGCATGGGTAGCGCCCTGCTCGTGGCGCACCAGCACATGCTTGATTTTATCTTTATAGTCGTACAAGCTATCATAAACCGGGATTACCGCTCCACCGGGATAGCCAAAGATCGTATCTACGCCCTCCGCAATCAACGATCTCAATAATGCCTCTGAACCTGAAATTCTTTCCATGATAGGATTTACTTATTGCTTAGGTTAATCTTCTACTATACGAACGCCACCCTTGTCAGCCGAAGCGACCATCTTGCCGTAGGCACGCAACGCTTTCGATACCACACGCTGCCGATAAGGCGGGGTGAAGGCCTTTTTGCCTTTTGCCTCCTCAGCCTCCCGACGTGCGGCCAACTCCTCGTCGCTCAAGCGGACGTTGATCGAACGCTCCGGGATATTGATCTCGATGATATCACCATCTTTCACCAATCCGATGGCACCACCTGATGCTGCCTCCGGAGAGATATGACCGATGGATAAACCGGAAGTACCACCACTGAAACGACCATCCGTGATCAAGGCGCACTCTTTACCCAAGTGACGGCTCTTGATGTATGAGGTCGGATAGAGCATCTCTTGCATACCCGGGCCTCCCTTAGGTCCCTCATACGTGATCACGACCACATCGCCCGAAACAACCTTGCCACCCAAAATGCCCTCGCAAGCGGCATCTTGCGAATCAAACACCTTCGCAGGACCTGCGAACTTCCAGATGCTCTCATCCACACCGGCGGTCTTCACCACGCAACCATCCACGGCGATATTACCTTTCAACACAGCCAAACCGCCATCTTTCGAGTAGGCGTGAGCCACGTCACGAATACAACCCGCCGCACGATCGGTGTCCAACTCCTTATAGTAGCTCTCTTGTGAACCCATCTGCGTACTGAACTGATGCGCAGGCGCACTCTTATACTTTTGGATAGCCTTCTCGGTGACATGGGGTGAGGTGATCGCATAGTGATCAACCGCTTCCGCCAAGGTCAAGCCATCCACACGCTTCGTGCTGCCATCCACCAAACCGGCTTGCATCAACTCGTTCATGATCGCCATGATACCACCCGCACGATTCACATCCTGCACATGATAGGTATGCGTATTCGGTGCCACCTTGCAAAGACAAGGTGTCTTGCGTGACAACATATCTATATCATCCATCTTGAAGTCAGCGCCTGCCTCTTGTGCGACAGCCAACAGGTGAAGTACGGTGTTCGTGGAGCCACCCATGGCAATGTCTAACGACATAGCGTTCAAGAAGGCTTGACGGGTAGCGATGTTGCGAGGCAAAACCGACTCATCCCCATCTCGATAGTATTTATAAGCGTTCTCCACAATCTGCTTAGCGGCATCACGGAAAAGCTGTGTACGGTTCTTATGGGTAGCGACGATCGTACCATTACCCGGCAAAGCCAAGCCGATCGCCTCATTCAAGCAGTTCATTGAATTGGCCGTGAACATACCGGAGCAACAGCCGCAACCGGGGCAAGCACGACGCTCCACCTCTGCCACACGTTGATCATCCACACTGGTATCGGCCGATTCGATCATGGCGTCAATCAAATCCAAATGGCGGCCATCCAACTCACCTGCCTCCATCGGACCTCCTGAGACGAAGATCGTCGGAATATTCAAACGCATGGAAGCCATTAACATACCCGGAGTGATCTTGTCGCAGTTACTGATGCAAACCATCGCATCAGCCTTGTGCGCATTCACCATATATTCCACGCTATCCGCAATGATGTCGCGTGAGGGAAGTGAATAAAGCATACCATCATGCCCCATGGCGATACCATCATCAATAGCAATCGTGTTGAACTCAGCAGCAAAGCAACCTAATTTCTCAATCTCTGCCTTCACCAACTGCCCCACCTCGTGTAAATGGACATGACCCGGCACGAACTGCGTAAACGAGTTCACGACGGCAATGATGGGTTTACCGAATTGTTCTTCCTTCATGCCTACGGCACGCCACAACGCACGCGCACCAGCCATACGGCGGCCCTCGGTGCTAAATGAGCTTCTTAGCGGATTCTTCATCACTTCCATAGAATATATGCTTTTGTCTTTATATGGAGTCGCTCCTTTTCGGCTCCTTACTTATATTATATTATTATCCAACAAAAAAGCCCTTCTCGTTCAGGAGAAAGGCCCCAAGTAATATCTTCTCAAATTCTCAACGTTCAACATACCTTTCTCCTCACCTACTAACGCTTAGAAGGACCACGACGAGATCAATATGCAATACGTTGTTCATCATACTTCTTGAATACTCTTTTTGTTTGACGCTGCAAATGTAGAACAATAATTGTAACCCACAAAGGATTTAAAAGAAAAATCTTCGCTTTTCTAACGATTATCAACTAAAATCGGATTCCAACCTTGCAATTTAACAGTTCACGCAGCTTTTCGCTTTAAAATATCAAGCAGCCAGCGCTCATTGACGCATGTATCCCGCTGCAAAAGGCCCTATCGGATTGTCCTCTCGACAGCCGATAGAGCCATGATGTTTTCATTCATACCGCAACGCCTCCGCAGGTGGCAAACTTTCCGCTTTGCGCACCGGATACCAGCTGCCGATGAGAATCATCGCCGCCATGGAGAGGTAAGCGAAACCAACTGTAACGGTGAAACGCTGTAACGAATAGGCCTCCCGATAGGTATCCAACTGATCGGCTTTGCCGTAATTGAGGGCGAAGAGCAACAGAAAGGGAAGGGTCAACGCCAAGAGGAGCAA
>CAMGEM010000032.1 GCA_946055095.1 uncultured Parabacteroides sp. | reverse complement strand
TATTGAGCACATGCGCAAGTTCTATAAGGACTTTGAGGTGATCCAAGGTGACTATTACGACGGCATGATCGTGACGGGAGCCCCTGTGGAGCAGATGTCCTTCGAGGAGGTCAGCTATTGGGAGGAGGTGACCCATATCTTTGATTGGGCAAGGACGCACGTCACTTCTACCTTATATATATGTTGGGCAGCGCAAGCGGGATTGTATCATTTCTATGGTGTACCGAAGTATGACCTGCCGGCAAAGATGTTTGGTGTCTTTCGCCATACGCTTCGTGAGCCCTATGTACCCATCTTTAGGGGTTTCGACGATGAGTTTTATGTGCCGCACAGCCGCCACACCGAGGTGAGACGGGAGGACATCTTGAAGGTGCCCGAGCTGACCCTGCTTTCGGAGAGCGAGGAGAGTGGTGTCTATATGGTGATGGCCCGTGGCGGACGTGAGTTCTTTATCACGGGACATTCAGAGTACTCACCTTACACCTTGAACGATGAGTATATACGCGATTTAGGGAAGGGATTGCCAATCAGTAAGCCCCATAACTATTACCGCAATGATGATCCGGCACAGGGACCGGTGGTGCGTTGGCGTGGACATGCGAACCTGCTGTTCACCAACTGGCTGAACTATTACGTCTATCAAGAGACGCCTTTCCGTATTGAGGATATTCAACAGCTGGGTGACTTGCGATGAGAAGTGAGGGTTGTCGTCCGATTGAGTTGTTAGCACCCGCACGGGATCTCCTTTGTGGAAAGGAGGCGATCCTGCATGGGGCTGATGCGGTTTATATTGGCGCACCTCGTTTTGGCGCTCGCTCAGCGGCAGGAAATAGCGTTGAGGACATTGCGGAGCTTTGTGCTTTCGCTCATCTCTATGGGGCACGGATCTACGTGGCGCTCAATACGATCTTGCGGGAGGAGGAATTGCCGGAGGCGCAACGCTTGATTCATCAACTTTACTCAGCGGGGGTGGATGCCTTGATTGTTCAAGACATGGGTATCACCCGTTTGGATTTACCACCTATCCCTCTACATGCCAGCACGCAGATGGATAACCGCACGCCTGAGAAGGTCCGCTTCTTGGAGGAGGTGGGTTTCACGCAGGTGGTGTTGGCGCGGGAATTGACGTTAGCGCAGATCCGTGCGATTGCGGAGCAGACCTCCGTGCCTTTGGAGGTTTTCGTGCATGGGGCGTTGTGTGTCAGCTATAGCGGACAGTGTTACCTGAGTGCCGCTTTGAGTGGTCGCAGTGCCAATCGAGGGGAGTGTGCGCAATATTGCCGTCTGCCCTATCGGATGATTGATGCGGAGGGACGAGAGATTGTCGCGGGCAAACATCTCCTTTCGCTGAAAGATATGAATCGTAGTGATCAGTTGGAGGAGCTGTTGGATGCCGGTGTCTCTTCCTTGAAGATTGAGGGACGACTGAAGGAGGTCTCTTACGTGAAAAACGTAACGGCCTATTACCGTCAGCGGTTGGATGCGATCTTCGCCCGGCGGTCGGAATACCGTAGATCCTCCTATGGGCGAAGCCGGTTTGATTTTGAGCCTGCCTTGGAGAAGAGTTTCAACCGGGGGTTCACTCCCTTTTTCTTGCACGGTCGTCGGGCAGACATCACTAATTTCGACACGCCGAAATCGCTGGGAGAGCCGGTGGGTACGGTGAAAGCGCTCAAAGGCAACTCCTTCACGATCGCTGGCGTGAAAGCGTTGCATAATGGAGATGGTTTGACCTTTTTCAATGCGCAAGGTGAATTAGAGGGCTTTCGGGTGAACCGGGTGGAGAACAATCAGGTGTTTACACTTGATCGACCGATGATCCGTCCCAAGATGGCTCTCTATCGAAATGTGGATCAGGTCTTTGAGAATACATTAGCCAAACCTTCGGCTGTGCGTAAGTTGGCGGTGGAGATGACCTTCTCCGACAATCCCTTCGGCTTTACCTTGAGCTTGAAGGAGGAGAGTGGTGCCAGTGTCTCTATCGGGAAGCCTTTCCAGAAGGAGTTGGCGCGCACGGATCAGTCCGCCAATATCCGTACCCAGTTGGCCAAGTTGGGCAATACCCCCTTCGAGGCTGCGACGGTGGAGGTGGCGTTGAGTGAGTCCTGGTTTGTGCCCTCCTCGCTGTTGGCGGAGATGCGTAGGGAGGGGGTGGAGCGATTGTTGGCCGCTAAGCGCATTCGTTATCGGCGAGAGGAGCGGAGACTGACACCTACTGACGCACCCTATCCGGAGAAACGGCTTACCTATCTGGGTAATGTGGCGAATAGCCAGGCGGAGGCCTTCTATCGGGCGCATGGGGTGGAGCAGGTGGAGCCGGCTTTCGAGCGACAGCCTCGTACGGAGGTGCCGTTGATGTTCACGAAGCATTGTTTGCGTTACAGCATGGGGTGGTGTCCCACCCGTCAAAAGGGAAAATCTCCTTATAAGGAGCCCTATTATCTGCAATATAAGGATACGTTGCTGCGTCTGCGCTTTGATTGTGCGGCTTGTCAGATGTTGATTTTTCAAACGAACCATAAATAATTGACGAAGATGATGAAGACTTTTTGGCTGTTCCTGTTAGGGCTGGTGGGATTGGTCTCTTGTGCGGAGAAACCGTTGGATCCCAATAAGCCGGTTTATGTAACCGTAAAGACCACAATGGGTGATGTAACCGTTGTTTTGTATGATGATACGCCTTTGCACAAGGAGAACTTTATCCGCCTCTGCCAAGCTAATGCCTACGAGGGATTGCTGTTTCACCGGGTCATCAAGGAGTTTGTGATGCAGGGAGGTGACCCTGAGAGTATCGCGCATGAGCCGGGTGTGCTCTATGGGGATGGCTACGGCGGTTATACGGTGCCCGCCGAGATTTTGCCCAATCATTTCAATAAGCGAGGTGCTTTGATTGATGCGAAAGACATTGATGCGATCAATCCTGAACGTGCCTCGGCAGGTACGCAGTTCTGCTTCGTGCAAGGAAAAGTGCTGAATGATGAGGAGTTGGCACAAAAAGAGGCGCGTATCAATGAGATTCGTCGTAACTGGCTTTATTACAAGCTCCGTAAGGAGTTGTCGCAGCAGGATCCGGCTTTGGCGGCCGATTCGGTGGCATTGGATAGCCAAGTGGCTATTATGCTGGAGGATACATTGGCTGCCATGGGCCCCTATGTGATTCCGGCTGACCGTCGAGCGATTTACAAGACCATTGGAGGCGTGCCCCATTTGGATGGTTCTGTTACGATCTTTGGCGAGGTGGTTGAGGGATTTGATGTGGTTGAGAAGGTCACGCTCATGAAGACGGACAAGAATGACCGTCCCTTGACGGATGTGATTATCAAAGGCACAAAGGTCTTTCAGCGGTAGAAGGCTTCCCTTCAAAGGCGAATGTGTATTTTTTCGGTTGCTAAATTACCAATTGAAAAAGAAAAAAGAGAATAAGGCGTGTGCAATTGTTTGATTTGTGCTATATTTGCGTGCGAAAATCTAAGCCGTAAATGCATTTGAAGTACTTGCACTGTTTCTGTCTGTGTGTTCTGTTTCTTTGTTTCGGTTGTATGCCGGAGAAGAAGCCGAAGCAATATGTGATTGGTGTCTCGCAATGTGACTTGAACAACGCTTGGCGTAAATCCATGATCCAAGACATGCGGGTGGAGGCTTTGAATCATCCAGAGCTGGTGTTAGAGGTGGCGGATGCCAACTATAACTCTGATTTACAGATCAAGCAGATTGAGCAATTCATTCGGAAGCGGGTTGATCTCTTGATCATCTCGGCCAACGAATCGGAGCCTTTGACCCCCGTGGCGATCAAGGCCTATCATTCGGGAATCCCTACTATCATTCTGGAACGCAAGATAGAAAGCGATCAATACACCGCTTTCATCGGAGCGGATAATTTCGGTATAGGTCGTCAAGCCGGTGACTTTGCCCGTAACTTGTTGAGCCAGGAATCCCAAGCCGAGGTCTGGGAGATTTGGGGTATGCGGGGCTCTTCAGCCTCTTTGGAGCGTCATGCTGGTTTCATAGATGCGCTCGATGATCAGACCCTCCCCTTGATTCGGGAGATTGATGGCCAATGGGAACCTGACACCGTGGCATCCGCTATCGCCTCCATACCAGACCTTTCCAAGGTACGAGTGGTCTATGCCCATAGTGACATGATGGCGTTAGCAGCCCGTGAGGCCATCGCCAAACGGGACTCGACATTGCTTCCCCGTATTCATTTCATTGGTATTGATGGCCAATTAGGTAAGGGATTGGGCGTAGAGGCCGTGGTCGAAGGCAAGTTGGATGCCTCTTTCTACTATCCGACGGGGGGAGGAACAGCGATGAAGGTGGCTTGGCAGATTTTGACCGGGCAGGAACATTCCAAGAACTATGCGCTCAGTTCGGCCATTATTGATAAGGACGATGCGGGGACGCTCTATCTTCAGCTGGATCGTTTGGAGGACTATCAGCGTCAAGTGAATGTGCAGAAGGAGATGGTCGATGACCTGCTCCACCGCTACAATTTCCTGCGTGACTCGCTGTTTATCATTTTGTTTTTGATTGTGATGTTGATCGCTTCGTTTGGCTATCTGGTCTCCGTTTTGCGTAAATCGCGAAAGATCAATATTTTGCTCCGTGAACGTAATCGTTTAGTGCGTCAGCAACGGGAGGAGTTAGCAGAAGCCAAGCGACAGATCGAGGAGGTGACTGCCCAGCGCCTGAAGTTCTTCACGAATGTCACCCATGAGGTGAAGACTCCGCTCACACTCATCCTCGGTCCGCTCAACAAGATGGAGCAGGATGCCCCTGAGGGCGCTTTTGTCGATGACATACGGATCATCAAGAAGAATGCCCAACGGTTGCGACAAGTGATTGAACAACTGTTGGATTTTCGTAAGATCGAGTTCAACAAGATGGGGCTCCGTGTCAGCCATACGGAGTTCGTGGGGTTCACGGCGGAGATCAAAAGCTGCTTTGATGCGCTTGCGGAGAGTCGTAATATTACCTATCGGTTTGAGCCTGAGATGCGTTCGCTTTCTCTTTGGATTGATATGGACAAAATGGAGAAGGTGCTCACCAACCTGCTTTCCAATGCTTTCAAGTTCACGCCAGAGGGTGGCTCTGTGTGCATTCGTCTCCGTGAGCGGGAGGAGGAGGCGCTTCTCTCTGTTGAAGACAGTGGAGAGGGGATCCCTCCAGAGAACTTGCAGGTCATCTTTGAGCGTTTTTTCACCAGTGGACATGGCTATACCACGGGCACGGGTATCGGTCTGCATTTGGTGAGGGAGTTCGTCCAGATGCACAAGGGGCGTGTTGAGGTGGAGAGCATTCCGCAAAAGCGTACCTGTTTCACCGTGCATATCCCTAAGGGACAGTCACATTTCGATCCCTCTTGTGTCTTCCTCAATGAGGCCTTGGAATCCGTGGCTGATTTTGTCGAACCAGAGCCGGAGGTGATCCGCGAGAAGTTGAGTCGTGTCTATGACCAGACGGTGTTGGTAGTCGAGGATGACATTGAGATCCGTCCCTATCTGGCCAAAGAGCTTAGTGCCAACTTCCGGGTGCTGACCGCCGAGAATGGAAAGAAAGCGTTGGAGCTGTTAAAGTCAGAGTCTGTCGGATTGATCTTGACCGATGTGCTGATGCCCGAGATGAATGGGTATGAGCTTTGCCAGCAGGTGAAGTCCGACATTGCCTTCAGCCATATCCCCGTGATTCTGTTGACCGCCTTGGGCGAGGACAGCCAACGTATGTATGGTTTGGCGAAGGGTGCCGATGCCTATATCCCGAAGCCATTCAACATAGATGTCGTCAAGCTGCGTATCATTAACCTGTTGGAGGAGCGGGAACGTTTGCGAGAAGCCTTGCGCACGGCCAGTGAGAATCTGGAACCCTTGGGTGGAAAGGCCATGGAGGAGACACAGAGCATGGACGATCTTTTCATGAGGAAGTTCATCCAGCTGATTGAGGAGAATTTCTCTGATCCGGATTTCAATATCGAAAAGGGTAGCGAGAAGCTGGGGCTTTCCCGTGTGCATCTGTATCGCAAGGTGAAGGAGCTTTCTGGCATTAGCCCGATCGAGTTCCTCCGGAATTATCGCTTGAAACGGGCGACGGCACTCTTGCGCCAACGTTCGGGCACGATCAGTGAGGTGGCCTATTCCACAGGATTCGGATCCCCGGCTTATTTCTCCAAATGTTTCAAGTCTGTCTATCAGATCACCCCGACGGAATTCATGGATTCGCTTTCGCAGGCATGAAAAATGTTGCGTCTCCTGTCAATTTTGTTGATCCATGCTCTTTTTCTGCCGCTTTGTTACAAAAGTCATTGCATTCGTTGCAAATTTTATTGGTAGGAGTCTCGATCTCGCCCTACTTTCGCGTTGTCAACGATCGGAAGTGAATCCGATCCAGATAGAACGAAAGTTTAGGAATACGCATGAAGAAGGAAACAGAGAAGGAACGGAAACCTATAATAGTAGGAATTGGTGAGCTGTTATGGGATATGCTTCCAACAGGCAAGAAGGCCGGTGGTGCTCCGATCAACTTTGTCTATCATGCCTCTCGTTTGGGTGCAGAGGGCTATGCCATAAGTGCCATAGGTGATGATATGTTGGGCAAGGAGATCATTGAGGAATTGGATAGATACCACATTCAGCATCTCATTGAGAAGGTGCCTTATCCAACGGGCACGGTCAAGGTGGGGCTGACGGAAGAGGGTATTCCTTCGTACACGATCAGTGAGCGGGTAGCGTGGGATCATATTATAGCCACCTCGAATGCGGTTGATCTGGCGGAGCAAGCCGATGCCATCTGCTTCGGGACTTTGGCTCAGCGTTCCGCTCAATCTCGGGAGACGATTCAAGCGATCTCGTCGTTCGCACCGACGGATGCCTATCGGTTGTTCGATATCAACCTGCGTCAACATTATTATAGCAAGGAGTTGATCGAGGAATCGTTCTATCTGGCCAATGTGCTGAAGGCAAACGATAGGGAGTTTGCGGTGTTGAAAGAGTTGTTTGGGCTGACTGGGTCAGAGAAGGAGGCGGCACGATGGTTTATTGAGAAATACAACTTGCGTATGTTTGTGCTGACAGCGGGTGCGTCGCATAGCACGATTTATACAAGAGAGGAGGTTTCCACGTTGCCAACGCAGCAAGTACAGGTGGTTGACACGATAGGGGCAGGAGATGCGTTTAGTGCGGCCTTGGTCATTGCGCTGTTGAAAGGCAAGAGTTTGGAGGAAGCGCATCAGGAGGCCGTGAAATGTGCCGCTTTCGTTTGTTCGAAAGCGGGGGCGTGGCCCGATTATGAGGAAAGGTAATTCGTTTTATATATGTGTTTAGATGATTAGGATGCTTTTGATGGTGTGTTAGTTTTTAAGGCAATTAGATTTTAGGTTGTTTTTTATAGAAGGCAAAAAGGAAAAGATGGTTTAGTTTTAGGTTAGATTAGATTGGGGAAGAGAGGGTAGGTCCTTTGTGGATCTATCCTCTCTTTTCTTTTTCCCTGATCTATTTATCCTAAATGAGGCATTCTGAAAATAAAATGCTACATTTGCCCCGCAAAACGTAATGAAATGAAAGTAATAGACTTGATAAACCAAAGCGAGAGCACAGCTTTCTCGTTTGAGATTTTGCCTCCCTTGAAGGGCAACAGTATTCAGAAGGTGTATAATGTGATTGATAAATTGAAAGAATTTGATCCGAAGTACATTAATATCACCTCCCACCACAGCGAGTTTATCTACAAGACCCTGCCTGACGGAAGTTTCCAGAAGGTGAATATCCGGAAACGTCCCGGATCCGTGGCGATCGCTTCCGCTATCCAAAACAAATATGGCATTCCGGCGGTGCCTCATATCATTTGCAAAGGATTCACGAAGGATGAGACAGAGTATGCCTTGATCGACTTGAATTTTTTGGGCGTGAACAACCTGCTACTGTTACGAGGGGATATAAAGACGTTGGATGCCTCGCAACAGAATCCGGAGCTTTATCATGAGCATGCGACCGACTTGCAAGCGCAGGTGAACCGTTTCAACGAGGGTATCGCACTGGATGGCTCGCATATTGATGGCATTGAGACTCCCTTCTCGTATGGTATGGCTTGCTACCCGGAGAAACATGAGGAGGCTCCCAACATGGAGTCAGACATCTTTTATCTGAAGGAGAAGGTGCGTCAGGGTGCGGACTATTTGGTGACGCAGATGTTTTTCGACAACGAGAAGTATTTCGCGTTCGTGGAGCGTTGTCGTCAGGAGGGAATCACGGTGCCCATCATCCCGGGTATCAAACCGATTGTGTTCAAGAACCAGCTGACTGTGCTGCCGAAGATCTTCCGTTCGGATATTCCGGAGCCTTTTGCCAAGGAATTACGCAAATGCAAGGATGACGCGGAGGCCAAGGAGGTTGGCGTAGAGTGGTGCATTCAGCAGTGTAAGGAGTTGATCGCGTATGGGGTGCCCAGCCTTCACTTCTATACGATGATGGCATCAGACAGCGTGTATCGGGTGGCTAAAGAGATCTATTGATGGCATGGGAAACGTATCGTTGCGAATAGATGCCACACGCTGTGTGCATTGTGGCAAATGTGCATGGGTTTGTCCCTCGGAGATCCTTCGACAGGAGGTAAAGGGGGGAGAGATTCAGGTGCACCATCCAGAGGAGTGTATCGCCTGTGGACACTGCGTGGCGGTTTGTGCGGCGGAGGCGATTCAACATTCCTCCTTCCCTGCTGGCAGTACGCATCCAATCGACTATGATCATTTGCCGTCGCCTGCGCAATTGTTGGCTTTGATGCAGGCTCGTCGCTCCAACCGGGCACTGACCAATCGGCCAGTGCCGCATGAGGCTTTGGCGCGTATCGTGGAGGCCGCTACATTGGCTCCGACAGCGACGAATGCTCGTTTGTTGTCTTTCACGGTGGTCACTGACCCTCAAAAGTTGCGTGCGGTGGCTGATTTCACCATCCAAGTATTCGACAGGTTGGCAAATCTGTTGCTGAATCCGGTGGTGAAGTGTTTGGTGAAGCCTTTTCAACCGGAGCTGTATGAGAAATATGCCCCGATGTTTGTCTCTTTGAAGGAGGCTTATGCGAAAGGGGAGGATCCGATCTTGCGGAAAGCGACGGCTTTGCTGGTGATTCACAGCCCTAAATCGAACCGTTTTGGGGCGGAGGAGGCTAACTTGGCCTATCAGAACGCCTCCTTGATGGCGGAGTCGATGGGGATAAGCCAGATTTATATGGGTTTTGTGTTGACCGCTATCCGTCAGGCGAAGAAGGGTGCCTTTGCCCGCCTGTTAGGGATTGATGGCGAGGTATTCGCCTTGATGGGTTTGGGAATGCCTGCGTTCCGTTATCCACGTGCGGTGGATCACCAAGAGCAACCCATACACTTCTTATAACGGTCCGGCATAAATGAAAGTTAGAGATTATGGCTTTTATTGGAATAATGTCTTATAATTTGACGTATATTCGCGGAAAAATCTAATGAAGCGTAAAGATATGGATAATTTAAATTGGTCTGAGCTTGGTTTTGGCTATATCAAGACAGACTATAACGTGAGATGTTACTACAGGGATGGCCAGTGGGGAGAGTTAGAGGTTTGCTCTTCTGAGATATTGAATATTCACATGGCGGCGACTTGCCTTCACTACGGTCAGGAGTCTTTCGAGGGCTTGAAGGCTTTTCGGGGTAAGGATGGTAAGATTCGTGTGTTCCGTATGGACGAGAACGCGAAGCGTATGCAATCCTCCAGCCGAGGCATTAAGATGGCTGAGCTGCCTGTCGAGATGTTTGAAGAGGCTGTGCGTAAGGTAGTGAAGTTGAACGAGCGTTTCGTGCCTCCCTATGAGAGTGGTGCCGCTCTCTACATCCGTCCGTTGATGTTGGGCTTGGGGCAGCAGGTGGGTGTGAAACCGGCTCCTGAGTATATGTTTGTGATGTTCGTAACTCCGGTAGGTCCCTACTTCAAGGGTGGTTTCCAACCCTCAAAGGTCTGCATCTTGCGTGAGTATGATCGTGCGGCACCTTATGGCACAGGTACGATCAAGGTCGGTGGTAACTATGCGGCCAGCTTGGTGGCGGGCGAGATCGCTCACTCTAAAGGCTATGCGGCTGTGCTCTATCTCGATCCGAAGGAGAAGAAATACATTGATGAGTGTGGCCCTGCCAATTTCTTTGGTGTGCGTGGCAATAGTTATATCACGCCGAAGTCGCATTCTATTCTTCCCTCTATCACGAACAAGAGTCTCCAGCAGTTGGCTGCCGACAATGGCATGACGATTGAGTGCCGTCAGGTGCCCTTCGAGGAGATCGCTACGTTTGATGAGGCAGCGGAGTGTGGTACTGCCGCTGTGATCGCTCCGATCTCTCAGATTGACGATTTGGATGAGAACAAGTCTTATGTGATCGCGAAGGATGGCAAGCCAGGTCCTGTTTGCGAGAAGCTTTATCATCAGCTTCGTGCTATTCAGTATGGTGACGCTCCCGATCCCTATAACTGGGTAACCGTGATTGAATAACTGATAACAGTGTTTTCGTGTAGATAAAAGGGAGGCCAAGTGGATGGATATTCGCTTGGTCTCCCTTGCTATTTTCAGCTTGCTGCGTTTATAGATCGGGATAGAGCGCGGCTACGGCAGGATAGACGATCTTTCCGTCCACGATATTAAGGCCGAGTTGCAAGCCTGGATCAGCGGCACAAGCCTTCTCCCAACCTTGGTCTGCCAACCGGATGGCGTAGGGCAGTGTCGCATTGGTCAAGGCAAGCGTAGAGGTTTGTGGAACCGCTCCTGGGATATTCGCCACACAGTAATGGATCACACCATCTACCTCGAAGATCGGTTCGGCGTGTGTGGTAGGATGAGAGGTTTCGAAACAGCCTCCTTGGTCAATGGCGACATCTACTAACACGCTTCCTGGCTTCATCAATTTCAGCATTTCTCGGGTAATGAGATGCGGTGTCTTGGCACCCGGAATCAAGACTGCGCCAATCACGAGATCGGTAGTGGGCAATTCTTGTTCGATGTTGTGCGTAGAAGAATAGAGCGTCTTGACGTTCTTGGGCAACGTCTCTGCCAACGCACGCAGACGAGGCAGGGAGATGTCTGCCAAAGTGACATCAGCGCCTAATCCAGCGGCCATCAAAGCGGCGTTATGGCCTACGATACCTCCACCGATGACCAAAACCTTAGCCGGTTTCACACCCGGAACGCCCCCTAACAACATGCCTTTACCGCCTTGTGGTTTCTCCAAGAAACGTGCTCCCTCCTGGATAGACATACGTCCGGCCACTTCACTCATGGGAATCAAGAGGGGTAACGAGTGGTTGGGACCTTCTACTGTCTCGTAAGCCAAGCAGGTGGCTCCGCTATGAAGCATAGCTTCGGTCAGTTCCCGATCAGAAGCAAAATGGAAATAGGTGAAGAGCAACTGGCCCTTTTTCACTAAGGCATACTCACTTTCGATGGGTTCTTTCACTTTGATGATCATCTCGGCAATGTCATAGACCGCCTCGATGGTTGGCAGGATTTGGGCACCTGCCGCTACATAATCCTCGTCAGGGAATCCGCTGTTGATTCCGGCCGTGTGTTGTACGTACACACTATGCCCTTTTCTGACTAACTCTTTTGCGCCGGCTGGTGTCAGTGCGACGCGGTTCTCATTGTTCTTAATCTCTTTTGGAACTCCTATTATCATAACCAATGGTATTAAAAGGTTTACGGGGCGAATGTACAAAAAAAGAGGAACAGACTGTTTCGTCTGTCCCTCCTTTTAACACGTTAATTATGCTGAAAAATCAGAGTCCTTGTCCGTGGCAATTCTTGTACTTCTTGCCACTGCCACAGGGACAAAGATCATTGCGTCCCACACGCTTCTCCGCTCTTACGGCATCGGGGTGAGCCGTCTCGTCTGCATTCTCCTCATTCGTAAGCTCACGCGGCTCCGTCTCAGCCTCTTTGACTTCAATAGCCTGTTGGGCTTGCTGTGCCTGTTGCGCCTTCTTCTGCGCTTGCTCTTGGATACGAGCACGCTCTTGGGCGATGGCCTCAGCGGCTTGTTTCGCTAAAGCCTCTTGTCGGGCAGCCATGGCTTGACGCTCTTCCTCAGTCGGCTCACGACGTACAGGGATCTGTCCACGCATCAAGACGGCTACGGTCTTGCGGTTCATGGCATCCACCATATTCTTAAAGAGGTTATAGGACTCCAACTTGTAGATCAACAAAGGATCCTTGTTCTCGTAGCTGGCGTTCTGCACAGAGTGGCGCAGCTCATCCATCTCACGCAGGTGCTCTTTCCAAGCCTCATCGATCATGTGGAGGATGATCGATTTCTGGAAGGATTTCGTGATGACCTTGCTCTCGGTCTCATAGGCCTCTTTCAAGTTGCAGGAGATGTTGTACATGCGTTTGCCATCAGTGATGGGGATCATGATGTTCTCATACATAGCCCCTTGATTCTCGTAAACTTGCTTAATCACCGGATGTGCTACTTGTGCGATACGCTCCATACGTCGTTTGAAGGTTTTCAAGGCCTCCTCAAAGAGTTTATCGGTCAGCTGGTTATGCTTCAACTCCTTAAATTCCTCCAAAGAGATAGGACTTTCCATAGCGAATGTCTTGAAGATCTCCATCTTGAAGCTCTCGAAGTCATTCTCGCACTGATCGGTGATGGCTACTGCGGTATCGTAAAGCGTATTCAATACGTCCAAACCAATACGCTCACCCATCAAGGCGTGACGACGACGGGTGTAGATCACGGTACGTTGAGAGTTCATCACGTCATCGTACTCCAACAAACGTTTACGAATGCCGAAGTTATTCTCCTCGACTTTCTTCTGCGCACGCTCTACGGATTTGCTCAACATGCTGTGCTCCAAAACCTCACCCTCTTTGAATCCCAACTTATCCATCAAGCTGGCGATCTTCTCAGAGGCGAACAGACGCATTAAATCATCTTCCAATGAGACGAAGAATACAGAGGATCCCGGATCTCCCTGACGACCGGAACGACCACGCAACTGACGATCGACACGACGGCTCTCATGACGCTCCGTACCGATGATGGCCAAACCTCCAGCCTCTTTTACCTCTTTGGAAAGCTTAATATCCGTACCACGACCGGCCATGTTGGTGGCAATCGTCACTGTACTGCTTTGACCCGCCAAAGCGACGATCTCCGCCTCTTTCTGGTGCAGCTTCGCGTTCAAGACGTTGTGTTTGATGTTGCGGATCTTCAACATACGGCTCAGTAACTCAGAGATCTCAACAGAGGTGGTACCCACCAATACGGGACGACCAGCCTGGGTCAATTGGACAATCTCCTCGATGACTGCGTTGTATTTCTCACGCTTGGTCTTATAGATGCGGTCGTTCATGTCGATACGAGCGATCGGACGGTTGGTCGGGATAACGACCACATCCAACTTATAGATGTCCCAGAACTCTCCTGCTTCTGTCTCCGCCGTACCGGTCATACCAGCCAACTTATGATACATACGGAAATAGTTCTGCAACGTGATGGTTGCGAACGTTTGTGTAGCGGCCTCCACTTTCACACGCTCTTTCGCCTCGATTGCCTGGTGCAAACCGTCGGAATAACGACGGCCATCCATGATACGGCCTGTCTGCTCATCGACGATCAATACTTTATTGTCGATCACCACATACTCATCGTCTTTCTCGAAGAGGGTGTAGGCCTTCAGCAGCTGGTTGATGGTATGTACACGCTCGCTCTTCACGGAGTAGTTGGAGAGGATCTCGTCCTTACGGGCCTGCTTCTCCTCTTCGGTGCCTTGCATGTTCTCCAACTGCGACAACTCGGAGGTGATGTCGGGCAAGACAAAGAAGGTGGGATCATCGGTCTTACCCGTCAGCAAGTCGATACCCTTATCGGTCAACTCAACGCTGTTGTTCTTCTCGTCGATCACGAAATAGAGCACATCGGTAGCCTCGTGCATGTGCTTGTTGTTCTCAGACATGTAGTACTCCTCGGCCTTCAACATCTGTGCCTTGACACCTTGCTCGCTGAGGTATTTGATCAATGCCTTGTTGCGCGGGAAACCCTTGTGGGAGCGGAACAGCTGAATGGCACCCTCGTCGATCTCCGCTTGATCGTTGCTGGCCATCTTCTTCTTGGCCTCGATCAGCAACTGGGAGCAGAGCTCTTTTTGGGCCTTTACGACCACCTCCACATTCGGACGGAACAGTTCGAAGAGCTGCTCCTCGCCACGAGGTACGGGACCGGAAATGATCAACGGGGTACGAGCATCGTCGATCAACACGGAATCGACCTCATCGACAATGGCGAAGTTATGCTTGCGCTGTACCAGGTCTTTCGAGCTGGTCGCCATGTTGTCACGCAGATAGTCGAAACCGAACTCATTGTTCGTACCGAAGGTAATATCCGCCTCATACGCCTTCCGACGTCCCTCGGAGTTGGGGCGATGCTTGTCGATGCAATCCACGGAAAGACCATGGAACATATAGAGCGGACCCATCCACTCGGAGTCACGCTTAGAGAGGTAATCATTCACTGTTACGACATGTACACCTTTGCGGGTCAGTGCGTTGAGGAATACCGGAAGGGTCGCTACCAACGTCTTACCCTCACCGGTCGCCATCTCCGCGATCTTGCCTTTGTGCAAAACGACACCACCAAACAGCTGTACGTCATAATGGACCATATCCCAGGTGATTTCGTTACCACCCGCTTTCCAGTGGTTCTGATAGATCGCTTTATCACCCTCAATACGGACAAAATCATGGCGAGGAGCCAGTTCACGGTCGAACGGGGTAGCTGTCACCACCACTTCGGGATTCTCTTTGAAACGGCGAGCGGTATCTTTCATGATGGCGAATACCTCTGGCAGCGATTGATCCAAGACCACCTCCATCTTCTCCGTAATCGTCTTCTCAATCTTGTCCACCTCGGCCCAGATTGCCTCACGCTCCTCTAACTCTTTCGTTTCGATGCTTCCACGCAGCTCGTTCACTTTCGCCTTCTCGTCGGCTACCGCGTCTTGGATGCGCTGTTTGATCACATCCACTCTCGCACGCAACTCGTCGTTGGAGAGGGCTTGAATAGACGGATATACGGCTTTCACCTTATCTACCCAGGGGGTAATCTCCTTTAGGTCTCGTTGTGACTTGTTACCGAACAGCTTCGTCAAAAACTCATTTATTCCTAACATATATGTATTCTTTTTTGCTTGTTAATAAAATGGATCGTTCATACACCCTTATGGGCTCATTTGCTTGCCTTTACCTCATGCAGAGGTAGGCTGCGGGAAGCGTTGGGTGGTCTGATCCGCAGCACGTGGGTGACGGTAGGAGCCACCTCTGTCGCTTTCACCTCGCGATAGATATGTTGCGGTTTTAAGCCGTTACCCATGAAGACCAAGGGGGTGATTACGGCGTTGTTACGAATGATCTTTACCTGCTCTTTCCCGTTGTCAAAGTTAAGTTTCCAACCGGGTTGTAGTTCGATCAGCAGGTCTCCTCGGCGCAGGTGATGGGTTCCTTGGCGGAACTCGATGGTCCCTTCGTTCCACTCACCGGCTAACAGGTTCTTATCGGTCGTGACCGACTGCACGCCACTGAACTCCTGTAAGAAGTCAGCCGCTTTGCGCTGCACGGTAGCCAAATCCAGTTTGGCATCCTCTATCGCTTTGCGATTCAGATAGATCTGTGAATCATAAAAGCCTTTCACCCAATTCGTCTGTTGCCCATAAAGCGCCATGAGGTACATGTTGAGCAACGCCACACAACGTTTCGGGTGGAACTCCCCGCCGTTTATCATCAGCCCGTCGGGATAAGACTCCTCGCTCTTGTAATAGCCAGAGCCGGTGAAGACCACCAAGGTATTTGACAGACCTACCTTCTTGTCGATCGTGTCTAATAATTTCTCAATGTCTTGATCGAGCTGATAGTAGGTGTCTTGAATCTCTCGTGTATAGGCTTTGTTCTGTGTGCCTAAGAAGTTACCGGCATAGTAGGTCACGGAGAGCATATCCGGACAGCTACGGGTGCCGAATCCGCCATATTCCAGGAACTGGATGGCCAGTCGGTTCACCTCCTTATTGATATAGGGAGATGTTTTCAGTCGGGGATAACAATCTTTCGCCTTCTCGTTGAAGGTGTATCGGTAGGGTATTTCATCGAGTACGTAGGGGAAGGCATTCAGCTTGTCCATTGACAGCGAGGGTGTCCACACCATCGAGGCGATGCGTGCGGAGAGCGCTTCGGGTCCATTGTTATAGCGATCCACATACCAGGGAATCCCTTTATAATAGGTGGTCGTGGCCCATTTGCCGTTCAAATTGTCCATCCAGAAAGCACCGTTGGCCGCATGACCGGCGGATAGGATGGCACTCTCCGGATCGGGGGCAATGGCATAGACATCGCTGCGTCCTCCGGAGGCTATTTTCAACTCATCGCCTATCGTGGAGCTGAACAGGTTCTTGGGGGAGTAATTCTCCTTCGTGTAATTGCCTAAGTATTCAGGATCGTTCAAGATGGAGACCTCTCTATCTCGGTCGAAGTCGTAGCTGAAATTACATCCAATCCCACTGAAACAGGGGTTGCTTCCCGTGAATAGCGTGGCAAATGCACTGGCTTGGTCGATGCGTGAGAATTCGAAGCGGATGTTATTATACACCACTCCCTCGTTCATCAACCGTTTGAAACCTCGTTCACCAAACGTGTTGTAGAAATACTCGATGTAATCCCCTCTTAACTGATCCACCGTGATGCAGACCACCAACTTTGGTGTATGTTGCTGAGCCTCAAGGTTGGTAACCGCAAGGATCGCGATAAGAGACGATAATATTTTTCTCATTCGGTTGTCCATTTTCTTCGATATATGCCTCTTGCCGAACGCAGCCACAGCGAGGCGGCGAGCGGAATAAAGGCGGGGTTCAGCTGCTGCGGGAGGAATGCCCAACCGGCAAATAGCAGCATAAGTGCGGCAAAGTTAATAAAATGATAGCAATAAGCCGCCTTTTGCGCTTTATTAATGCAAAACAAAATCACTCCGAGCAGGTGAAAGGGGTGTAGCCAAAGCAGGGAATAGTTGGGCCAAGTGCAGGGATGAACGGAGAAAAAGGCCAAGAAAAAGAGCACACAACCGGCTAAGCCGGCTACTCCAAACAGTCCAATGTCAAATCCCTTGTAGGCTCGTCCTTGAAAGTGTCCCCATGTGGTGATGATATTGGTCAACGCGAAGAGCAGCCATCCCAAGCGGATGGGGGTGAGCAGATCCCAGATGTCTCTCTCCGGTTCGTCGGGATCTCCGGCCTCAATGAGCTGCGTCTCACTGACCAAAGGACGATGCTCTCCCTCCGGGTCGATAATCTCCGCTTTGGAGAAAGCCTCTCGCAGATAGTCAGGTAAGAACATCATTTCATGCGGGGTGGCGATCCGATCCGTCGGGCTGCCCAAAGCCAAGTCGCATCCAAACGTTAGCCAGGCATGATGGCGTGTGCACTGATTGATCAACGAGCGAAACGTTTGAGCGGTATAGGGGTAATGATAATCAATATGACCCACTGCCTTCTCGATCAAGAGGGCGGGACGGGTGGCGCAGTTGTCGAAAAAGAAATTGTAGCGATAGACACGATTCTCAGGCCGGTAATTCTCCACCAAGGCTTCCCAGAGACGTTGCCGCTCAGAGGGTGTCAAGTTCAGTCGCTGTTCCGTGATCGTGCTGCCTCGCAGTTGGTATTCAATCACATAGTCGGCATAGTTGGCCACTCCCAACCGATAGTCAGTCTCCCCCTTGGCGAAACGATAGATGAAATTGGGTTTGGAGAAGTCGAAAATACCGTAATTAAAGACGTAATCCACCTTTTGCGCTGGGTCGCACACCCGAAGAGCCGCATGGCCATAGACTGTAAAAACCTCTTCCTCGTAGGGCGAGGAGGTCAATAAGCTGATATGAGCTGTGTCGCTCAGTGGAAGCTGGGCCAAAGTAAACTGGGCAATTAGCCCCAAGAGCCCTATTAAAAACCATTTGTTCATGCTTGTATGCCTTTAAAAACAAAAAAGAGAAATCTCAAAACGAAGATTTCTCTTTTCTGTGATTCGCATAGGATTCAAACCTATAACCTTCTGATCCGTAGTCAGATGCTCT
>CAMGEM010000031.1 GCA_946055095.1 uncultured Parabacteroides sp. | reverse complement strand
TGGGCACAAGTGTCTTTCACCGGCCGACGAATCTCTTCGATCTCTTGATTGGTCGCGTGATTATGATAGGTATGCGCACCGATCAGCCGAGGGACATGCTTCAAGTCACCTACGTAATGGGGAGATTGAGGTTCGAAGAAAGCCTGAATCACCCGATGGGGTGTCTCCTCATTCCCTTTGAACTGACGGCTCACACCCTGATCTTCCCGATAGAGCACGGGGATGGAGGAGGCCTCTCCCACCAAGATCTGCACGCTATCCAAAGAGGCACGCTGCTGCATCGCCGCATCCAAGGCAGCATACATCCGCTTCATCTCCCCCAGTCTCCAGGAGCTACCCTCTTGCGCAGGGCGTGCCCAATCCACCTGTGGCTCATTAATCGGACTGATGTAGCGAATCCGAAAACCCTCCTGTAAATAATGGGTGGCTACCTCAGCCAAATAGTCGCCATAAAGCGCATAGCCTTCTGGACGAATGTTGGCCCGATCCTTATGATCCGCATAGCCCTTGCCATTGGCGGTCCACTGCACCAACGGCGAGTTGGAGAAGAGCAGGAAACTGTTGCAGCCCATTGCTTTGGCCTGCTCCATGAAATAACGCTGCCCTGCACATTTGCCCCAATCATAGTGCTGTCCGTCTATGGTCTTGAACGATTCCACACGTCGTTGAAGTGGCTGGATGTCACAATCGGCTTGCTCCCAAGTGCCCGCACCCGTATTGACTCGCCAAAGCGACAGACCGATCCCTTTCGGATCACCCGACGCATCCAGCTCTTGGCTAAACAACCATTCCGCGATTTGTTTGCGCTCCGGCTCCGCCCAATAGCGCCCAACCAACGCCCCACTCCACGCATCCGAAGCCGTGAAATGATCCATAGTCTGAAATACCCGCATCGGATCCACCTTCACGACTCGATCCGCAGCCCACAGGCTTTGCGCCAGCCAAGCTGTCGCAAACAAAACAAATTGTACTGTTCTCTTTCTCATCGCTGTTATCTCAGATTATTTCTCCTTGTAATCCATACGGAAAGTAGTTTGTTGCGCTGTCGGGAAATCAGCGGGGACAGGTTGCGTCACCTCACCAGTAGCTGCCCATTCCGCACCCCTCAGCAACGTCACTTGGAAACCGGTGCATTGCATCGCTGGCGAGTGCTCCACAGACTCGCCAGCATGACCTAACATGGTATGGAAAATGCGAGCCTTACCATAATCGACCGTGAAAATAAGCGGCTCTTCTCTCCCGGATCCACCCGTCTCCTTGGCCGAGAAAGCAGTGAAAAGGCAGTGCTGGATATTGCCCGGGCCACGCATCCGATCATACAGCTCATCCTGTCCGTGCTTCCATTGAGCAGGCAACCCCTTCGTCACGGGATGTTCCGCATCACGCAACTGCAATACATACTCATGTTGCTTGCCATGCGATCCGCCCACTCCTAACGAATAGTCTTTCACCAACTGGTTCCCTTTCCAATAGACATAGGGTCCCGCATGCTCATTGCGATTTTCCCAACCACCTAACGCACAGATCTGATTGTAAGCGGGCCAACCAGCGAAAGCATTGTCTGCAGCATGATAAACCACTACGCCACCTCCCTCTGCGACATACTCCAAGAAACGGCGATTGGTCTCCTCCGGCCATGCATCACCATTGTAATCTAACACAACCAACGCATAGGGTTTAAAGTCGAGCACAAAGCCAGACATATCCTCACCAGCAGCGGGCGAGACTGCCAAATCCACCTTGAAACGACCTGAATTCTCCAAAATATGTTTCAGCACAACATGGCTAACTGGCCAATTGTGATTGTTCTGCCCCGTAATCAACAAGGTCTTGATCGGGGCTTGCGCCATCAAGCTAATAACGCACAGACAAGCCCACAACACCATCATACATTTTCTCATAGTATCTCTTTTTAAAGTTTATGACTACGAAAGTACAATAAATGGTTGAGTTCAGGCGCATCATCTGCTGAAATTTACCACAAAAACAAGTAGGGGGACCTCGGCACTACCCGAAGCCCCCCTGCTCTATAAACTTATCATTTACCTAACACACTTTCCTTTCTCTAAAAGGAAACGCAGAATCAATTCTTCTCCGCTTCACTTACCTCTTCGATCGTCGCTAATAACCGACGGATCTCCGCATTCAACTGCTGACTCATGGCACCGTTGCCCGCTGCCTGATAACGATCAGCCTGATAACGCAACATGGCGAGCTCTCTAAGCTCTTTTTCATTCTCTCTTAACATCATAAATCTCATTTTTGTGACCCTCACGCAAAGGATCGATTAATAACCTAAACTCTAAATCTCTCTTTGTTTCGAGTGCAAATATACAGCCTTTTCTTGAAATTATGCTCTACAACATAGAAAATATGCTTGCAATTATACTCTTTTAACTTATATCCTATTTAACAATGTGGTTTTTTGCTTCTTCTACAAGGGATTGCGCTTGGGCAACTACTTCGTCGAGCAATTGTGACCAAGTGTTGGAAGGAAGTTCGGGATCCTGCTTTTCCAGCAAACGGAGATGCTGCACTAAGCTGTTTGCCCCTAACATGGCAAAGAGAGGGATGAGCTTATGCGCTATACGTCCCGCCTCTACCCGATCGGTAGCTGCACGAGCCGCCATCAAGCCTTCGATGCTTTTCTGCGTCTCCTCGATGAAGGTACGCAGGATCCCCATCGAAGCCTCACTATCCTCGCCAGCGAAAGCGGTGAGTGAGGAGAAATCAAAGCCCACACAAGGTTCAAGGCGCACTTTAAGCAACTCGTTCAACAGTGAGATCAATTGCGCGGCCGTGAAGGGCTTGTTGAGAAACGCCGTAAAGCCGGCCTCTCGGTAGTGCTCCTGCTCCTTGCCCACATTGGCCGATAAAGCCACCACAGGCAGGCGATCAGCCCCTTCCATGTCTGACTCCCGAATCATCCGGAGCAACTGATAACCGTCCATCTGAGGCATTTGAATATCGGTAATCACCACCGCGAAGGAGCGGCTACGCAACCATTCGCACACCTTACGTGGATTGGTACAGCAAACCACCTCTACCTGGCTCTGCTTCAACAACTCCTCGGTCAGCGCCAACTGCAAAGGATCATCATCCACCAAGAGACAGGTGACCTGCTGGCCAGCCAAAGAGGGATCCAATGTGGGTAGAGCCTCCTCCGGGTCTGCCTCTTTCGTCGGCATATCCACTGCCATGAACTGATTACCAGCCAATGGAAGAGGTACACATACCTTGAAACGGCTACCCTCTCCCTCTTCGCTCTCCAATGTCAACGTTCCATGCATCAACTGGACCAGCTTGCGGGTAATAGACAGCCCTAAACCAAAGCCCTCTACTTGCTCCGTCCCATACAGGCGTGCGAACTCCCCAAAAATGCGCTCCCTTTCCTCATAAGGAATACCCGGTCCCGTATCACGAACCAGAATCACCAACGCATACTGATAGGATTCCACCTGCTCGATCGAGACGATCAACGAGACCTTGCCCTCATCCGTAAACTTTATCGCATTGGATAGCAGATTACTGACCACCTGACGAAGACGAATCGTATCGCCTAAATAGACCTGCTCCATCTCCTCTGGCTGCAACACCCACTCTAACTGCAGGTTCTTGGCCTCAGCCAAAGGACGAAAACTCATGCCGATCTCTTGAAACAGGGCGGGCACTCGGAAAGGCAACCGATGCAGTTCGATCTGTCCCGACTCCAATCGCTGATAATCCAACAGGTCATTGACCAATGACAAGACATGGTCGGAGGAGGAACGCATATTCTCCAAATAATACTGCTGGCGAGCATCGGGATGACGCCGTTGAAGCAACTCGATATAGCCCATGATCGAGGAGAGGGGGGCACGAATATCATGGCTGATCGTCAGGATCAGTTTCTCCCTACTGCGCAAGAGATTCTCAGCCACCAATTTGGCTTTCTCCAACTGCTTTCGATAGAACATACCCCGTGAAATATCGTGAGAGATCAAGGCCAAAAACAGGAGAGCGACCAAGATCGACGAGACAGCAATGAGACCAATCTTACGGGAAGCCGCATGCACCAAAGTCTGCTTCTTATAGAGACGAGCTAACGACGCATTGACCTCCTCCTCCTCAATATCTCTCAGCATCTGATTGATCTCTTGCGTGATGATACTATTGCTATAACGCAAGTTGGCCGCACGTTCGATCAACAGCTCCATGAGCCGCTTCCGCTGCCAAGTCACACTGTCTTGTATGCTGCGGAGCACGCTGACAATCGTATCCGTCGGATTGTAGGCATTCACCAACGTATCTTTAATCACCTGAAAGGTAGAGTTGACCACGATAGAGGTATCCTCCTTGGCCGGAGCAAAGGCCTCGGCCAAACGGCGGAAGAATCCCCGCTTACGTCGAGGCACGACCACCGTGTCTTGCTTCACCTCAATCCGCTCCTGCACCTGCAATTCATTGATCACCGTATCCGGTATCGCCATGATACGCTCGAAGTTCACGATGTAGAGACTATCGGTATTTGCCTCCTTCCAAGTGTCAAGCAGCCGACGGGCATTCCAGCGTTTTCGCTCTAAAAGCAACTCGATCGTGTCGATCTTGTGCAACTGCACGGAGTCGGTGATATAGGTACGCAAAGAGTCAAGATTATGACGAGCCTTGTTTAGCGTGCGATTGAAATGGGTGATCTCGCCCTGTTGCATCACGATGAGCTGTCCCAACGCTTCACTCTCATAAAGCAAGGAGAGGGTGTTGGTCACCAAATAGATCTTGGTTCGGTTCTGATTGTCGGAAAAGTCCTCCACGGCAACCTGCTCTACTATATTATATATGTAAGAGACGGCATAGACCGCGATGGCTATCAGCAACAGATAGCCTACCACCACCTTACCTGTTATGAACCGATTTCGCTCTTTCATGGACTATCCGAGACTTATTTACGATACGCAATCCCCCAGCGATCCAGCATCTCAAAATCCTGCTTCTTCAAACCCAACTCCCAAAAGGGAATGGGATCGTCATGATCGCCCAGATACATCCGATCACACACCTGATAGGCCTCGCTTGTCACGGCCTTGGTGGAATCGCTCATGTTCGTTCGTACAGCGGCCATATCGAGCATCGTATGAAACACCGTATTCGTACTGATCGGGGTCTCCGCATGGGCTTGTGCCTCTGCGTATTTTTGCGGAAAGGCTTGCCGATAGGACTCAGAAAACCAAATCAAATAGGGAATATGCAGCTGATAATAGGTAGGGATCGGCGAAGCATGGAGGTAACGGGCCCGTGCGTCATCGAAAATATCCTCGCCATGGTCGCTCAGATAGAGCATGGCGGAGCAAGCCTCTTGCTGACGGAGCAACTCGACCACCTCGCTCAACACCTGATCCGTATAGGCGATGGAATTGTCATAGGCATTGCGAAGCTGCTCCCGATAGGCCGGACGTATGGCCTCAGCCTTGTCGGGTGTATAGTGGCGGAACGCCTCCGGGTAACGCTCCCGGTAATTAAAGTGGGAACCATAGGTATGTAGCACAACAAAGAGGTTGCCAGAGGTTTGCGCCAACTGCGCACGCAAGTAAGGGATGATCTCTCCATCATGGTGAGAGGTCAGCAACGAACCGGTCGGAATCGCACTCAGATCAATGAACTGATCCGCCTCCCGGTAGTAGGATCCAATCATGGAGGTGGTCAGCTTCTGGTTTGCGATCACCAAGGTATGGAAACCAGCCTCCTTGAAGGCCGTGACAATGCTCTTCGTGTGATAAAGCACATCATACCCCTCCGCACAAGCGGGTGAGAGAATGATCGGGACACTCTTATGGGTATTGTTGGATTGCGTGACCGCATCCCGAAAATAGACCAGTCCTTCTGTTGACTCCATGCGAGGCGTTGTCGGACGCTCATAGCCGTAGAGGCTCCACTCCATCGCACGGGAGGTCTCTCCCACCACCAACACATAGATCTCCCGCTTATCCGCAGCCGCAATCAGCTTCGTCGCCTCATAACGGAAATCGGCCGAGGTTTGGGCATAGTTACTATTTCTCTCCGCCTTGCGGATGGCAAAACCGATGTTATAAACGGCATTGAGCGGATAGACATCGTAACGCCAAGAGAGACGGTCATACATATTGGCGGGTACCTTGCCTAATCCCCATCCGATCACGAAAAGTACCATACCGATCCCAGCCCATCGCCTCCGGAAAGAGCGCTCCAGCTGATCCCGTCCTCGCACCGAACGATAAGCCAACCACAACGTAGGCACCGTATAGCAAAAGAAAACACCAGCCAACACCATCAGGATATTGGTCAGCAACTCACTTGCCTCAGAGGCATTGCTACTGGTAAGGTTCAAGAGCATATCTACCGCGATAACCGACTCACCAAAGACAGACAAAGCGATCAGCTGCCCTCCATCCAGCATGATCTTAGGCAAAAGACACCAAGCCACGATGCCAGGCTTACGGGCTGCTGCCAACAGGATGAGCCAAACACCCAAGGGCATCAGAAAGGCCGCCACACGCACTGGAAGCTCCAATGGCTCCGTGACGAAAAAGACCGCATTGGGCACCATGAACAACAAGGCGAATAGGAAATAGATCCGCACCTGCGCATGGGTCCAAATGATCAATCGATGTAATGCTTCTTGTATTTTCACTTTATGTCTTCCTCCGTTCACCGATTACATTTCCATGAAATCGAAGCGACAAAGGTAAGACATAAAGCGCATATAAACGGTTTTTCCCGCCAAAAATAGCATTTATCCAACTAAAGAAGCCCTTTCATCTTCTGGCAATAGGCCGACACAGAGCTTTTCACCTCCTTATGCAACAACAAAATACCGATCAAGTTAGGCAGCGTCATCATCGCTACTGTAATGCCTGAAAGCGTCCAAACAATGGTGGTATCGGTGAAAGAGGCCAGGAAAAAGCCAATGATATAGATCACTTGAAACGGTCGCACATACTTCGTACCCCATAGATAGGTAACTGCCCGATCACCATAATAGTACCATGCGATCGTTGTGCTGAAAGCAAAAAGCAGGAGCGAGAAAGGAATGATGTATTTACCCCAATCCCCCAAGAAGCCCATCCGGAAGGCCTCCGTAGAGAGGGGTGCGGAATGGAGCAAAGACTTGCCTTGCATATAGATGACCTGCTCCTCAACCGGAGGCAGCTCTACCTTTCCTTGACGCACTGGAAGCACGCCCGTAAAGGGTCGCTGCTCCTCATATACGGTCACCTCCTCCGCAAAGGAACGAGCATGGAGCATGGTCAGGTCATCGTTCAATATGCGACCAGCCTCCACACGCAACTCCCCGGTATAAAGCGGCAACGCTTCCTTCCCTAACAGATGACGAGAAACAGCCTCCCGATCCGAGGCTTGCTGTTCGTCATACTTCCCCGCTAAGAAGAGCATATCCGTCTGCTGAAAACGGTTCTCGAACTTCTGGTTCCAGGCCCCCGAAGAGAGGAGAACCAATCCAGTCAACGAACAGATAATAATCGTATCAATAAAGGGCTCCAACAGTGCCACCATACCCTCAGACACCGGCTCCTCGGTACGGGCAGCCGCATGGGCGATCGACGCAGAACCTTGACCCGCCTCGTTGGAAAAGAGTCCCCTGTTAACCCCTCGATTGAATGCCCAGACGAAGGTAGCCCCCAAGAATCCTCCTGAAGCGGCTGAACCAGTGAACACATCGGTAAAGACAGCCATGATCGAGGGAATGATCCGGTCATAATTAGATAGCAATACACTGAACGCACCCAACAGGTAGATGATCGCCATAAAAGGCACCAACTTCTCCGTCACCTGCGCAATACGTTTGATTCCTCCAAGAATGATCAAGCCTAACACGACCGCTAAGACCGCACCTGTGAGATATTGCTGTATGCCGAAGGCCGAGAACATGGCGTTGGAGATACTGTTGATCTGAGGCAAACACCCCGTGCCAAAAGCGGAGCAAATAGTCGCCACAGCGAAGATAGCAGCCAACCACGGACAATGCAACCGATTCCGCATGTAATACATCGGTCCTCCCGATATATCGCCAGTCTCTGTCTGTTCACGATACTTATGCGAAAGGGTCACCTCCACCATCTTGGTCGTCATACCGAAAAAAGCCGTCACTAACATCCAAAAGAGTGCCGCAGGACCTCCTAAATGGATAGCCAACGCCACACCAGCGATATTGCCCGTGCCGACTGTCCCAGATAGCGCGGTCGCTAAGGCTTGGAAATGGGAGGTATCGCCCACCTCTTGATGGTGATCATAACGCCCTGATACCACCTTTAACGCATGTTTAAAGAATCGAACCTGCGGAAAACGCAGATAAATAGTAAAGAAAAGACCCGTACCCAACAACAGAAACACGAACCATTGCGACCCTCCAAAATGGGCATCAATCAACGTGAGAAAATCATTTACTGCTTGCATCATTATTATCCGTTTGTTATTTGGTGGCGCAAGGTAGGTATAAATTAGCAAAAAGCAACTATCCAGTCGCAATTATTTTGCGTTTTGCTCTGGAAAGTTGCTTTTATATAGCTTTTAGATCGGTTTACTGCGCTATTTTTCGCAAAATAGACAGGAAAGCATCATTTGTAATGTCGAAGGTCCGTTCCCGGTAGGCCACGAAATCCTCCAAGTAGTCGCTGGTGATGTCAGCCACGATCTCCTCACCAGGCAAGCCGAAAGCATCCACCAATCGTTCGATCTTCGTTTTCACCTGACGGATCACTTGCAGCCGCTCCTGATAACGATCCGGTTTGTCGAGATCGGTCAGATGCTCATTGCGGGCCACGAGATAGACCACCGTATAAAAGCGCTCCACACTGCCAAACAGGGGTGCGAAGAGCGCTTTTTTATCTTCAGGCAAGGCAGCCAACCGTTGCGCTACACTGCTTGGCTCGCTCATTGTCCGATAAAGGTCTCCATGAACTTCGCACCCGGTGCCGGAGAGATCGTAACCACATCCGTATCCGCGGGGATCAGCACCGTCTGACCCTGCTGCACGAACAGCTCATTCCCCTTGTTATCACGCAACGATGCCTTACCCTCCATACAGATATAGACCACGAATGAGTCTAAGTTGGAGAAGTCGCGTACCATGATGGTATCAAGATCCAATAAGTTGGTCGTGAAATATTTGCAATCCGCCAAAGCGACTGTCGAGTTGGTACGTGCCTTGTAGTGCGTGCGGTAGTCGGGATACAGCGTATAGTCAATCGCATCCTTAGCCAACTCCGTATGCAACTCACGTCCGTTGCCCTGCGCATCCTTACGGTTGTAGTCGTAAATACGATAGGTGATGTTACTGGTCTGCTGGATCTCAGCGATGAAACAACCCGCACCGATCGCATGCACACGACCAGCCGGCAAGAAGAAGACATCGCCCTCATGCACGTCATAGCGCTGCAACACGTCCATGATCGTATTGTTCTCCACACGCTTCACATACTCCTCCGCATCAATCTGCTGTGAGAAACCGGAATACAAACCCGCGCCTTTCTCAGCCTTGATCACATACCACATCTCGGTCTTACCGAAAGAGTTGTGACGTTTCTTAGCCAGCTCATCATCCGGATGCACCTGGATAGAGAGGTTATCTCGTGCGTCGATGAACTTGATCAACAGCGGGAAAGTCGTGCCAAAACGCTCAACCACCTTCTCGCCCAACAGCTGCTTGCCATAAGACTGAATCAAGTCATCCAATGACTTACCTTCCAACTCGCCGTTCGCAACGACAGAATAATTACCCTCCACGTGAGACAGCTCCCAGCTCTCGCCTACGCCATTCTCCACCGGAGTAATCCCCTTGAAGGGACAGATCGCCGAACCACCCCAAATCACCTTCTTGAGGATCGGCTTAAATGTAAATGGATACAACATTGTGTTTAAATGAAATTATAGTTTTGTTACTTTTTGATTTTGCGTAAGACCATCGCCGAACGAGCGGGCACATACAGCTTCAACCACTCCTTCTTCTCCTTCTTATACAAAGGATCGAACTGCGTGAAATGGTGCACACTATCGTCGTTCAAGCCGAAACCACCAAACTGCTTCGCATCGGTGTTGAGCACTACCTCATACTCGCCAGCCGGCACCAAGAAGCCATAATCCGTGTAAGACTGCGTCGGGCTGAAGTTGAAGACGAACACCAAATCCTTACGACGGTAAGCCAAGATCTGATCGCCATCGTTATCCCACACCTTCAAGAGCGGTGTCGCCTGGAAGTTGCGCACGCTACGAATCAACTTGATCATCGCCTCGTCGAAATCACCCAAGAAGTGGTACTTCAAGTCCATGTTATCGACCAGATCCCACTGGCGACGGGCATATTTATAGGACCAATCATTGCCTTCGCGGGGGAAGTCGATCCATTCCGGATGTCCGAACTCATTACCCATGAAGTTCAGATAACCACCGTTGATCGTGGTGGCGGTCACCAAACGGATCATCTTGTGCAAGGCGATACCACGCTCCACCATGAAGTTGTGGTCATCCTTCTGCATGTGCCAGTACATCTCCGCGTCGATCAAGCGGAAGATGATCGTCTTGTCACCCACCAACGCCTGATCATGGCTCTCCGCATAAGAGATCGTCTTCTCATCCTCACGGCGATTAGTGGTCTCCCACCAGATGGAAGAGGGATGCCAATCCTCGTCTTTCTTCTCCTTGATCATCTTGATCCAATAATCGGGGATATTCATCGCCATGCGGTAGTCAAAGCCATAGCCACCATCCTCGATCTTGGCCGCCAAACCTGGCATACCGCTCACCTCCTCAGCAATGGTGATCGCCAACGGGTTCACTTGGTGGATCAGCTTATTCGCCAACGTCAGGTAAGCGATCGCATCGCCATCCTGATGGCCGTTGAAATAGTCGCCATAGTTGCAGAAGGCCTCGCCCAAGCCGTGGCTGAAATAGAGCATCGAGGTCACACCGTCGAAACGGAAACCATCGAACTTATACTCCTCCATCCAGAACTTGCAGTTAGACAGCAAGAAGTGGAGCACCTCATTCTTACCATAGTCGAAGCAGAGCGAATCCCATGCCGGATGCTCACGACGCTCATTGTTGTGGAAATATTGATCGTAGGAACCATCGAAACGACCCAGTCCCTCTAACTCATTCTTCACGGCATGGCTATGCACGATATCCATGATCACCGCGATGCCCAACTTATGAGCCTCGTCAATCAACTGCTTCAACTCGTCGGGCGTACCGAAACGGGAAGAGGCCGCAAAGAAGCTACTCACATGGTAACCGAAAGAGCCATAGTAGGGGTGCTCCTGGATCGCCATGATCTGGATCGCGTTGTAGCCATCCTTCGCCACACGAGGTAACACCTTCTCACGGAATTCATTGTAGGTACCCACCTTCTCCTCGTTAGTGCCCATACCGATATGGCACTCATAGATCATCAGCGGACTGGTATTAGGCTTGAATTTCTTTACCTTAAATTTATAAGGCTTCTCCGGCTCCCACACCTGGGCACTGAAGATCTTCGTCTCCTCATCCTGCACCACACGACGGATCCAGGCAGGGATACGCTCACCGGAACCTCCATCCCACTCTACCAACAGTTTGAACAAATCACCATGGTGCAAACGATCCTCCGGGAAAGAGCCCTCCCATACACCGTTCGCCTTCTTCTTCAGCTTATATTTCGTATTTTTCTGCCAATCGTTGAAAGTACCGATCAGATAGATAGCCGTTGCGTTAGGTGCCCACTCCCGAAAGACCCAGCCCTTCTCTGTCTTGTGCAAGCCAAAGTAGAGATAACCGGAAGCCATATCCGACAAGGAGATCTTTCCATTGTTAGTCAAGCTTTTTTCTTTTGCAACCGCATAGTCATACCGTCCTTGGATAGCGGCCTCATAGGGGGCCAGCCAAGGATCATTCTTAATCAGATTCAGAGACTCCATATATTTGTATAAATGATGTTTGAGCGCAAAGATAAGCAAAATAATTGAAATAACTTATTATCCCACGATTATACGGAAGGAATGAACAGTTTTTGTATTTTCGCGACGCAATAACAAAAAACGATAAGGTTATCTGGTATGGAATGGTTAGTGAATCAATTTTGTGAGCCGTCGCTCACACAGGCTGTCATCGTGCTTAGCTTGATCTCAGCGATCGGTGTGTATCTGGGTAGATTGAAGGTATTCGGCATCTCGTTAGGCATCACGTTTGTTTTCTTCACAGGTATCATCGCCGGCCATTTGGGCATAGCTATCAACAAGGATATGCTGCTCTTCGCGCAGAATTTCGGTCTCATCGTATTTGTCTATACGTTAGGACTCCAAGTGGGTCCCGGCTTCTTCGGCTCCTTGAAAAAGGGCGGTGTGGCACTCAACATGATGGGATTGGCTGTCATCGCCTTGGGTATAGGCTGCACACTCATCCTTCATTGGGCCACAGGGCTATCCATTCCGATCTTAAGCGGCCTACTCTGTGGAGCCGTCACCAATACACCTGCGTTGGGAGCCGCCCAACAAGCGCTGCTGCAAGTGCATCCCGATGCATACGACACCGTTACCCAGATGGCCTTGGGCACGGCCGTAACCTATCCCTTAGGTGTAGTTGGCGTGATCCTCGCCATTGTCCTGTTGCGTCAGTGCTTCGCACCGAAGCAAACACGTACGCAAAAAGAGCCTGAAAAGGGTACCAACGTAGCGGAGTTTCAAGTGCTCAACCCCTCTATCTATGGCCGTAGCATCCAAGAGGTGATGCGACTGACCGACAAACATTTCGTGATTTCCAGACTCTGGCACAACGGGAAGGTCACTATCCCTACCTCTGACACCATCCTGCGGGAAAAAGACCACCTGCTCATCATCTCCGAGAAGGGTGACGTGGAGAGCATCGAGGTACTGTTCGGCCAGCAGGAGCAACGAGACTGGAACAAACCAGACATTGACTGGAACGCTATCGACAGCCAACTGATCTCCCGACGTATCGTAATCACACGCAATCGGGTGAATGGTGTCAAGCTGGGATCGCTGCGTCTGCGTAATCTCTATGGCATCAACATCACCCGTGTGAACCGCGCAGGCATCGACCTCCTCGCCTCACCCGATTTGCGGTTACAGATAGGCGACCGCCTGACCATCGTGGGCGAGCACAACGCCGTGAACAACGTGGGCTTAATCCTGGGCAACGAGATGAAACGATTGGACAATCCCAACCTGTTGGCCATCTTCATCGGGCTAACCTTGGGCGTGTTATTAGGAAGCATCCCCTTCGCCATCCCGGGCATGAGCACACCCATAAAGTTGGGTATCGCAGGCGGTCCGATCATCGTCGGCATCCTGATGGGTGCCTTCGGCCCCCGCTTTCATTTGACTACCTATACCACCTCCAGCGCCAACCTCATGATGCGTCAGTTTGGCATCGTGATCTATTTGGCTGGCTTAGGATTAGACTCAGGCGCCCACTTCTTCGAGACCGTCTTCAGGGCGGAAGGCTTGCTCTGGATTGGCTTGGGTTTCTTACTGACGATCGTGCCCGTCTTGATCATGGGCTTCATCGCCTCCCGTGTCTTTAAACTGGATTATGCCCACAACACCGGGATGCTTTGTGGCAGCATGGCCAATCCTATGGCACTCAACTATGCGAACAGCACGGTTGAGGGAGATGAGCCATCGGTGGCTTATGCGACTGTCTATCCACTCTCCATGTTCATTCGGGTGATCTCCACACAACTACTGATTCTTTTCTTCGCTTAATCGCACCGTTTTTTACTAACCAATGTGGTCATATAGGACAAAAACGCCTATCTTTGTGGCCAAACTAAGTGTTGAACGACCATGAATGAAACGATACTAAACGGGCTCATCAACTTGTTCGCCATCTTTGCTTCATTAGCGAAGATTCCGCATGAGAAAGCGAGAGCCGCATTGACCTCTTATCTGACCAGCCATTTCGGCATACGCTCTAACCAGGAATACTTGGATCTGTTTGATGAGACACAATCCATCTACGATGATCCGGATTTAGCGATCGACAAACAGATGGTCATATTGAACGTATGCCAACAGCTCAAACCCACACTCATCGCAGAGGAGCAACTGCTGCTGTTGCTCCGTTTCATGGAGTTTGCCCATGGCAGTGACAAAGGGCTGGATGAAAACCTCTCTGTGTTTCATTCCATCGCCGACATCTTCGCCATCAGCGCGCAGCAATTCGATCAACTTTATGCCTTCGTGACCGGACACAACGCCGACCATCTGATGGTGATTGACAATCAGGAGAGCGACCAGCCGAATCACATCTACTGCAAAGGATTGGAAGGCATGATCCGTGTCTTGCAATTCCCGCAATATGACCGTATCGTATTCGCCTATCAGGGCAACAGCCAGATCTACATGAACAACCTCCCGTTGACAGCCGGTATCTTTTACAGCTGGCAACGGAGTAGCGTGATCAAGAGTCCCCACTTCCAACCCATCTATTACAGCGACGTAATCGACACCTTCAATAAGAACGAGCATAAAGCACGTATCTCCTTGACTGGAAGGGATATCAATTTCCGCTTCAAGAACAGCGAGAATGGTATGCACAACTTCTCCTTCAACTTAGAGTCAGGGCAATTAGTGGCCATCATGGGTGGTAGTGGCGTGGGTAAATCCACCCTGCTCAGCCTCTTGAATGGCAACCTGATCCCCCAGCAGGGTACCATTTGCATCAACGGGCATCCCATCCAGGAGGAGGAAAGCAAGCAATTGATCGGGTTCGTACCGCAAGACGATCTGCTGATCGAAGAGCTGACCGTCTTCCAGAATCTCTGGTACACCGCCCGACTCTGTTTCGCCAATCTTACCGACGAAGAGATCAAACAACGGGTAGAGCAGGTATTGGAGGAATTGGATTTACAAAAGATCAGCCATTTAGCGGTAGGTTCCCCACTTCGCAAGACCATCAGTGGCGGACAGCGCAAACGGTTGAACATCGCCTTGGAGTTAATCCGCGAGCCGGCTATCCTCTATTTGGATGAGCCCACCTCTGGCCTCTCCTCCTCCGACTCGGAGAAGGTCGTCATGTTGTTGAAAGAGCAGACACACAAAGGGAAATTAGTGGTCGTGAATATCCACCAACCCTCGTCGGAGATCTACAAACTGTTCGATCGGCTTTGGCTGCTCGACACCGGTGGCTATCCCATCTACGACGGCAATCCCATCGAGGCGATCACCTATTTCAAGCGAATCGCCAACTATACGGATCAGGACATCAGCGTATGCAGCGCTTGTGGCAGCATCAATACGGAGTTAGTGCTCAACATCATCGACTCCAAGCAAATTGACGATAGTGGCAACCAGACCAACATCCGTAAGTTCACACCCCAAGAGTGGCATGAGCTCTATTTGCAACAACGCCCTGTGTTTGAACAACCCGAACAGTTGCCGTTGCCTCCCAACCAGCAAAAGAAACCATCGCTATGGAAACAGTGCTGGATTTTCTTGGAGCGTAACGTGCAAACCAAACTGAGCAACAAGCAATACCTCGGCATCGCCTTGCTGGAGGCACCGCTCTTGGCCTTGATTGTCGCCTTGCTGACCCGCTATGTCCCCGATGAGGGCTATAGCCTGCTGCAAAACAAGAACCTCGTCTCCTATATCTTTATGGCTGTTATCGTAGCCACCTTTATCGGATTAAGTATCAGCGCAGAGGAGTTGATCAAAGACCGAACGCTCTTGAAGCGAGAACGTTTTTTACAGCTGAGCAGAGGAAGTTATCTCACGTCGAAGATTTTCTATCTCATGTGCATCTCAGCCATACAGACCCTACTCTTTATCTTGGTGGGCAACAGCTTGATCGGTATAGGGAGTGAGCTGTTCGGCACTTGGTGGCTCACGCTTTGGATCACGGCCTTCTTGGCCAACCTGACCGGGTTAGTGCTCTCGCAGACCATGAACTCGGTCGTAGCCATTTACATCGCCATCCCCATCCTCCTCATCCCACAAATCTTGCTGTGTGGCGTAGTGGTGAAATTCGACGACCTCAGCCGAGCCGCTGCCAACCGGAATGTCGTGCCCTTGGTGGGTGAGGTCATCCCCTCTCGATGGGCATTCGAGGCCTTAGTGACGGAGCAATTCGCCCACAACAGCTACAACGAAGCGTTCTTCCCAGTGGAACGGGAGAAATTCTTGGCACAGTATTACCGCAATATCCACCTGAAAGAGGTGAGAGACCTGATCAACAGCTTGGAACTCTTCCCCGAGCAACAAGCCGACAACGAGCAAACCGTACGCAATGAATTGTTTGTCTTAGCCAGAGCAGCAAGGATCGAACCTTATGTGGGCAAAGACTACAAACGATTCGCTGATCAGTTAGATGCGGCCTTGAAAGAGCGAGAAGACAATTTCACCGCCCTGTTAGACAAGCGTAACCGGGATTTGATCGCCCAGCATGGATCTGACTGGTTGAACGAGCTGAAAAGGGAACATCATAACTTGGCCTTAGAGGAATTGGTGCTAAACAGTGGAGAGAGCCACTACATCAAGCAGGCTCATCACCGGATTTATCCCAAGATCGGGCCAATCTATTTCGCTCCCGATAGCGATTGGGGACGTGCTCCTTTCTATAGCCAACGTAAAAAATGGGCAGGATATGAAATTTCTACTTTTAGTTTTAATTTATTCGTGTTAGGATTCTTTGCTGTTTTAGTAATTATATCTATCTTCGCACAGTTTCCCAGCAAGTATATTAACAAAGGGAACTAAATCAGAATTTAATAACATCAAATAATAACTTAAGATGAAAAAAAGTTTTGTAAGCTTGCTGACTTTAGCAGCAATTTCATTCGGAATGGTATCTTGCGGTGGCAATAAGTCACAGGATGCCGCACAAAATGTAGAGGAAGAGGCCGTCATCGCAGGTGAGGTGTCAAAGAGTTTGCTCACGGCTGAGTTGAAAGACGAGGTTACACGCTTCTTGAAAGACATGCCCTCTTCTGACCTTCCCTATAAACTTTCTACGGGTGAGGTTAGCGTCTCTGTAGCTAACACCGATTTCATGTTGCCTGTTGCTAAATTGGCAGAGTTGAACACGAAAACACAGAAAGCTCGTGCATGCGGTATCTACTTTGCTGATTTGAACATCTTGAAAGCGATGAAGAAGCCGACGGCTGATGTAGAGAAGACTTTGGCTAAATTAGCGCAAGACTTGGACATCCCGTTCGCTATCGAGATCATGAAGCAAGAGGCTCCCGCTAACGCCACACAAGAGCAGCTGAACGCATTCTTGGATGAGCAAGAGAACAAGCTGATCGATGCCATGATGGAGAACGACAAGGCTGACATCGAATTGGAGTTGTTAAGCGGTATGGCTGTTGAGTACGCTACCATCTATGCGAATCCGGGATTGGTCGTAAAGGGTGACGCTGTTTCCGCTGGCTTGAGCGAGAACATGGAGAAGCGTTTGGACATCATGTTGGAGATCACTAACGACCTCGCCAAATACTATCCTGATTTGCAGCAGACAGGTCAGATCATCGCTCCGTTGAAGGACATGGTTGCTTCAGTCGCTACAGCGAGAGAGTCTCGTAGCCAGATCGAGGCCATGCGCGCAGAGCTGTTGAAATAAGCGATATACATTAATATATATATAGGAAAGCGATGTGGGTTGACCGCATCGCTTTTTTTGTGGCTATCCCCCACCATACGCTAAAAAAGAATCGGGGACTACCCAGATGCCTCAAGCATTCCATGGGTAATCCCCGATAAAGGTGTTATGACTATCTACTTATTTAGCCTGCTCAAGCTGCAAAGTCTTCGTCGGCTGGTCGCAAACCTCCGTCGGACCGAAATACTGGATCGGACCCGGATATACATAGCTGGTTGTCAACGCCCACTCCTCGCGATGTGCTGCGAACGTCTTGAAAGGCGCACCATCCAACTTCACCAAAGCCTTCTGGATAACCGGCTTCATCTCGCCATGACGACGCTCCATGTTCATCATCATCGTTACGGGGATACCACCTGCGATCCACTGATCAGCCGGAGCTGTCGTGTTGCGAACAGAAGACATATAACCCGTCTTACCTGCTGCGATCAAGCAAGAAGCGGTGTAACCCAATGAGTAGCAGTAGTCCGCATCGTAGTTAGACGGAGCGGCGCAACGACCCTCATAACCGAAGAAGTG
>CAMGEM010000030.1 GCA_946055095.1 uncultured Parabacteroides sp. | reverse complement strand
GGCAATCATCAGATAATCTTTTAGTTCTCGCAACCATATCGCCTGCGAGAGAGACAATAAATTCGCACTCATGTTTATGTATTTAGCGGCTGCAAAATTAGATAAAAAAGCGCGATCTAATCACGATAGGAAACAAATTATCTTGGGCTTATTTACAAAAAAAGGAGAAGCCTTTTGAGCTTCTCCTTTCGATTGTGAGTTGTCTCACGAGGATTCGAACCTCGACAGACAGAACCAAAAACTGTAGTGCTACCATTACACCATGAGACAATCCGATGCTTTATCTAAAGCGTTGCAAAGGTAAGAAGATTTTCTTACCCTGCAAATGTTTCTTCCGTTTTTTTACTTAGCGATCACAAGATAGTAGTTTTTCTTGCCGCGTTGTACCAAAAGATACTTGCCATCGAGCAATGCGCTACTGTCAATCACGGCATCCGCTGCCGCCAATTTCTCCTTGTTCAAGCTGACACCACCGCTCTGCACCAGTTTACGCATCTCCCCCTTAGAAGCGAAGATTGCCGCTTTCTCCGTGCACAAATCAGCGGCCTTGACACCTGCTGCCAACTCCTCTCGGGATACCTCAAAGTGGGGAACACCCTCGAAAACGGCCAGCAATGTATCCTCATCGAGCTTCAACAAAGCCTCATGTGTCGCATTACCAAAGAGGATGTTAGATGCCTCCACCGCAGCCTCGTAGTCTGCCTCGGAATGGACCATCACGGTCACCTCTTTCGCCAAACGCTTCTGCAACGGACGCAAATGAGGAGCAGCCTCCTGCTCGGCGATCAACGCATTGATCTCCTCCTGATCCAATGCCGTGAAGATCTTGATATACTTCGCAGCATCCGCATCACTGACGTTCAGCCAGAACTGATAGAACTTATAGGGAGAGGTATAACGACGATCCAACCATACATTGCCCGACTCTGTTTTACCAAACTTACCGCCATCGGCCTTCGTGATCAACGGACAGGTCAAGGCGAAAGCCTCACCGCCTGTCTTACGACGGATCAACTCCGTACCCGTCGTGATGTTGCCCCACTGGTCGCTACCACCCATCTGCAAACGGCAACCCTCATGCTCATAGAGATAGAGGAAGTCATAGCCCTGCAACAGCTGATAAGAGAACTCCGTGAACGACATACCAACACTGGAGTCACGGCTCAGACGCTTCTTCACAGAGTCTTTGGCCATCATATAATTGACGGTGATGTGCTTACCGATGTCGCGAATAAAATTCAAGAAGGAATAGTCTTTCATCCAATCGTAGTTGTTCACTAACTTAGCGGCATTGGGTGCGTCTGAATCGAAATCCAAGAACTTAGCCAACTGCTGCTTGATGCACTCCTGGTTATGACGCAAAGTTTCCTCATCCAACAGGTTACGCTCGGCAGACTTCATCGAGGGATCACCAATCATACCGGTAGCACCACCGATCAATGCGATAGGACGATGGCCTGCACGTTGGAAATGCCGCAACATCATCACACCTACCAAGTGACCAATATGCAAAGAGTCAGCTGTCGGATCAATACCTACGTAAGCGGATGTCAACTCCTTTTGCAACTGCTCCTCGGTTCCGGGCATCATATCGGCGATCATGCCCCTCCATTTTAATTCTTCTATAAAATTCATTGTTATGTTATCTCTTTTGTGTACAAATAAAAAACTCACTGTGGATAGTCGGCGGCAAAGGTAGTATTTTTTAGGCGAAGGATCACGCTATTTCGTTGGATTTGGTCGCACAAAGCCTGTAGGTCAATCGAGAGTGCTTCCGCCACTCGTCCATAGACCACTTGAATGGACACTGCAGCTTCATCGGTCTCCAAGAAAAGCCGCTCCGGCCAAGCTAATCGTGCCGCCTCTGGTTGAAAGTGGTAACCTAACGACAGGTAGAAACCTTGCCGCAACAATTGACCCGCCAAGGGTGCTTTTCCCCGAAAGCCATGAATCAACCAAGGTTGTTTCGGACGGATGGCTTTTCGGCAAGCGATCAACTCTTCCCAGGCCCGCACACAATGAATAATCAATGGTTTCCCCACCTCCTCCGCCAAACGAGCCTGCCTATCAAACAGCGAGATCTGCCGCTCCATGGAGCAAGTAGCCAAACGATCCAATCCGGCTTCCCCAATCGCTACACAAGAGGGCTGCTCCACATACTGTCTCAAAACGTTCCATTGTACCTCCCCATCCTCCTCAATTCGGCAAGGATGAATGCCAAACGAACGATAAGAAGCCACCGAAAGCTCCTTCCTCGTTGGCTGCACCAAAGTGGAGACAATCGCTTCGACCGCTGGATCTGTTGTGGATTGATGGGTATGTACGTCCAAATAATACATGTAACCAGGTAAGGTATTAAGGTACGGGATCATAGCCGCTACCGCCCCAAGGATGACAACGCAACAGGCGCCGAACAGCCAGATATAATCCCTTGATAGGCCCATACTTACGAATGGCCTGTACCGCATATTCCGAACAAGTAGGGGTAAATCGACAAGAGGGAGGTGTCAAAGGAGAGATACAGCGTTGATAAAAATAGATGGGTAGCAACAACAAAGCCACCAGAAATCGCCGTATCATGCCTTCTCTCTCAATAAGTTGATGGCCTTATTCATGGCCTTCTCCATCGTGGTAAAGGGATGGATCTCCTTATCTATATATAAGAAAGCGATCAGCATCCTTTTCCCTTTCGCTTCCAAAAGATCAAGCAATTCATATTTACGCACTCGATAAGCCTCGCGCACCTGTCGCTTGATCAAGTTGCGTTTCACCGCTCGTTTAAATTTTTTCTTGGGCACACTGACCAAGAAAGAGGCTCTTGCCGGCATCTCCTCCTCCAAAGGGAGGTAAATCACCCGCAAAGGGAAGGCTACAAATGATTGACCCTTCGCAAACAAAGGATCAATGTAGCGCTTCCACGATAATCGTTCCTCTTTCGAGAGCGTGTACCTTCTGATGGTCATGCCTTTTCAGCCTCTTGTTGACGCTTGAGATACAGCTCCAAAGCAGCTGTCATAGAGGGAGCCTCAGGGGTAGGAGCCTCTACATCAAGACGCAAGCCCGCCTCTTTAACCGCCTTTGCGGTAGTGGGACCGAAACAGCCAATCCGAATATCCTCCTGCTTGAAATCAGGGAAGTTCTTCAACAAAGAAGCGATGCCTGCCGGGCTGAAAAAGACCAACATGTCATAATCGAAACTTTCCTCTTTCGTGAAATCGTTGCTGACCGTGCGGAACATCACTGCCTTCGTATAGGTGATGCGTTTCGCATCTAACATCGCAAAAAGATCATCCTTATGCACGTCCGAAACAGGTGCCAAGTATTTCTCTTTGGAATGTTTACCAATCACCGTTACCAAATCTTCCGGCTTACCTGTCTGCCCATAAAAGATCTTGCGTTTCCGATACACAATATACTTTTGCAGATAGACCGCAATCGCTTCTGTCATACAAAAATACTTCATGGTTTCCGGAATGGTCACACGCAATTCCTCACAAAGATGGAAGAAATGATCAATCGCTGTACGTGCCGTGAAAATCACAGCCGTATAGTCCAAAATTGAAATTCTTTGCTGTCTGAATTCCTTAGAGGTTAAAGGTTCCACCTTGATAAATGGGCGGAAATCTATTTCTACTCCGTACTTTTCTGCAATATCGAAATATGGTGATTTCTCTGATGCAGGCTTCGGCTGTGACACCAATACTTTCTTAATACTCAATGCCATAGAGTGCTTGACCCAAAATAATTATACAAATAAACTACCACTTTATACATAAAAAACAACGGTAGTATTTCTTGGCCGCAAAGGTACAAACTTAAATATAAAAAACCACTATTTCTGCTGTGAAATATCCGTATCGTCTTATTAATTATTACAAATCTACCTAAAACATACAGGAATACGAACAAATTGGCAGGAATATGCAAATTTGATTCCACAAATAGTAACCACAAAGCAGGCAGGTAAAGAAGCACGCCCCAGGTTCCAATCAACGCATTATAGCCCGTTCGCCAAAGTCGGTATTGCTCCGGATTCGTGAACACCAAACCAAATATCCAATAGAAACACCGTTTCCCCCAGTAGAAAAGAAACAGCAGGCCAACGACCACCGCCAATCCCCATAAGCTAACAGAATCGTTCACTGAATCGAGAAATCCCTCCATCCGTAGGATAGCGAAAAGGCAGATTCCACACAACAAAAGCGCTTGCAGCGTCATGAAATTGCGAAAGAACCATTCGTTACCTCCTACCACGACAAAGGGGCTCTGACGCTCCTTGAGGTGGATCACGTCGTTGAGCATCTTCGCAAATAGCCGATAATTCGTATGGAAAACGATCGCAAAACAAACAAACAGCGTAAACACCAATCCAAAGACCACGTCGTTCACCCATTGCCCATCCCACAAACGTATGCCCACAAATCCCTCAAACATACTTTCTAAAAACCCTCGCTATAATTGATGGCGCGAAGGTACACAATTATTTGTTTCCTCACGATGTAGCAAAATTTTCCTCGGGAGGGAAAAAAGATTGTCACAAATTCCGCCTATCTTCGTCTTATCTTCGAAGGCTGCTTGAGAAAGCGCGCAAAGGGTAGCCGAGAACGATAAAACAGCATAGATCATGAGAAAATTGAAATGGATATTTGTAGCGATGGTATGTGCCGCACAAATGAGTTATGGACAAAGCGTAGAACAACTGTTCGACACCTTCAAAAATAAGGAAGGTGCGAGCACGGTACATGTAGGTGGATTCACCATGAAGATGGCAAGCCTCTTCACGGAGAACCTGGGCGTAAAGAGTATCGATGTATTGGAAATGGACGGATGTTCCTTGGAAACGAAGCAACATTTTCAACAAGCCATCTCAAATTTTAAGGATCCTGCTTTCGAGACGGTCATCACCAGCAACGAGGCTAATGAACGGACGAAAGTACTCTTCAAGATTGAGGAAGACCGCATCCGAGAAATCGTACTCTACACCACGGGCAACGATTGCAATCTCATCCATATCAAAGGGGACATCAGTCCGAAGGATTTGGAGAAGATCGTAGAGGAAAACAAAAAGTAGGTGACGCATGGAAGCGGAAACGTTTAAGCAACGCTTTCTCCCCTTTCATCCGAAACTCTATCGTGTCGCACTCGCCTTGGTAGAATCATCGGACGACGCCGAAGACATCCTGCAAGAGGCTTACGCCAAGCTCTGGAGCAAACGAGCGAGCTTAGAGGCGGTTCAGAACCCGGAAGCATTTGCGGTAACCATCGTGCGTAACCTCTGCTTGGATTTCCTTCGGTCTCCCCGTGCGAACAGTAGGAGCGCACCCCTTGAGGAGGTCACGCTTCACTGCGAGGACACCCCCGAGCGGCAGGTAGAGATAAGCGATCAATTACGACAGGTACGTCAGTTGATCGAGGAGCTACCGCCCAATCAACGACAGGTGATTCGGTTGCGAGGTATGGAGGATTGCTCGTTGGAGGAGATCGCACAGATCACGGGTTTCAGCGATGCCAACGTGCGCACGCTGCTCTCACGAGCCAGAAAGTATATCAAGGAGAAATTAAAAACAAAGTCTTTATGAACGAACAAGAGATTGATCAACTTATCAAACAGGCACTTCAAACAGAGGCTAAGTTGCCTAAAGGATTACAGGAGCGACTGGAGAAACAGATTGACAGTTTAGCGGAAGCGGAACATCCACACATTCGATTGACTCCTGCTCGTTCCTTCAGATGGATTGTCAGTGGCATAGCGGCTGCGTTGATCGGTGCGCTTTTCTGGGTACAGTTGGAGCGACAAGCCACTCCTCCCACCCCAGCCGACACCTTCAGCGATCCAAAAGAGGCGGCCTTAGTCGCTGAAAAGGCACTGGTCATGCTCTCACTAAACCTCAACAAAGGGTTGGAGCAGGCCCAAGCCTCCACCGAGGAGATGCGACAAATCAACCAGATTATCAACAAACATTTAAAGGAATAAAGCGATGAGAATGAAAATATATTTATTAGGATTGCTGCTCTGTTGCGCCACCCTGAGCTTTGCGCAAGATAAGTGGTTCTCGAAATATGCCGACATGGATGATGTGACAACGGTCTATATCTCCAAGAAGATGTTCCAGATGATGCCCACCATGGAATACATCGGGCTGCAACTGGCTAACATGCAAGGCAAAATAGATGGGCTGCAAATCCTTAGCACCGAGCGCAAGGATCTCCAAGCGCAGATGCGCAAGGAGTTTAACGGGATGATTGGCAAGGAATATGAGGAGCTGATGCGGGTCAAAGACAAAGGGACGAAGGCCAATTTCTATATCCGACAACAGGGCGAACTGATCAAAGAACTGATCATGCTCGCCGACACAGAAGAAAACTTCAGCGTGATCCAGCTAAAAGGTAACTTCACCTTGCAAGACATCCAGGAGATCACTAACGAGTCTTCCCGGTGATGATCCGTTTGATCTCATTGAGCTTGTTCAAAGCCTCAATGGGTGTCAGGTTGTTGACATCCAGGTCGCGGATCTCATCCCGCACCTGGCTCAACACCGGGTCGTCTAACTGGAAGAAGCTGAGTTGATACCCCTGTGCGGGAGCCGTAACCGCTTTCACCGACTTGCCACTGATACCCTCTTGCCGGTTCTCCTTTTCCAGCTGTTTCAAGATCTCATTGGCCCGGTTCACAATGCTTTTCGGCATACCTGCCATTTTCGCCACATGAATACCGAAGCTATGCTCACTGCCTCCTGGTACCAATTTGCGCAGGAAGATCACTTTATTACCCACCTCTTTTACGGAAACATTGTAGTTCTTAATGCGAGGGAAGCTACGCTCCATCTCATTCAACTCATGATAGTGCGTAGCGAAAAGGGTCTTCGCCTTGGCATTCGGATGCTCATGGATATACTCCACGATAGCCCATGCGATAGAGATACCGTCGTAAGTGCTGGTACCTCGTCCCAGCTCATCGAAAAGCACCAAACTGCGAGCGGTCATGTTATTGAGAATATCCGCTGCCTCATTCATTTCCACCATAAAGGTGGATTCACCCACAGAAATGTTATCTGATGCTCCCACACGCGTGAATACCTTATCCACCAATCCTATTCGTGCGCTCTCAGCCGGCACGAAACAACCAATCTGAGCCAAGAGGGTGATCAAGGCAGTCTGGCGCAATAGCGCTGACTTACCAGCCATATTCGGACCAGTGATCATAATGATCTGCTGCCGCTCATTATCCAAATAGACATCGTTGGCGATATAGGGTTCGCCCGGAGGCAGTTGGCGCTCAATCACGGCATGACGTCCTCCCTTGATGTCAATCACATCACTCTCATCCACTACCGGACGGATATAACGATTACTCTCCGCTACCTTCGCAAACGAAAGCAGGCAATCCAAACGACCAATCTGATTAGCATCTATCTGAATCGGAGGAATATATTCACTCAACGCCAGGACTAAATCATTGAAGAGTCTTGTTTCTAACGAGAGAATACGCTCCTCCGCTCCCAAGATCTTCTCCTCATATTCCTTTAGCTCCTCGGTGATATAGCGCTCCGCATTCACCAAGGTCTGCTTACGTATCCAACCAGCAGGCACCTTATCCTTATGGGCATTACGCACCTCTATATAGTAGCCAAACACATTGTTGAAACCAATCTTCAGGCTGGGAATACCGGTCTCCTCGCTCTCTCGCTGTTGGACTTTCAACAGGTAATCCTTGCCTGAATAGGCTATGGTACGCAACTCATCCAACTCCGCATTCACCCCGGTAGCGATGATGCCACCCCGATTCACCAACGAAGGGGGATCAGGCTGAATCTCTTTCTCTATCCGATCACGAATCAAGGCGCAAACATTCAGCTGTTCACCTATCCGTTGCAAACTGGGCTCCTCACTGGTGGTACAAGCCTGCTTGATCGGTTCCAAAGCGGTCAACGCCACCTTAAGCTGCACCACCTCGCGTGGGGAGACACGTCCGACAGCCACCTTGGAAATGATACGTTCCAAATCGCCTATCTGCTCCAACTGTGTCTCCAACAGCTCTTTCAACTCAGGATGACGGAACAAGTGATCCACTACATCCTGCCTCTCCTGTATCGGTTTCAAATCTTTCAAGGGGAACAACACCCAACGGCGCAACATACGGGAACCCATCGGCGAGATAGTCTTGTCGATCACCTGCAACAGGCTGGTTCCCTCCTCATTCATCGCATCCACCAATTCCAAGCTACGCACGGTAAACTTATCCAATCGGACAAAACGCTCCTCCTCTATACGGGAAAGGGAAGTAATATGTTGAATATGGGTATGTTGAGTTTGATCTAAATAATAGAGAATAGCACCTGAGGCAATGATACCCAACTTCAGGTGCTGCACACCGAAACCCTTCAAGTTCTTGGTCTCGAAATGCTTTAGCAACCGATCTTCGGCCGCAGTGCTCGTAAAGATCCAATCATCCAGCTCGAAGACAAAATAACGAGGACCAAACGCCTCCTCGAAGCGTTTCTTATTGCCTCGCTCGATCAAGACCTCCTTCGGTGAGAAATTATTGATCAGCTTATCCATGTAATCCACAGAACCCTCCGCTGTCAAGAACTCACCAGTAGAAATATCCAAGAAGGCAACGCCACAATGATCTTTCACGAAATGGATAGAGGCTAAGAAGTTATTCTCCTTGTGGTTCAATATGTTGTCATTGATCGAAACGCCAGGTGTAACCAATTCGGTAATGCCACGTTTCACCAACTTCTTGGTCATCTTCGGATCTTCCAACTGATCACAAATCGCCACACGCTTGCCCGCTCGCACCAACTTAGGCAAATAGGAATCCAACGCATGATGAGGAAAACCGGCCATCTCCACATGTTGTGCCACGCCATTCGCTCGTTTGGTCTGCACGATACCCAGAATCTCAGCACCAATCACGGCATCCTCGCCATACATCTCATAGAAATCACCTACACGGAAAAGCAAGATCGCATCCGGATGCTTTGCCTTGATGTCAAAATATTGCTTCATCAATGGGGTTTCCACTATCTTCGCCACGCTCTATAACTCCTTATCTTTAATGGCTGCAAATGTAAGAAAAAAAAGGAAATGGAGGTATGACCGCTTGTCACGACAACAGCTTCCTACTGCTCAATCCGGAATCGCTTGGCTAAATAACGAACCGGATACCAGGCGGCTAAGAAACCAATAGCCAAGACCGTACAAAGAATAGTCACTATATCACCTACGGCTACTCGCACTGGATAAGCATCGATCACAAACGCACCGGCCGCCTCTCCCAAAGAGATAAACCCAAACATCTGCTGCAACAGGCATAGCGATACACCAATTACTATACCAATGCCTGCGCCAAACGCAGAGATCATCCAACCCTCCAACAGGAAAATACGACGAATCAACCGGTTATCCGCACCCAGATTACGAAGCGTCGCAACATCCGCCTGTTTCTCGATCATCAACATCGAGAGGGAACCGACTACATTGAAGAGCGCAATCGCCAAGATAAAGGTCAAGATCAAGAAGGTCATCCACTTCTCTATCTGCATCATCCGAAAGGAATCTTCCTGTTGCTCGAAACGATCCTGCACTTTGTACCCTTCTCCTAAAAGGCGACTTATCTCCTGCTTCGTCTGCGCAACCTGCTTTGGATCATGCAATTTCAGTTCAATAGCCGAAACTTCATGCTCATAATCAAACAAAGAACGAGCCAAAGCTAACGGTACAATCAAATAAGAATCATCATATAGCTGTTGATCCGTGCGGAAAACACTCCCTATATAGGCATATTCCAAATGAAACGAGGAGGCAGGATTGGCCATATTTACTTGCTCCGCTCTCTTGGGCGCATAGATCTCCATGGGCGTAACAAATCCGGCATTGATACCCAAGGCATAAGCCAAGCCAATACCCATATTGGCATAATTCACTACCTCATCCGCCAACTTGAAGGAGCCATCTATCAAGATGCTGTCTATCTGTGTCAGCTGCTCATACGAGGCATCCACACCTTTCAAGACCGCTACCCCCTGTCGGTCATGATAGCGCACCAACACATTGTCTTGCAACACCTCACTGTAACAAGCCACCGTCGGCAAGGCCTTTACAGCACGTATCTCCTCTGTCTCTGGATCAAACACCTTTCCTTTGACCGGAGTAATCTTCAACTCTGCGTCAAAATGACCAAAAAGCGAGGAAACCAGGTCGTTGAATCCATTATAAACTGACAATGCACACACCAATGCGATAGTCGCAACCGCCACTCCACACACGGATACAAACGAGATGACGTTGATTGCATTGTGCGACTTCTTGGAGAAGAGATAGCGTTGTGCTATGTAGAAAGAGAGATTCAACGCCTGTGGGAATTACTTATTCAACAATGAGTCAATATGCTCGATGTAGTCTAATGAATCGTCGATGAAGAAACTCAGTTCGGGAATTTTACGCAACTGCAAACGCACACGCTGCCCCAAATCATAGCGGATAGCTTTTGTGTTCGCACGGATCGCCTTCAGCAACTCCTCACCCTTCGCAGAGGGAAAGATGCTCAAGTAGGCCTTTGCCACGCTCAGATCCGGGCTTACGCGTACCACACTGACTGAAACCAAAACCCCGTGCATCGCCTGGGTTTGCTTCTGGAAAATATCACCTAACTCTTTCTGCAAGAGTCGCTCAATCTTTTGTAATCTCGTACCTTCCATAACACTTTCTCTTTGATCTATTACTTTTTCCAGATCAAGGTCAAGCCATCGCGCATGGGAAGGATCACCTTCTCTACCCGATCATCGGCCTTGATCTTATCATTAAAATGAAGGATCCCCTGCGTCTGTTTATCCGCAGGAGCCACCTCCTCTATTACTTTGCCATCCCATAGCGTATTATCCGCCAAGATCAGTCCCCCCGCTCGTACTTTCGGGAATATCAAATCATAATAGGCGGAATAGAGCCGCTTATCCGCATCAATGAACACCATGTCGAAGGTCTCATCGAGCTGTGGGATAATCTCCATCGCATCCCCTATGTGTAATCGCACCTTTGCTTGGTGTGGCGAACGGGAGAGATATTTCCGAATGAAATCCTCCATCTCGTCGTTGACCTCGATCGTATGTACCAAGGCCCCTGTTTCCATGCCCTCTGCCATACAAAGCGTGGCATATCCGGTATAAGTACCAATCTCCAACACCCGTTGGGGACGCATCATGCGACAAAACAGCTTCAAGAGCCGCCCCTGTAAATGGCCGGAGAGCATACGCGGACGAAGGAGATTGACATTGGCATCCCTATTCAAGGCCCTCAGTAGATCTCCCTCCTCGTCGATATGGGAAAGGATATAGGATTCTATCTCTTCCGTAAACATCAATCACGCATTATTGTTTGTTTGTATGCTCTCTGAATGTAGGTAGCAGATAGTCACCAGCCGCTCTGAGTACCTTTTCTACGTTATTGATCTCCAAGAAAGTCGTACCTCCCTCGTTGATGCTTCCGCTCAAATAGGCCACCATATTCTCTGGAGTAATCAATCCACTCTGGATCAACTGTTTCAAGGCATCACAGAAATAGCCACGACGACTATCGTTATAAGGCTGATGAACAGCCCACACTCCGTAGGAGAGCGATAACATACGCATCACACGGGGATTGTAGCAGATAGCGAACACCGTAGAGGTGCCACGGAAAGCGGCCAAATAGCGAGCCGTACGTCCCGTATAACTATCCGTGATAATCGCTTTCACCATCAATTTAGAGGAAGACTCAACAGCCTGCTTTGCCAAGAAGGAGGTCACATCCAAGTCATTACCCTCAATAGGCACACGAATATCGTTTGCCGCCAACTTCGTCTTCTCTGCCTCACGAGCCACCTTCGTCATGGTCTTGACAGCCTCAACCGGATATTTTCCGTAAGCCGTCTCGCCACTCAGCATCAAGGCATCTGTGCGGTAATAGATCGCATTCGCAATATCGGTCACCTCCGCACGAGTCGGACGGGGATTGTTGATCATCGAGTGCAACATCTGCGTCGCCACAATCACCGGCTTCTTCACAGCCACGCACTTACGAATCAAGACACGCTGAATACCCGGTATTTTCTCAGCCGGTACCTCGATACCTAAATCGCCACGGGCAATCATGATACCGTAAGCAGCTTCCAAGATCTCATCCGCATTATCTACGCCCTCTTGGTTCTCAATCTTCGCGATAATCTTGATAGAGCTGTTGTGCTCATCAAGGATACGCTGAATATCCAATACATCCTGCTTGGTGCGCACGAAGGAGTGAGCGATGAAATCCAAGTCATGCTCAATCGCCCACAGGATGTTTTTACGATCACGTTCCGTCAACGAAGGCAGGTTGATACGCACTCCGGGGACATTCACGCTCTTGCGACTTCCCAAAGAGGCCTCATTCTGTGCCTCGCACATCAAATAATCTGCGGTTTTCTCTACTACCTTCAACTCTAAATCACCATCATCAATCAAGATGTCACTACCTACCGCCAAGTCGTGCACGAAATTACGGTAAGAGACATTGATGCACTCGTGTGAACTCTCTTGATCAGCATTGCCTGTGATTTTTACTCGATCGCCTGTCTTGAACGCAATGGATTCTCCACCCACCGTAGCGGTCGTACGTACCTCCGGACCTTTCGTGTCCATCAAAATACCAATACGGTCAGAGACAGCCCGTACATTCGTTACGATCCGTGTCAATCCCTCCTCTTGCAAGTGCGCTGTGTTCAGACGCACGACGTTCATACCCGCTTTATACAATGCCTCCAAGAACTCCACGTCACAACGCTTGTCAGAGACGGTAGCCACAATCTTTGTATGCTTTAACATATACCTATTATTATATTATAACCTAAATACTACTTTCCTTCCCGATATACGGTCTTTTACCGTAACTTAGATACCACTTTACAGAAAAGACTCCACTGCCAAGCGATAAGAATCCAATCCAAATCCTAAGATTACTCCCTTGCAAGCGGCAGACAGCATCGAGACATGGCGGAACGACTCTCGGGCATGCACATTGGAGATATGCACCTCTACCACCGGTGTAGTCACAGCCTTAATCGCATCATGCAAGGCAATCGAAGTATGCGTGTAGGCTCCTGCATTCAAGACAATGCCATCATAGGTAAAGCCCACCTCATGGATCTTATTAATCATCTCGCCCTCAACATTGCTTTGGTAGTAGGCGATCTCACACTGTGGATAACGTGCTCGCAACGTGTCCAAATAATCCTCAAACGAGCTATTGCCATAAACTGTGGGCTCTCGCTTCCCCAACAAATTCAAATTGGGTCCATTGATGATCTGAATTTTCTTCATTCTTCTGCAAGTTTATTATCTTTGCCTCGCCCTTCCAACAGGGGGGCGGGCATTTAACCCGACAAAGATAAGGATTTTATTTGACCCATTCATAACGACATACCTAACAATGCAAGCGAGCAACGACATTCGTAAGAAATATGAAATCTATCTGAGGTTGGAGCGAGGGCTGTCGCCCAACTCCATCGAAGCCTATTTGGCCGATTTAGATAAACTACTGTCATTCGGCGTGGATGAGGGGAAAAGCTATAAGGAGATCACTTACGAGGATCTGCAACAGTTTATCGCTCAATTAGCAGATATCGGGATTCATCCACGCTCACAAGCCCGCATTATCTCCGGCATTAAGTCGTTCTATCGCTTTCTGTTACTCGACGACTATATCGAGTGTGATCCGACAGAACTATTAGAGTCACCCAAGATAGGCTTGAAACTACCAGAAGTGCTGACTGTGAATGAGATCAACGCTATTCTTGACTCAATTGACCTCTCTACCCCTGAGGGACATCGCAACCGAGCCATGCTGGAGACACTTTACAGCTGTGGCTTGCGTGTCTCTGAATTGATCAATCTGCGATATGCAGACATCTACCCCGAGGAGCAATTTATCCGGGTTTTAGGCAAAGGAAATAAACAGCGCTTGGTACCTATCTCAGAGATCGCTTTACAAGAAATCAACAACTATCTAAAAGATCGCAGCCAAGTGGTGCCCAAAAAAGGATTTGAAGACACGCTTTTCCTCAGCCGACGGGGCACAGCGCTCTCTCGCATCATGGTGTTTCACATCATCAAGGTGCAAACGGCGGCAGCAGGCATCCACAAGACGGTCAGCCCCCACACGTTCCGCCACTCCTTCGCCACACATCTGTTGGAAGGAGGTGCTAATCTGCGGGCGATCCAAGAGATGTTAGGCCATGAACAGATTACCACCACTCAGATCTATACCCACATCGACCGCACCTTCCTACGCCAAGAGATTTTAGCACATCATCCCCGTTATCAACACAAATGATGCCTTCTCTATATGACTCTGCTATTCGGTGTAAACCAGAGGAGATAACCTGGCGATCAACTCCTCACCCAACGCCCGTTTCTTCACAATATGGTCACGCACAGCAGAGACGAAGGGGTTGTTCTCAAAATCACCACGTACACCCTCGAAATCCTCCAATTTCTCCTTTTGTGAGCCATCTACACCAAAACCGGTCATCATGGCCAACGAGAACTCCTTATGCGCATCGGCATAAAGCTGCTCATCCAAACCAATCACGGAATCTTGCCAACGACGTACCAAAGCGATAATTTGTTCCGCAGAGATCGTACGAAGATCCACCTCGTAATACAGCTCGATCATCTCATAGGCCCAAGTCCATTCCAACGCATAGTAATGGGCATGTACTAAACGGAAGAAGCCTTCGATGTCTGCTAACGACTGTACCTCTCCCATCTCTATGTCATTCAATAAAGCCTCTAACGGCTCTTTCGGAAGAATCAAGCCTGCCAAATCCAACCATTCACCTGAGCCTTTTCGCTCAGTGGGTTGCAACTGCGCCCATACCTCCTCCATCGAGCGGAAATGAGTGCCCTCTAATTTCTTGATCAAGGAATTACCTAAGAACTTATTGATCGCCATGCCATAGAGTGACAATGCGTTCCGCAAGGAGGATCCTTTAATCCGAGCATTTTGGTAATAATAAATGTCTGAGGTCTCTCCCACCAATGATTGCAAATTACGCAGAATCTCTACCGCTTTGAGCATTTTTTGGATCGTATAGGGACTCAATAGATTGTAGTTGATCTGGTCCAGTTGCTCCGGATCGGTGCGCTTATCACGGCGTGGCCATTTCTGCGCATCACGGATAGTTCCCACACTGCGCAGGTTTACACCCGGCACTAAATAGGTCTCATCATCCTGCTCAATCAAGTAAGAGAAGGGAATATCAGAGGTATCACTGTGATGATGATGACGACCCATCACCAGTGAGAATGCACCTACACGGGCCGGCCAAAGAATATAAGAGTCAGAGGTCGTCTTTGATCCACGCTCTACGATACCTTGATGAATCGGACCTAACTTATACATGTGATTACTCTGGTTAGAACCACTACCCGCATTGAGGAACGAATACATACCAGCAATCAATAGACTACTTTTGTGCATAGAGACAGTGAACGGTCCTGCGAAGATCGCGCAAGCCTCTCCATTCTCGAACGCACAGTTGCTGAACAGCAAAGAGTCGTGTGCCGAGAAGTTATGCGTCACGTGGCAGGCCTGTCCCACAAAACAGCGAATCAATTTTGCGGCATCAGCCACCTGTGCCCCTGAGGAAAGAATAAAATCCTCCGCAATCACACTGTCACCCACAAATACGGGTGCCTCCTGCTTACTATTGATCGAGCCATTCTCCAGACGGGTACAATTCTCCACTCGGGCATAACTACCGATGCGTACATTCCGGATCGTCCCTGCATTCCGAATGACTACCCGCTCGCCTATCGTACCCATGGTGTCAGCGACTCCCTCTGCATAATCGGCAATCAGCTGACGCAAACGAGCAATCAACTGTGGCCGATGTCGATACAAAGCGATCAAGTAGGCTAATGAGGCAGACAAGCCATCATAAATAGGCACCTCACGACCGCCCGTCTCGTTCAACACAGAAACCTCCACATTATTGCCAAATGAGGTGCGACCCTCCACTAACAACAAATCCACATGTTGGATGATACATTCCTGGCCGATCCGATAGTTGGCGATATAATTATGTACTTGCTCTATCAGCACATCATCACCCAACGTCACATTATGCAGCGTCGCATGACGAACACCGCTATGACGCACCAATCCTCCGGGTAAAGTAAACGACTTGCGGAAAGCACCTAAGCAAACCGTACCGGAAAAATGCACATCCACCACCTGTTCTGCATCGAACTCTTCAGGCACCCAAACCTCATCCCAAGACTCCGCAGAACAACCTTGTGCACGCAACTGCTCAACCTCAGTTGGTGCGATCACTCTTAACAATCTTTTCATACAAACTAAATGGTTATAAACCCTCCTCCTCGTAATGCTGGAAAAGGAAATCATTATAAGGGAAACGGGTTATATGAATCTGCTTTACTCGCTCATAGAGCAGGGCTTTAAGCGCTTCGATATTGGTACGCTCTTTAGCTGAGATAAACAGGCAATCACCTGGCAAACGATTCATCCACGTCCGTTTCAATTCATCTAAATCAATATTCTCCCGTGTACGAGGGGTCAAATCATCGGCCTCCTTGGGAACAAACGTAAAGGCATCAACCTTATTAAACACCATAATCATCGGCTTCTCCTGCTTGTCAATCTCTGCCAATGTACGATTCACTACCTCTATCTGCTCCTCAAACGAGGGGTGTGAAATATCCACGATATGCACCAGCAGATCCGCCTCACGCACCTCGTCAAGTGTAGATTTAAAACTTTCTACCAGTTCGGTAGGCAACTTACGGATAAACCCAACCGTATCAGAGAGTAAGAAGGGTAGATTCTCGATAATCACCTTACGCACGGTGGTGTCTAACGTGGCGAACAGCTTGTTCTCGGCAAATACCTCGCTCTTGCTCAACAGATTCATCAAGGTAGATTTACCGACATTGGTATAGCCAACCAATGCCACACGCACCATCTTGCCTCGGTTCTTCCGTTGTACGCTCTTCTGCTTGTCGATATCGACCAACTCCCGTTTCAGTCGAGAGATCTTATCCAAGATGATACGTTTATCAGTCTCTAACTGTGTCTCACCAGGGCCACGCATACCTACACCTCCTCGTTGACGCTCCAAGTGTGTCCATAAACGAGTCAAGCGAGGTAACATATATTTATATTGTGCTAATTCCACTTGCGCTTTCGCATGAGCGGTTTGCGCACGTTTTGCGAAAATATCCAGGATCAAATTGGTACGGTCGAGGATCATCACCTGCAGCTCCTTCTCTATATTACGCAACTGCTTCGCCGACAACTCATCGTCGAAGATCACCACACCAATCTCATGCTCTACTACATACTCTTTGATCTCCTGCAGCTTTCCCGTACCAACAAAGGTCACGGAATTTGGATAATCTAACTTCTGGGTAAAACGCTTCACGGCCTCCACCCCGGCTGTATCCGCCAAGAAAGCCAACTCATCCAAATACTCGGACACTTTCTGCTCATTCTGCTCGGGTGTGACCAAACCCACCAAGACCGCCTTTTCGGTCTGTGCTTCCGATATGATAAACTCCTTCATGCCGCGAAGATACACCATTTCATGAAGCCATTATCGCTTTAGGCTCATTAGAATAACAAAAAAGAGTTTTTCTGCTCCTACGAAGTAATGCCCTATTTCTGTCAAAAAGCGTATAAATTCATTTTCTGGAAAAAATTTCAATAAATACTTGTGTATTTAAAAAATATACACCACCTTTGCGGCGGTTGATCATCATTACTATGAAAATTAATTGAAACCAAAACTTTAAGTGGTCAATCCAAGAGGTAATTACCAGAAACCTGAAATGTGAAAGGTCATTATCTTTTGAGGCGGGATTCCTCTACAAGGGAGTCCCGTTTTTTATTATCAACATGAAATGAGGGCATTGCTATATTTATGGCCCTCTAACCTGCAATAAATTGCTTTTTTTGAAAAAATCCAAGAAACACTTGCATGTTTGAAAAATATGCACCACCTTTGCAGCGGTTGATCATTCATTACTATGAATATTAATCGAAACCAAAACCTTAGGTGGTCAATCCAAGAGGTAATTACCAGAAACCTGAAATGTGAAAGGTCATTATCT
>CAMGEM010000029.1 GCA_946055095.1 uncultured Parabacteroides sp. | reverse complement strand
GATAGAGTTTATACTTCGTGCTGACCTGACGCACCACACGCTGATGAATCACTTGGATGAACAATGTGCCCTGTTTCCCCGAAACAGAAGAGGCACGGAATTTGAATCTTGTAGTTGCCATGTTTTGTTGTATTTTTGCATTATCTTCGCAGTATGAAAACGTATAGATTGCATGATTGGTTGCCTACCACAAAAAAAGAGGTGGAGGCAAGAGGCTGGGAACAGTTGGACGTGATTCTTTTTTCGGGCGATGCGTACGTGGATCATCCTTCGTTTGGCGCCGCGGTGATTGGCCGTGTGCTGGAGGCAGAGGGATTGAAGGTGGCGATCGTGCCTCAACCAGATTGGCGAGGTGATTATAGAGATTTCAAGAAGTTAGGTGTTCCTCGACTGTTTTTCGGCATCTCTCCCGGAGCCATGGACTCCATGATCAACCACTATACGGCCAACAAGCGTAAGCGGAGCGACGATGCTTATACACCTGATCGCCGACCAGGCATGCGTCCGGATTACCCCAGCATTGTCTATGCCCGTATCTTGAAGGAGCTCTATCCAGAGGTTCCGGTGGTGCTGGGAGGTATAGAGGCCTCCCTACGCCGCTTGACCCACTACGATTATTGGCAAGACAGGCTACGGCCGGGCATATTGGTAGATAGTCCCGCTGACCTATTGATCTATGGTATGGGGGAGCAACCGATCCGGGAGTTGGTACATCGCCTGCAAGCGGGCGAACCGTTCCAGACGCTACATGATATTCGGCAAACGGTTTATCGAAGCAACGATACCCCTATCGCTCAGGCAGACGACATCCAGCTCTTCTCGCATGAGGAGTGCCTCAAAGACAAACTGAAACAGGCCAAGAACTTCCGCCATATCGAGGAGGAATCCAACAAGCTACATGCCGCTCGCCTACTGCAACGAGTAGGCCAGCAGACATTGGTGGTGAACCCTCCTTTCCCTCCGATGACGGAAGCAGAGATCGATGCCTCATTCGATCTGCCCTATACCCGCCTTCCCCATCCGAAATACAAAGGGAAGGTTATCCCGGCGTTTGAGATGATCAAGTTCTCGGTGAATGTGCATCGGGGATGTTTTGGCGGTTGTGCTTTCTGCACGATCTCGGCACATCAAGGCAAGTTTATCGCCTCTCGCAGCCAAGCCTCCATCCTTCGGGAAGTTAAGGCTATCACAGAGATGCCTGATTTCAAGGGCTATCTGAGTGACTTGGGTGGACCCTCAGCCAACATGTATCGCATGAAGGGACGGGACGGCCGCATCTGTGCCCAGTGCAAGAAGCCCTCCTGCGTCGCTCCAACGGTCTGCAAGAACCTAAATGCCGACCATACCCCCCTCTTGGAGCTGTATGCGGCTGTGGATCGCTTGCCGGGTATCAAGAAAAGTTTTATCGGGAGCGGTGTGCGCTATGACCTGCTGCTCCATCGCTACGACGACGATCGACTGAACCAATCGGCGCATCGTTATATGGAGGAGCTCATTGCCCGCCATGTGTCTGGCCGATTAAAAGTGGCACCGGAACATACCGCAGACTCCGTATTGCGATTGATGCGCAAACCCTCTTTCAGCCTCTTTGGACAATTCAAACAGGAGTTTGATCGGGTGAACCGGCAGCATGGATTGAACCAGCAATTAATCCCCTACTTCATCTCCAGCCATCCAGGTTGCAAGGAGGAGGACATGGCTGAGTTAGCGACGATCACCAAGCGACTCCATTTCCAGCTGGAGCAGGTGCAGGACTTCACGCCTACCCCCATGACATTAGCCACGGAGATCTACTATACAGGCTATCACCCTTATACACTGGAAAAGGTTTACACGGCACGCACGCAAGCGCAGAAGTTGGCGCAACGGCAGTTCTTCTTTTGGTATAAGCCGGAATGTCGTCAACCCATTCTAAGGGAGTTACAACGAATGGGAAGGAAGGATTTGGCGCAGAAGCTATTTTACAAATGAGGAATGAGGAGTTAGGAATTTGCAGCAATAAGTCCTCATTCCTAACTCCTAAATTATAATTTACAATACGGCGATCACCTCAACCTCCACCAAGGCATTCTTGGGAAGCGTCTTAACCGCTACGGCAGAGCGAGCGGGAAAGGTACCCTCGAACTGTGCGGCATAGACCTCATTCATCGCCGCAAAATCACCCATGTCAGCCAAGAAGACAGTCGTCTTCACCACATTGTCCATGGTCAAACCGGCCTCCGTTAAGATCGCTTTCACGTTCTTAAATGCCTGTGCCGTCTGCTCCTTCACGCCACCCTCAGGAAACTGACCCGTAGCAGGATCCAATCCCAACTGACCAGAAGCGAATAACATATTACCTGCCTGCACGGCTTGGCTATATGGGCCGATCGCCGCAGGCGCATTCTTTGTCGCAATAATCTTTTTCATCTTATTCTGTTTTTATAGTGAATTATCCATTTAGATCACCCCTTTCGCCATGCGTTGACGCACAACCTCGTAGATCATGACCGAAGCGGCCACGGAGACATTCAATGAACTAATCTGTCCAAACAGCGGAATGCGTACGATCTGGTCGCACAAGCGTAAGTTCTCCGGAGAGACTCCCGTATCTTCTGCTCCCATCACGATTGCCACCGGTCCATCATAAGGTATCGCCGTGTAGCTCTCCGCGCCTTTCTCACTGGCGGCATACACCTTAATCCCGCTCTGCTGCAAGAAACGGATCGCCTGGTTGATCGAGTTCTCCTTACACACAGGCAAGGTATGCAACGCACCGGCAGAAGTCTTGATCGCATCGGCATTGACCGTCACACTGCCTTTCGATGGAATCACGATGGCATCCACACCCGCGCACTCACAGGTGCGGGCTATCGCTCCGAAATTGCGCACATCAGTCACCCCATCCAACAAGACAATAAACGGATCCTTTCCCTGCTCATACACAAAGGGAACGATGTCTTCCAACCGTTGATAAGTAATGGCAGACATGAATGCGATCACACCTTGGTGGTTCTTGCGTGTGAGACGATCCAAGCGCTCCTGAGGCACCCGCTGCACAGGAATCGCTCTTCCTCGCAACACCTCCATCAACCCTTTGGCCAACTCACCCTGCAGCTCTCGCTTGATCAAGATCTTGTCTATCTCTTTATCCGCCTGAATGGCCTCCATCACGGCACGAATGCCAAATACCATCTCGTTTTCCTTCATTACTATGCTCTTTTTTATTCGTAACGTAAAAATATCCCAACGTCAGTCTCGTCTCGCACGATCAGCCGTCATTCCTAATAAATCCTTCGCGTTCGCTAAAGAAGCCTCCGTCAAAGCGGATCCACTCAACATCCGCGCCACCTCACGGATACGCTCTTCCTTATCCAACGGACGGATACGTGTCAGTGTCCGATCCTTGACATCCTCCTTATACACAAAATAGTGAGCCTCTCCTTGGGCAGCGATCTGCGGCAAATGGGTGATGGCAAAGACCTGCATCTTCGAGCCTAAATCTTGCATGATATGGCCCATCTTATCCGCGATGTCGCCCGACACACCCGTGTCCACCTCATCGAAGATAATGGTAGGCAATGCCGTAAAACCTGCGATCATCGCCTTGATACAAAGCATCAAACGAGAGATCTCACCCCCAGAGGCCGTCTGGGCTACCGGCTGCAACGCCATGCTCTTATTGGCAGAGAACAGAAAGCGGATCTCATCCATGCCATCGCTCTCGGGCTCCTTGCGAGGCACCACCTCTACCTGAAAACGGGTATGAGGCATTCCCAACGGAGCCACCATCTGCACCAACTGCTGCGCGAAGGCGACGGCAGCCACCTTCCGCTGCTCACTCAACACAGCCGCCTGCTGCAAAAGCTCTTTATAGGCATCCTGCACCTGCTTCTCCAAGGCGGCAATCTGCTCATCAAACGATTCGATATCCGTCAATTGCGCCCTAAACTGATCCCGCAAAGCGATCAAATCATCCACCGACGATACCCGATGTTTCTGCTGTAAGGCATAAAGTGTATCCAATCGCTCATTCACCCAAGCCAGTCGATCAGGGTTGAACTCCACATCCTCGATCATGCCCTCCATCTCTGAGGCTAAGTCATTCAGATCAATGTAAGCCGAGCGCAACCGTTCAGCAATCTCTTTGGCCCGGGGGAAATAGCGCTCCAGCGCATCCATCGAAGAGAGCGACTCTTTCAACAGCGAGACCACTCCCTGCTCCTCGCCATCCAGACAGGAACTGACCCGATACAGCGAGCTCTTGATCTCCTCCGCATGGGATAGGGTCTCCTGCTCCTGCTCCAACTCCTCTTGCTCGTTGGGTTGCAGATTAGCCTCCTCCAACTGATCCAGCTGGAAGCGGATATAATCCTCCTCCTGCTTGCTTTGTGCGGCCCGCTCCTTCAAGGCACTCAACGCTTTCCGCAGACCTTGATAACGGGTATATTCCTTTTTATATAGGATCAACAGGATCTCATTCTCCGCCATCACATCCACCACACGGAGTTGGAAACGATTATCGCCCAACAATAGGTTCTGATGCTGCGAGTGAATATCTATCAGCTTTGTTCCCAACTCTTTCAAGATAGCCAAAGGAACCGGGGAATCATTGACGAAGGCACGCGACTTCCCCGAGGCATACAGCTCCCGACGAAGGATGCAACTCTCGGGATCATACTCCAGGTCATTGCCTAAGAAAAAAGGCTCTAACTGGTATTTAGAGACATCAAAAATGGCCTCAATCACACATTTATCCGCCCCCTGCTTGATGCTCTTACCATCAGCCCGCTGCCCTAACACCAACGATAGGGCCCCCAAGATGATGGACTTTCCCGCACCGGTCTCACCTGTGATCACCGAGAAACCTGGATTGAAACAGATATCAAGACTGTCGATTAAGACAAAATTCTGAATGAATAAGGACTTTAACATAGCTGTTCTAATTTATTGCACCGCTTTCTTCAGCTCCTCCAACCGAGTGGATTGTGCCGGATATATGTCTGTCAACATCGTATAACCCTGCTGACGCTCTTGCGTAGTCGCTTTCGAATAAATGGCAATCAGTTCATCCAACTTCGCGTCTGCGAACATCTGCAATAAGATAGAGGTGGGTCTGGCCTTCTTCACCTCTTGCAGGGCAGCGATTGCCTCAATGATCGTAGTTCGCCCTCGATCGGCATTGGCAGCCATCTCATCGAGTCCCTTCAGGTGATAGGTGTACCACATCTGCCGAAAGGCTTCTGAGGCATTGTCTTGTAAGGCAGTCACCACCGCATGCCGATTCTTGTTGCTGTCGAACGCCTTCCATCCGGTCCACGACATCTCTGATTGCGCCAACGTCACGATCTGCTGTGCCTGTTGGATATAGGCATTACCCCCTTGCAAAGCGAAGCTGTCAAAATCCATGGCCAAGATCAAATAGACATAGAAGGCCACCGTAGCTGTCAAGTTGCTGGTCAACGTGGTTGAATTGTAATCAAGGGGTTCCCCCTCGGTATAATCAAACGCCAATTCTTGATCACGAAAATTCAGTAAGGTCGTGGTATAGCTGGAGTTATAGACCGGACGGCGAGCCTGCACCTGAATCTCCGACTTAAAACTGGTCTCATCCAGCTCATTGACAATAATCGTCATGGTGCAATCGATCTTCTCATTGACCGCAAAGGTCGCATCTGTCCATTTCCGGTTGTTGACAAACTCTGTCAGTGCGTTCTGCAAGGTCGTAAAGATCTGCTTATTCGCCGCTGCGATCTTATCGCCATTCACCGTGATACGGGCATTCAGCTCCTGTGCCTCTCCCATCCAAGGAAGCAGGCAGAGCAAGCCAAGAGAGATCCATCGCTTTATTTTACACATGCCAATACATTTACTAACTCATCCACAATGTCGGCGGCCACTTCTTGCTTTGACTTCAGGGGGAATGCCTTGCTCACACCAGCCCGGTTCAGCAGTGTGATTTTGTTGGTATCACAACGAAAACCGGCCCCCGCATCCCGTAAGGAGTTAAGCACGATAAAGTCGAGGTTCTTCCGCTTCAACTTATCCGACGCATGGGCCGTCTCGTCATTCGTCTCCAACGCAAAGCCTACCAACACCTGCTCTTTCCGCTTGATCGCACCCAAGGAGGCGGCAATGTCTTTGTTGGGTACCAAGTGGAGGGTCATCTCTCCCTCCGTCTCCCGTTTCAACTTCTGCGCGGCCACCTGCTCAGGCCGGTAATCCGCCACTGCCGCACATAAGATAGCCGCATCCGATGCAGGAAAAGCCGCCATCGCCGCTTGATACATCTCTTCGGCCGACTCCACATTCACCCGTTTGATCAAAGGATGATGCGTCTCAAGCGATACAGGGCCAGCCACCAACGTCACCTCAGCTCCTCGTTCGGCACATGCCTCTGCCAAGGCAAAGCCCATCTTCCCTGAGGAATAGTTACCTATAAAACGGACGGGATCAATCTTTTCATACGTCGGACCAGCCGTTATTAAGATTTTTTGGTGTTTTAAATCCTGTCGCGTAGCGAAAAAGTCCTCCAACACCTCGATAATCCGATCCGGTTCCTCCATACGTCCCTTACCCACCAAATGGCTGGCTAACTCTCCAGTAGCCGGCTCAATGATGCGGTTGCCATACGAACGAAGCTTATCCAAGTTCGCTTGTGTGGAGGGATGCGCAAACATATCCAAGTCCATCGCCGGAGCGACAAACACCGGTGCTTTACAAGATAGATAGGTCGTGATCAACATGTTATCCGCAATACCATTCGCCATCTTCCCGATACTGGAGGCTGTAGCCGGAGCGATCAACATCGCATCAGCCCACAAGCCCAAATCCACATGGCTGTTCCACGTACCGTCTCGATTGGAGAAGAACTCGCTGATCACCGGATGGCTGCTCAAGGTAGAAAGTGTCAGAGGCGTAATGAACTCCTTGCCTGCAGGTGTAATCACCACCTGCACCTCGGCCCCTTTCTTCACTAAGCCACGGATGAGATAGGCCGCTTTGTAAGCCGCGATACTTCCCGTGATACCCAAGATAATATGTTTATTCTTCAACATAAAAAGGCTTATTTTTGATTGAATCCACGCAGACGGATCTCCGTCAACATCTTCTTCGTGTTCAGCGGGAAATCCCCATTCATAATCCAGGCATAATAGCTGGGATCCGACTTGAGCACCTCCTCCACCAAACGACCCTTGTATTTTCCGAAGTTAATGACCTCTTGCCCCTTCTCGTTATACACCATGCGACCCGCAAAATCCACATTGTTGGTGAACGAGGAATATTTGGATAAGAAATTGACATCATTCTCCAACTCCGGATAACGATCCAACTGCGCCTTCAGCACCTCATAGGTCGCCATCGTATCCGCCTCAGCGGAGTGCGCGTTCGCTAAGTCTTTGTTGCAATAGAACTTATAAGCAGCCGTCAGGTTGCGTTGCTCCATCTTGTGGAAAATCGTCTGCACATCAATAAATTTCCGACGGTTCAGATCTACATCCACACCCGCACGCAAGAACTCTTCCGCCAACATCGGAATATCGAAACGATTGGAATTGAAGCCCGCCAAGTCACACCCTTCGATCTGTGCCGCCAACGACTTGGCGATCTCCTTGAACTTCGGGCAATCCTTCACGTCCTCATCCGTAATGCCATGGATAGCCGTAGATTCCGGAGGAATAGGCATACCCGGATTAATCCGGCGTGTCTTCACAATCTCCTCCCCATTAGGCATCACCTTCACCATGGAGATCTCTACGATACGATCCTTAGCGATATCTATACCGGTAGTTTCCAAATCAAAGAAAACCAACGGATTTCTCAAATTCAACTGCATGCAATCTTCAAATTAATCATTCAACATCATAGGCATCAACAGCATCAACAAATCCTCATTCTCCTGGTTCTCCAACGGGAGAATCAGACCCGCACGTGAAGGATCAGCCAACTGCAAGATCACATCCGTAGAGCTGATGTTGCCCAATATATCAATTAGATAGGTAGCCTTGAAACCAATGCTCAGCTCATCGCCATTATACTCACAGGGAATACGCTCCTCCGCAGAAGTGGAGAAATCAATATCCTGGGCGGAAACGGTCAACAGGTTATCCTCCAGATGCAACTTAATCAAGCTGCTGGATTGGTTAGAGAAAACCGAGACACGCTTCAAGGCATTCAATAAAAACATACGATCGATGGTCACCTGGAAAGGATTCTCCTTGGGGATCACGCTATTGTAATTGGGATAACGCCCCTCGATCAAGCGACACACCATCTCACAATTGGCACAACGCACATAGGCATTGTTGTCGTCGAACTGCAGGCGTATCAACCCCTCCTCTTTCGCCAAGAGATTCTTCAGCAAGGTAGCTGGTTTCTTCGGCAGGATGAACGAAGCACGCTCCTCCGATTTCACGGAAAGATTGCGCAAACGCACTAACTTATGGCCGTCGGAAGCGACAAACGTCAAGTCATCGGTATGGAAATCAAAATAGACACCATTCATGACAGGGCGTAATTCATCATCCGCGGTGGCAAACAACGAACGACTGATCCCATTCAGCAATAGCTGAGCGTCCATCACCACCTCCACTGCCTGCTCCGAAAGCGGCTTCTGCTGCGGATAGGTATCACCCTTCTGTCCAATGAAGTTATATTTACCATTCTGGAAATGGATGAACACCTCCAAATTCGCATCATTCACATCAAACGTAAGCGGTTGCTCCGGCAATTCCTTCAAGGGATCCAACAGCATCTTTGCGGAAACGCAGAAGAGCCCCGAGCCCTCAGCGTTCATCACCTCAAGGGAGGTCACCAGCCGGGTCTCGGCATCAGAAGCCGTCACCGTCAACGTATTCTCCTCCAACTGGAACAGGAAATTATCCAAAATCGGCAATGTATTCTTAGAAGCTATTACCTTACCAATCGATTGCAAATGCGACAAGAGCGCAGTGCTGGACACATCGAATCTCATACTATACTGTCTTTATGTTTTGATTATTTTCTAATCAACAAAAGTACGCGTTTTTTCTGTATCAACCTATTTCCAAAATAAAAATCCATCGCCCATCCTCCTGCAAAACGTGGCCCATCGTTTGGAAAAGGATATAAAAAAACTTCCCTCCGATTGCTCAGAAGGAAGTTCTCTCTTACTATAATGGTTCAATTATTTTGCGAAGTAGTCTTTTACAGCCTCGTTAGGAACCATCTCCTCTTGGAAGATGTATGCACCTGTTTTCGGAGACTTAACCATCTTGATCACCTTTGAATAAGTACGACCATCACCTTTCTTAAATGTTGCGACTGCTTTTTTTGCCATTGTTTAAATCTCCTATTACTTAATTTCTTTGTGTAACGTCATCTTCTTCAAAATGGGGTTGTATTTCATCAACTCCAAACGCTGGGTTGTATTCTTTCTATTCTTCGTGGTGATATAGCGAGACATACCCGGCATACCGCTTGCCTTATGCTCTGTGCACTCAAGGATTACCTGTACTCTATTACCTTTTGCTTTCTTTGCCATTTTCTAAATCCTCCACAAATTATGCATTCAAATAACCCTTCTCAGCGGCCATCTTGATGGCAGCATCCAAGCCCAACTTATTAATTGTACGCAAGCCAGCAGCAGAAATATTGAGGCTTACCCAGCAATCCTGCTCTACCCAGTAGAACTTCTTTGTAAACAGGTTGACATTGAACTTACGTTTCGTTCTTCTCTTTGAGTGAGAAACGTTGTTTCCAACCATTGCTCTTTTTCCAGTAATTTGACAAATCTTAGACATCTCTTCTAATCTTTTTTACTTTAAAATTATTACGAAATTTAAGTCAACTCCTGCTATGTGTCTTCCCTTTCTGAACCAGCATCACGAACAAAAACGAAGATTCTAATAGAGTCTCATCTTTACAGCGTGCAAAGGTAGTAATTATTTTTACTCGCAAAATTTCTTTCGGCCTTTTTTTCGATTTTCATCACCATTTCATGCTGTTTCCCCGTCGAAACTCCCTACAAAGCCCCCTTCGTGGAGGGTAATTCATAGCGATAGATGTCTCGACGGATGGCCATCTTGATCGAGCGAGCCAACGCCTTGAAGATGCCTTCGATCTTATGGTGCTCGTTGGTACCCTCTGCATGGATGTTCAAGTTCATCCGGGCGGCATCGCTCAAACTCTTAAAAAAGTGCAAGAACATCTCGGTCGGCATATCGCCCACCTTCTCTCTGTGGAACTCCGCTTCCCATACCAACCAGGGACGTCCACCGAAATCCAGGGCGACACGGCACAGGCAATCATCCATCGGCAAGCAATAGCCATAGCGCTCGATGCCTCGTTTATCGCCCAGTGCCTTGCCTAACGCCTCTCCCAAGGCCAAGGCGGTATCCTCGATGGTGTGATGCTCGTCCACCTCCAGATCTCCTTTTACTCGAATAGTCAAATCAGTGCCCGAATGCTTGCCGATCTGCTCCAGCATGTGGTCGAAGAAGCCCAAGCCGGTGTGAATGTCAGTCTTTCCCGTGCCATCCAAGTTCCAATCCACCAGAATGTCGGTCTCCTTGGTGGTTCGGCGCACCTCCGCACGTCGCTCTCCGGCAAACAGGAACTCGCTGATGCGATCCCAATCATCGGAGATAAACACGGGTTGCAAGGGAACGGCATAGGCAGCCAACGCCTGCTCGGCCTCCTCGTCGTGCGGATGTAGCCAAATACCCTTCGCCCCTAAGTTGTATGCCAACTCCATGTCGGTCAGCCGATCGCCAATCACATAGCTGTTCGCCAAGTCGTACTCACCTGTCAAATAACGGCCCAACATACCCAATCGGGGTTTCCGGTTAGGCGATTGCTCCTCGGGCAAGGAGGGATCGATCAAGATGTCATCAAAGGTGATTCCCTCTCCTGCCAAGGTCTTCAACATCAAGTTATGCGCCGGCCAAAAGGTCTCCTCCGGAAAAGAGGCCGTACCCAACCCATCTTGGTTGGAGACCATCACAAACTCAAAATCGAGCTGCTTACGGATGAAGTAAAGCGCACGCATCACCTTAGGCACAAAGGCCAACTTCTCCAAGCTGTCCAACTGGTAATCCACGGGAGGCTCCTCTACCAAGGTGCCATCCCGATCGATGAAAAGCGCTCTTTTCCCTGCTTTCATGCCTGTACCTCCTCGCTTAACGCACGCAACAAAAGATCATTCTCCGCCGGCAAACCGATCGTGATTCGCAAACAGCCCTGACACTTCAGCACCCGGTTGCGGTTGCGCACGATAATACCTCGATCCACCAACGCCTTGTAGAGCCGATCGGCATCGCCCACACGCACCAACAAGAAGTTCGCGTCAGAGGGGAATACCTCAAAGCCAAAAGGAGCCTCGCTCAGCAGCTTGGCCATACGCATGCGCTCCGCTAAGATCGCTTTGACCTCCTGACGCATCTCCGCCTCATTCTCCATCAACTCTAATGCCTTGTTTTGCACCAACAAATTAATATTGTAGGGATATTTGATTTTGTTCAGCACCTCGATGATCGCAGGAGCGGCAAAAGCCATACCCAGACGAATGGCCGCAGCACCCCATGCTTTCGAAAAGGTCTGCAAAACAATCAAGTTAGGGTATTGAGACAGTTCTGCCAAGAAACTGGGTTGTGCGGAGAAATCAATATAGGCCTCATCCACCACCACCAATCCCTCAAACCCTCGCAGCAGCTGATAGATCGCCTCTCGATTCAGGCTATTACCACTGGGGTTGTTGGGCGAGCAGAGATAGATCACCTTGGTATGCGCATCGACAGCCGCCCACAAAGCCGCTACATCCAAATCAAAACGCTCATCCAAGGCCACCTTGCGACATTCCACATCGTTGGTCTCGGCAGCCACCTCATACATGCCATACGAAGGGGTAATCGTTACTATATTATCGGCTTTCGGCTCACAGAAAGCCCTAATCACCAAGTCGATCGCCTCATCGCTACCATTTCCCAAAAAGATGGATCGGGGCTCCACCCCTTTCAACTGTGAGAGACGTGCTTTCACCTGTCGCTGCAAAGGATCGGGATAGCGGTTGATCGGCTCATTCCACGGGTTCTCATTCGCATCCAAAAAGACAGAGGCATTCCCCTGAAACTCATTACGCGCCGATGAATACGGCTGCATACGCCAGACATTGGGTCTGACCAACTCTTCTAAACTTCTCATAAGGCATTCAATCGTACGGTTACTGCATTTCGATGTGCTTCCAATTGCTCTCCTTCCGCCATCGTGCGAATGGTCTCACCCAGTGAGCGGATACCCTCCGAAGTGATCTCCTGGAAGGTGATTTTCTTGATGAAACTATCCAAGTTCACCCCGCTATACGCCTTGGCATAGCCATTGGTCGGCAAGGTATGATTCGTGCCCGAGGCATAATCGCCCGCGCTCTCCGGGGTGTAAGGTCCCATAAAGACACTGCCCGCATTCTCCACCTGCTGGGCGATTGCCGCATAATCGGCCGTCTGCAAGATCAGATGCTCCGGTGCATAGAGGTTGGTGAAATCAACCACCTCCTGCTGATCTCGCAACAAAACAATCCGGCTATGTGCCAAAGCCTTCTCCGTAATCTCCCTGCGAGGCAAACGAGCCAACTGCCGTTCGATCGCCTCCTTCACCGGCTCGATCAATGCCTCAGCCGTTGTGACTAACATCGCCTGGCTATCCACACCATGCTCTGCTTGCGACAGGAAATCGGCCGCGATAAAGTCCGGATTAGCGGTCTGATCGGCCACGACCTCCACCTCAGAAGGGCCCGCAGGCATATCAATCGCCACCTCTTTCAAGCTGACCCACTGCTTAGCTGCCGTCACATACTGATTGCCTGGGCCGAAGATCTTATAGACTTTAGGAACGGACTCCGTGCCATAAGCCATCGCCGCAATCGCCTGGATGCCACCTGCTTTGAATATTTTATTTACGCCTGCCACCTTTGCCGCATACAACACAGCCGGATGCACCTTGCCAGTTGTCTTATCCGGCGGGGTACAGAGCACGATCTCCCGACAGCCAGCGATACGCGCAGGCACCGCCAACATCAATACGGTGGAAAACAACGGAGCTGTTCCTCCTGGGATATAGAGGCCCACCTTCTCAATCGGCATCGCCTTCTGCCAGCAACGAACACCCGGTGTCGTCTCCACCTCCACACCTTGAAAACGTTGTGCCGCATGGAAACGCTCAATGTTGGCTTTCGCACATTGAATCGCTCTTTTCAATTCCTCAGAAACGGCCTGATCGGCCTCCGCCACCTCCTCTGAAGAGACCCGTAAATCCGTCAGGACCACCTTATCAAATTGCTCCTCATAGGCTTTCACAGCGGCATCCCCCTCTTGACGCACACGCTCCAACACCGTACGCACCGTGTCGAACAACGTCGTGACATCCAACGCCGGGCGCTTCGCCAACGCTGCCCACTCAGCCCGGGATGGGTATTTAACTATCTCCATATACTTGCTGTTTCTTGATGCGTCACGTTACAAAATCATTTTCTCGATCGGCAATACCAAGATTCCCTCAGCACCTAATGCCTTCAGCTTACCGATAATCTCCCAGAAATGGCTCTCGGCGATTACTGATTGAATAGACACCCAATCGCCATTAGCGAGTGGCGTCACAGTCGGGCTCTTCATACCCGGCAACAACTCAATGATCTCCGGCAAACAATCTTTCGGCGCATTTAGCAACACATACTTCTTGCCCTCTGCCTCTTGGATAGCGGCAAAACGGAAGAGCAACTCATCCAAAATGGCCTGCTTCTCCGCGGAAAGTGCGGGATGAGCGATCAACAAGGCCTCGGAAGGAAGTACCACCTCCACCTCTTTCAGTTGGTTGCTGACTAAGGTACTCCCGGAGCTGACAATATCAAAGATCGCATCCGCCAAGCCGATTCCCGGCGCAATCTCCACAGAGCCACTGATCACGTGGATGTCTGCCTTCACACCCTGCTCTTGCAAATAACGGCTCAAAATACCCGGATAAGAGGTAGCGATCGTCTTACCCTCAAACCACTGCACCCCATTATACTCCTCCTCTTTCGGGATAGCCAACGAGAGGCGACAACGGCTGAAGCCCAACCGCTTCACCAAGCGGGCCTTCTCCCCTTTCTCCACATATTCATTCTCTCCCACAATACCCACGTCGGCCACGCCATTGGCTACCGACTCCGGAATATCATCATCGCGCAAGAACAACACCTCTACTGGGAAACCCTTTGCCGCCAACAGCAAAATACGTTTTCCCTTATTCAATCGGATGCCAGCCTCTTCGAGCAGCATCATCGTCTCGTCATACAGACGTCCCTTGGATTGTACCGCAATTCTCAACATACCTTATTATATTATATTTTGTCATTCCAAATCCCAACAAAAAAGGGCTCACCGTCATTCGGCAAGCCCTTTTCCTATATCTCAAACAGTAAATACATACCCATCAGCCCGCCGAACTATTGCCCGTCGCAATGATGATGCAAATGTAATGTCACTGTTGTTATCATTTCGTTTTCTAATTACGCCGCAAAGTTACAATAATTATTGAAACCGCCAATAATAATATGAATTTGTTTTTCTCAAGCGTTTTCACACACCGATCCATCCACGATTTGAGAGCCAAAAAACAGGCAGGAAACTAAAAAAGAAAAGGCCATCCATCACGGACAGCCAATCTCATTGTTAACCTTAAATCTAATACCATGAAAAACACGTTGCAAATATAGAGACTTTATGGAATATGACACACTGTTCGATCGAAAAAGTGCATCGTATTAACTCTATTTAAGCAAAACATGCTTTACAACATATTATTCAAGGTTTTTGCATCCTATTTTTACACTTAGTATTGTTCTTTCTCATTGGGGAAATCACCCGTCTTCACATCTTCAATGTAGGCTTGCACCGCATGGGTGATCTCCTCGCCCAAGTTGGCATACCTACGTAAGAAGCGGGGCGAGAAACCTTGATTGATGCCCAACATATCGTGCATCACCAGCACCTGTCCATCCGTGCCGCTTCCCGCACCGATACCAATGGTCGGGATCGCCAACTCGGAGGAAACCCGTTTCGCCAAAGCCGCTGGGATCTTCTCCAAGACCAAGCTGAAACAGCCGATCTCTTGCAACAAATGCGCGTCTTCGATCAACTTGTTGGCCTCAGCCTCCTCTTTCGCACGCACGGCGTAGGTGCCAAACTTATTGATGGATTGAGGGGTCAATCCTAAATGTCCCATCACGGGGATCCCCGCACATAAGATACGCTCGATGGATTCACGCACCTCCGATCCTCCTTCCAGCTTAATGCAATCCGCATGGGTCTCCTTCATCACGCGAATAGCGGAGGCCAACGCCTCCTTAGAGTTCCCCTGATAGGTGCCAAAAGGCAGATCTACCACCACCAAGGCACGGTTCACGGCTTTCACCACCGATTTACCATGATAGATCATCTGATCAAGGGTGATCGGCAAAGTCGTCACGTTTCCCGCCATGACATTGGAGGCGGAGTCGCCCACCAAGATCACATCCATACCCGCTTGGTCAATCAGCTTGGCCATAGAATAATCATAAGCAGTCAGCATGGAGATCTTCTCTCCACGCTGCTTCATCTCTATCAAGCGACGTGTCGTCACCTTTCTGTTGTCATCTACTTTTGCTACTGACATATTACATGTATTTATTAGCCACTATTTCCTCGTTCTTCTGTATAGCCGTAGTAATGCGTTGTTCCTCGGCATCGAAATCGACCTTGATCAGGTCTCCCTCTGCCACCGTAGCCCGGATAATCAACTCAGCCATCTCATCCTCGATGTATTTCTGGATCGCACGCTTCAACGGACGGGCACCAAACTGCACATCGTAACCCTTTGAGGCTATGAAATCCTTGGCGGCATCGGTGATCACCAACGAGAAGCCCAAGCCAGACACCCGCTTATACAGGCCGCTCAACTCAATATCAATGATCTTATGGATCGCCTCCTTATCCAATTGGTCGAACATGATAATGTCATCAATACGATTCAAGAACTCCGGAGCGAACGCCTTGTTGAGCGCCTTCTGGATCACGCCTCTGGAGAACTCCTTGTCATTCTCATTGCCCGGAGTGCTGAATCCCACTCCCCGGCCAAAGTCTTTCAACTGACGGGTACCGATATTGGAGGTCATGATCAAGATCGTGTTCTTGAAATCAATCCGACGACCCAAGCTATCCGTCAACCGGCCCTCATCCAATACCTGCAACAACAAATTGAACACATCCGGATGCGCTTTCTCGATCTCGTCCAACAGCACTACGGAATAGGGTTTCCGACGCACCTTCTCCGTCAATTGTCCACCCTCCTCGTAGCCGACATATCCCGGAGGCGCACCAATCAAGCGAGAGACGGCGAACTTCTCCAAATACTCACTCATGTCGATCCGAATCAACGCATCGGCCGAGTCGAACAGGTATTCGGCCAGCTTCTTCGCCAAATGGGTCTTACCCACACCCGTAGGCCCTAAGAACATGAAGGTACCAATCGGCTTGTTCGGGTCTTTCAAGCCCACACGGTTACGCTGAATGGACTTGACGATTTTCTTCACCGCCTCATCTTGCCCGATCACCTTCGACTTCAAGACATCGGCCATCTCCAACAGACGGACATTCTCCGCCTTGGCGATACGCTGCACGGGCACGCCTGACATCATGGCTACGACCTCTGCCACTTTGTCCTCGTCCACCAGTTCCCGATGCTCCTCCAGTTCTTTCTCCCATTTGGCCTTCGCCGCCTCCAATTGCAACAAGCATTGCCGCTCCTGGTCACGGAAGCTGGCCGCCAACTCAAAGTTCTGCGCCTTCACGGCCGCCAATTTGTCGCTCTTGGTCTGCTCGATGCGTGCCTCCAACTCCTCAATGCTTTTGGGAACCACGATATTGGCCACATGCACCCGTGAGCCCGCCTCGTCGAGCGCATCAATCGCCTTATCCGGGAAATTACGATCGCTGATGTAACGATCCGTCAGTTTCACGCAAGCCGCTAAAGCCCCCTCTGTATAGATCACATTGTGATGCTCCTCATAACGGTCCTTGATGTTATGCAAGATCTGCAAGGTCTCCTCAGCCGTGGTCGGATCCACAATCACCTTCTGGAAACGACGCTCCAAGGCACCATCCTTCTCGATGTTCTTTCGATACTCGTCCAGCGTAGTCGCACCGATGCACTGAATCTCGCCACGTGCCAAGGCTGGCTTCAGCATATTAGCGGCATCCATCGTGCCAGCCGCAGAGCCGGCTCCAACGATCGTATGAATCTCATCAATAAATAATATCACATTCGGATTCTTCGACAACTCATTGAGTATAGCCTTGATACGCTCCTCAAACTGACCACGGTATTTCGTGCCGGCCACGACAGAGGCCATATCCAAGTTCACCACCCGCTTGTCAAACAAGATGCGAGAGACTTTGCGCTCCACGATGCGAGTAGCCAATCCCTCCACGATCGCCGACTTTCCCACGCCAGGCTCACCGATCAGCACAGGGTTATTCTTCTTCCGACGGCTCAAGATCTGCGCCAAACGTTCAATCTCCTTCTCCCGTCCAACAATCGGATCCAAACGACCCTCCATGGCTGCCCGTGTCATATCCGTGCCGAAGTTATCCAACACAGGCGTATCGCTCTTTCCTTGCGAGGCCGATCCAGTAGTGCCACCGGAAGGTTTGGCAGGCTCCCGACGAGGCATATAATCCTCGTCATCATCCTCCTCTTCATCCGTATAGCCATCCAAGATCTCCTCCGTCTCATCCACCGCAGAGGCAGCGTCAGACTCCCTCCGCACGTTAGAGACAGCATCCTCCTCCTTCTTCTCTTCGTTGTAACTCATACTTATTAATGTGTTATAGACTAAGCCATAGGTGATGCCCAACTCATTCAGTCTCTGCGCCAACACCGTCTTTGAGTCCTTCAACATGGCCAACAACAGATGCTCCGCATCCGCCTCCTTGCGCTTCAGCCGACGAGACTCCAACTGACTCATCCGCAACAGCTGTTCCGCCGTTTTGCTGATCACAATCTCACATTGGTCGGAAACCTCTTGATCGGGTACGTTCGCTATCTCCTGCTCAATCCTTCGACGGATCTCCTTCGGATCAACCTTCAGCCGTTCGATAACCTGCATGGCCAAGCTCTCCCCCTCACGAATGAGGCCAAGCATCAAGTGTTCGGGGCCGAT
>CAMGEM010000028.1 GCA_946055095.1 uncultured Parabacteroides sp. | reverse complement strand
TCATTTATGTTAGGGAACGTGCCATAACAACAAAAGATTATGGCAACGAACAATAGTAACATATTTTTCCCCGGTCGCCCAGAGGCGAGACCGATGATCTATGCCTACGAAGACCAAACCTATCCCGGCTTGTTGAAGGTAGGCTATACCACGATAGAGGTAGCACGCCGAGTAGCCCAGCAATACCCGACGTTACGCCCCGGACAACTCCCCTATCGGATTGTGTTTCAAGCGAACGCCATGCGAAATGATGGCTCCACCTTCACCGACCATGCTGTGCACCGCCTATTGCGCAAACGCTTCGCCAACCCGAAAGGAGAATGGTTTCGCTGCACGGTTGACGACGTGAAAGCCGCTGTGCTGGCCGTCAAGGAGCGCCAAGCGATAGATACACAACGCACGGAGACGTTCGGTATGCGTCCGGAACAGGCGGCTGCCGTAGAACGCACCGCCACCTACTTCAAGCGACAGGCCCAAGAGAATCCCAACCGCACACCCCACTTCCTTTGGAACTGCAAGATGCGCTTCGGAAAAACGTTCGCCACCTATCAACTGGCTCGACGCATGGGCTGGAAACGGCTGTTGGTCTTGACCTTCAAACCCGCCGTAGAGAACGCTTGGGAGGAGGATCTGCGTACGCATCGAGATTTCGAGGGCTGGCAATTCATCTCGCACAACAACGGATTAACGCCTGAGCAGATGGATCGCAACCGCCCGATCGTCTGTTTCGGCTCTTTCCAAGATTTCTTAGGGCGTAATCGGCAAACGGGTGGTATCAAGACGCGCAACGAGTGGGTACACCTGATGAACTGGGATTGTGTCGTGCTGGATGAGTATCATTATGGTGCTTGGCGAGAGAGTGCCAAGGAGCTGTTTGAGCAAGAGGATCGACGGGAGCAGGCCGAGGCACAGGGTGAAGGACTGGACTATTTCGACGAGGGGATCATGCCGATCACCACAGGAGCCTATCTTTACCTTTCTGGCACGCCCTTCCGTGCGCTCAAAACAGGCGATTTCATCGAAGAGGAGATCTACAACTGGACCTACGGCGACGAACAGCGAGCCAAAGAGCTATGGGAGGGCGACTACAACCCCTACGCTGCCCTGCCTCGCATGGTGATGATGACCTATCAGCTGCCCGACACGCTACGAGCCGTGGCCCGAGCCGGAGAGTTTGATGAGTTTGATCTCAACCTTTTCTTCGCAGCCCGAGGACAGGGCAAGGAGGCTGTTTTCGCCTATCCAGACGAGGTGCAGAAGTGGCTCGACCTGATCAGAGGAGCATTCAGCGAACAGATTACCTCCGACCTGAAACTACGCACGGAACGTCCACCCATGCCGTTCAGCCATGCGCCCTTATTACGGGTGTTGAGCCATACGCTTTGGTTCCTCCCCTCCGTTTCGGCCTGTTACGCCATGCGTAATCTATTGGCAGAGCGGCAAAACAATTTCTATCACAGCTATCGGGTGATTGTAGCCGCCGGGGCGGAGGCGGGTATCGGGATGGCAGCCTTGCCTCCGGTCTTGCAAGCGATGGACGATCCACTGCATACCCGCACGATCACCTTGACCTGTGGTAAACTGACCACGGGTGTCAGCGTCAAACCATGGACAGGCATCTTCATGCTGCGCAACACCAGTAGCCCGGAGACCTATTTCCAAGCGGCCTTTCGGGTACAAACGCCTTGGACCTTGCAGAATCCAGACGGGTTATCACCCAACCAAACCACGATTCTTAAACCGGAATGCTACGTTTTCGACTTCGCTCCTGACCGAGCGCTCCGTCAGATAGCCGATTACAGCAGCAATCTGAACCTCGATGAGACGAATCCGGAGAAGAAGGTAGAAGAGTTCATCCATTTCCTGCCGGTCTTAGCTTATGATGGCAGCTCAATGAAACAGTTGGATGCTGTCGGAATCTTAGACATGGCCATGAGCGGCACCAGTGCCACCCTACTGGCTCGCCGCTGGGAAAGTGCCCTCTTGGTGAATGTCGATAACGCTACGCTTCGCCGCCTGATGGCCAACACAGAGGCGATGAATGCGCTGATGCGTATCGAGGGTTTCCGCAACCTCAATCAAGACATCGAGACGATTATCAACAAGAGTGAGGCCGTCAAAAAGGCTCGTCGGGAGGCCAATGATGGCGAGCTGAGCAAGAAGCAAAAGAAGGAGCTCACCGAGGAGGAGAAGGAATACAAAAGCGTGCGCAAACAGATCCAAGAGAAGCTGATCAAGTTCGCCACCCGTGTGCCTATCTTCATGTACCTGACCGACTACCGGGAGCGTTGCCTGCACGATGTGATCACCCAGTTGGAGCCAGGCCTCTTCCAGAAAGTGACGGGCTTGACCTTGAAAGATTTTGAGCTGTTGGTCTCTTTGGGTGTATTCAACGCCCCTTTGATGAACGATGCGATCTACAAGTTCAAGCGCTATGAAGATGCCAGCTTAGCGTATGTCGGTATTGACCGCCATGCCGGGGAAGCGGTCGGCCTGTTCGACACCGTGCTCTCCTCCAGTGATTATCAACGAAAATTACATCCCTCTCCACTTGCCTGATTCAAGAAGAATAGCGTACTTTGCCGCTAAAGATCCAGCAGCATGAGCGACAAGCCCTACATCATCATGGAGACCTCCAATTTCCCCACTGAACCTATGGTAGCGTCCATGGGCGACCAGCTGATGTTGCATGATAACTTAGAGAGCACCATTCCGTGGGAAAACAGAGCGGTGACCGGCAGCATTGGAAAGCGCATCAAACTGTTGAACACCATGACACTCTTTTTCTGTCTGGGAGGTGAGGTCTATCTGACGCAAGGTTCGGAGCGGATTGTCATGCATTCGGGTGATGTCATCTTCAGTAAAAGCGGCCTGTTCGGTAAAGTGGAGTCGATGAGCCATGACCTGCGCTACGTGTTGCTCATCCTAAACGAGAAGTTCTTCTTTCCGCTACTCAATACGCTCGATATGGCGGCTTTACACAGGCGACTCACCACCTCTCCCATCTGCACCCCGCCTGCGGCGATTAGAGCCGAATGCCTTGCGCTCTACAAGCTGCTCAAGGAGCGGTTGAACCGTCGTTCCCAAGAGGAGCTCCAGGAGCCGATCGTAAAGGGCTATTTGCAAACCCTCATCTTCATTGTCTATTCGCAGTACCTTTTGGATTTAAGGCAGGAAGAGAAACCTCAGCAAAATCGGCAACAAGACCTATTCAACCGCTTCGTACAACTCCTGCAACAAGACTTCATGCGGGAACGGAACGTAAACTACTATGCCAACCAGCTCTGCGTCACGCCACGCTACCTCTCACGCATCATCCACGAGGTGAGCGGACATTTCGCCAGCGAGCATATCGACCTCTTTGTCCTTGCCGAAGCCAAACAACTCATCCGAAGCAAGCTATATACGATCTTGGAAATATCGGAGCGGCTGAATTTCAGCAGTGCCTCACTCTTCAGCCGCTACTTTAAAAAGCGTACAGGATACACGCCTAAGGAATACCAAGAGCTGGAATAACGAAACCGTTATTTCACGACCACCCTCACCTTCCCCAAGTTCGCAATCCGGGTATAGGTAGTCTCCGCGTCACCATTGCGCTCAGAATAGACACGAACCGTAGGGAAATAGGTGCCCGCGGTGGTATAGGTAACCGTTGTGTCGAACTCCACACGGGAGCCATCCGCACTGAATTGTGCTTGCGCAAGATCAACAGGCTCGCTGAACGTCGTCCCTTCTATGCACCACTCCGCCTTCACGATGCGTCCCGTATGGACCGGACACTCCGCCACGACATGAATCGAAACCGGGGTCCCAGGTGCCACCTCCACACGTTGTTGGCCTGCGATGGAGGCAGTGACAGCCGGTTGGATGCCACCACGACTTGCCCCATTCGCCGACATCACTACCTGTCCCTCCTCGATCCGATAATCCGTTGTCGATGAAGGAGCAATGCCCCGTTCCACCCAATCGCTCAGATCGAGCATAGCTTGATAGAGTGTCGAGACGTAAGAGACGGTTTCTCGGGGATCTTCCAACACGCCATCACTGTGTGTCGCCCGATCGGTGTACCACAGACGGAAGTGATCATCGATTTTGTCGCCCAGATGGTTACGCACCTTATTCCGGTACCAGTCGCCTTGCCAAGCGAAAGCCTCCCGATCCCAGACAGAACAGCAAAGAATGACCTTGCACTTGATGTTACCATCGAATTGACAACCAGCGGCTCCCAACGTGATCAACGGACCTACTAAGAAGGGACGCTGCGGATAGATAGGCTGATTATTGATGCCACGGAACTGATTCCAACCGTGATAGTCAGGCGTTGGTACCTGATGCCGGTGATAGGTCTCTACGGCTAAGAAGTCGGAGTTATCCACCTGTACGGAGTCTCCCGCATGCAAATAGGTAAGTCGTTGGGGTGCGTTCACATCGGCCAACACCACATAGTTTCCCTCTACACGACTCACCTGCAGTCGCTCACCATTCTTCAAGATGATGAGATCTCCGCCCAACGTGTGCATTTCCAAAGAGTGGTCGATCTCGTAAGCCACCGGCTTGCCCGGTATATCCGAGCCCATGCTTGCCCAAGCTCGGTCGGCGGTACCCCGCTCCGCTTCCGACTTCGCCTGTACTAAGCCCAGTTGTTCCGCCTCCTGTTGCCCGATGATGCGGCGTACGATGGCCTTCACTTGCACCCGGTCACGTGCCAACGAAGCTGGATTGTCGTAGCCGAGATAGCCCGGCTTCTGCCAGAAATCCTTCCTGAAATAATCCCTATCCATCTGCACCAAGGCCTGATAGAGCGTAACAAATCCATGCACATCCATGAACCGCCATCCCGACCAACTCTTTATGGGGAAACCCATTCGTGTCACCTCTTGAAGGACCTGCCGCTGTTCGGCCGTCAACGTGCGATAAGGATCACCACTCCCTCCCGGCATCAAGGCATCGGCGATGTCATCCAGTTTGTCTCGCAGCACCCGAAGCCCATACATACGTGCGGAAAACACGTTGGGGATCGCGTTGTCTGAACCCAGTACAAAAGGTACAGCACCATCCCACACGCCTTCGGTATGCTCTATGCCACCCACCGTGCGGTACGCGCCACCACTACCTCCATAGCAATAGCCATAGGGACGTTCGCAGCCATAGATCAATTGAGCGATGTACCGGGAAAGCTCCGCACAGGCGGCATTGGCTCTGAACGCACCGATGGTGGCTTCACGCCTCGTACTTTCATCCGAGAAATCAAGTTTTCCACCTTCGTTGGTCTCCACGAAATAGGCCCCATGGCGGATGCTGAATCCGACCGGGTTCTCGGCTTCGGGATGGTTTAGGGCTGCCGTCTCGCTATCGGGAAATGGCGTGATGTATTGAAAGAAGCGTCCGGTAAAATCCTTTTTCTCCAAAGGCATATAGAGCGAGAAGCGTGTGCCGTCGCTAAATCCTCCGTGGATGTAACGGCAACGGGCCGGTTTCTCGATTGTCTTGTCCACGTCGATAAACGGATGCTTGAACACCGTGTCCTGACATACGAAATTCAGTTTCGCCCCTTTCAAGTTCTTTCCGCCCGCATAGCTACCGACAGACAACAGGGCGGCAATAATGATCAATGAAATTCTTTGCATGGTATCTATTATTAATGAATTTGCTGCTTGCAAAGAAAACGCATCCGGCTGACAACCGCATTGTCAATTCGGTCACGAACCTGTACTTCTGGTACACATCCCTTGAAAAAGCGACTGTTTTTGTTGGTAAGTCACAGAGAATATGTATTTTTGCGTTGGAATAAAGTAGTACAATCGTAACGGTATAATAATAAGTGTACATAATTATGGCAAGACCCATCAAAGAAACACCGATCCTCTATGGTAAGGATGCAAGACGTTTTGAGGCTCGAATGCAGGAAAAACGTCATATTTCGCAGGAAGAACGGGCAAGAATCGATGTCCACTACAAAGCTGGTATGGCTATGCTGGAACGTGGAATGAGAAGAAAGCATGCAGCAACCGTTTGATATTAACAGTACTTCTCTTGTCATTGCACGGCTTGAGAAAGGGGAAACCGTAAAAACCTTTGATTGCGGTGACTCCGATTTAAACGACTTTATTCTCAATGAAAGTCCACTTTATCGAAAGGAGAAATTGGCTGTAACCTATGTGCTGGAAGATGAAACGGACACAGAGCATGAACATATTGCCGCTTTTTTCAGCCTTTCTAATGATCGCATATCCATATCTGACTTCGATACGAAAACTAAATACAACCGATTTAGTCGACGTTTTAACAATCACAAGCGGCTTAAAAGCTATCCAGCAGCCAAAATCGGACGTTTAGGAGTGTCATTGGAAATGAGAGGCATGTCAGTTGGCTCATTCCTGCTTGACTTCATTAAACGATACTTTACAGCTGACAATAAAACAGGATGTCGATTTATTACCGTTGATGCTTATGCTGCAGCCATTCCATTTTACCTCCGGAATGGATTTGTCCCTCTCAATGATGAAGATGCTGGCGATCCTACTCGTTTGTTGTACTTTGATCTTAATGATTTAGATGAAGATTGAACTCCCAGTGTCCACCAATCGGAAACGCTGGGAGCTCGTTATTGTGAATCCTCTAATGCTTTACTTAATCATATCAAACCCGGTGTAGGGAACCAAGGCTTTCGGGATGCGGATGCCCTCCGGTGTCTGGTTGTTCTCCAACAGGGCAGCGACGATACGGGGAAGCGCCAAGGCACTACCATTCAAGGTATGGCAAAGCTGGATCTTCTTGTTCTCGTCGCGATAGCGGCACTTCAAGCGGTTCGCTTGGTAGGTGTCGAAGTTAGAGACGGAGCTGACCTCCAACCAACGCTTCTGTGCCTCGGAATAGACCTCGAAGTCGAAACAGATGGAAGAGGTGAAGCTCATGTCACCACCGCAAAGGCGCAGGATGCGATAGGGCAACTCCAGCTTCTTCAACAAGCCCTCCACATGATCCAGCATCTCTTGGTGAGACTGCTTGGAGTGCTCCGGCTTATCAATACGTACGATCTCCACTTTCGAGAACTCATGCAGACGGTTCAAACCACGCACATCCTTACCGTAGGAACCAGCCTCCCGACGGAAACATTGCGTATAGGCGCAATTCTTGATCGGCAACTGCTTCTCATCCAGAATCACGTCACGGTAGATATTGGTCACGGGCACCTCTGCGGTCGGGATCAGGTAAAGGTCATCCACCTCGCAGTGATACATCTGTCCCTCCTTGTCGGGCAACTGACCTGTGCCATAGCCGGAAGCGGCATTCACCACCGTCGGCGGCATGATCTCGGTATAGCCTGCGTTGCGTGCCTCGTCGAGGAAGAAATTGATCAACGCCCGCTGCAAACGTGCGCCCTGTCCCTTATAGACGGGGAAACCGGCACCGGTGATCTTCACACCCAGGTCGAAATCAATCAGGTCATACTTCTTCGCCAACTCCCAGTGGGGCAGTGCGTCCTTGGGCAACTCAGTCTCCATGCCACCCATCTTCTCCACCACGTTGTCCTCGGCAGAAGCACCTTCGGGCACCTCCTCATAAGGAATATTCGGGATGGTATAGAGCAAGGCCTGCAGATCGGCTGCGGCTTGATCCATCTCGGCTTGGAGCGTCTTGCTGGTCTCCTTGATCTCGGCTACACGCTTCTTAGCGGCCTCGGCCTCCTCTTTCTGTCCGGCCTTCATCAGCTGACCGATCGACTTGGATGTGGCGTTGATCTCCGCCAGGTTCTTATCTAATTCATTCTGCGTGCTACGTCTTTTGTCATTCAATTCCAGCACTTTCGCAATAGTCTCTTGGGCTCCTTTGAAGTGCTTCTTCTCCAATCCGCGGATCACCGCGTCGGTGTTCTCTGTGATTAATTTGATTGTCAACATATAACTCTTATGTTTTCTATTTTTGCCTTCTGAGGCGCAAAGGTAGTGATTTTTATTTTACGCGACCACCCGATAGCCAAGTTCTTGTGTAATACGGCTCGCTCAGGCTACTCACCACCACCCCACTCGATGTGCTCGTATGGATGAAACGTCCATTCTTCAGATAGATACCCACATGGTTTGGCACACCTCGTTTCCCGCCTCGGGTCGTCTTGAAAAAGACCAAGTCCCCCTCCTTCAGCTTGGCACGAGACACCTTGCGGCAGTCGTGCTTCAACATATCGGCGGATGAACGAGAGAGCTGCTTGCCATAGACCTCCCGATAGACGATCGCCACGAATCCAGAGCAATCCACTCCCCGCTTCGTGCTGCCTCCCAACCGATGCGGCACACCGAGCCAACGAGCCCCTTCGTTGTAGAGAAAGATATTGTCATGCTCCGTGATACGCACCCCATAGAGACGAGCCAGCTCCTTCGGCCCTTTGAAATCGGCGGGCAACGCTACGGTTCCCGTCTTGCGAGTGCCACAGCTCCCCAAGCAAAGCATCAACCCAAGGAGGCATACCATCCGTACAACAAACAGTTGATGGCACGAGAGAATCCGGTTCATGTGTCTCATAAGGTAGGAAGATTGGCCTTTAAATAGGTAGTGAACGCATCCCGATAGGCATCCGTCACGTGGATCACCTCCTTGCCGATGTAGATACAGTTGTTGCGATCCACCGAGCGGATCTTGTCCAAGGCTACGATGTAGGAACGGTGTACCCGCATGAAACGCCCGGCAGGCAGCATCTCCTCCATCGCCTTCATCGTCACATGGGTGATCAATCCCCTGGGCTCATTCTCCATATAGATGGACACATAGTCTTTCAAGCCAGCCACATAGAGTATGCTGCCCAAGTCGATCTGTTTCAACTCGCCATCCACCCGGATAAAGAGATTCTCCCGCTCCGGCTCCTTGCCCTGTGCCTCCTTGGCCTGCTCCTGCAACTCAAACCACTGCCGTGCCTTCTCCGCCGCCTGCAAGAATTTGTGGTAACGGATTGGCTTCAGCAGGAAGTCGAGCGCATTCACCTCGTAGCTATCAAAGGCATACTCCTTGAAAGCCGTGGCGAAGATCACACGGGTCTCCGCAGGCACCATGCGGGATAAGTTCATCCCATCCAAGTCGGGCATCTGAATATCCAAGAACAACAAATCCACCGGGTGACTACGCAACTGCGAGAGTGCCAGCACCGGGTCTGTATAAGAGCTTGCCAACCGCAAATAGGGTGTCCGCTCCACGAAGCTCTCCAGCATCTTCACCGCCAAAGGCTCATCATCGACAATCATACAAGTCAGTTCAACCATCACTCAAAGTTCTTTCAATACGATTCTTACAAAATAGGTCTCTCCCCTCAGCTCCTGTTCATAGCGGTAGCGATGCGGATAGAGCAGCTCCAACCGGCGACGCAGGTTCTCCACGCCAATGCCCGATCCGCTTCGGTCGGCATCTCGCTTCGGGTCGTTGCTATTCTCAGCCGTGAAGACCAAGTCATTCCCCTGCCAAGTCAAGGAGATGCGCACGAAAGAGTGCTTCCGGCTGTTCACGCCATGCTTGAAGGCATTCTCGATCACCGAGATAAACAGCAAAGGAGCCACCTGCACGGGGTGAGGGGGCAACGCGAAATAGGTATCCACTTGGGTCAGCTCATTGCAACGCAACTTCATCAAGTCGATGTAGTTGGTCATGAACTCCACCTCATTCTCCAACGGCACGCTCTCATGGTTCGACTCGTAGAGGGCGTAACGCAACAGGTCGCTCAGCTGCCCGATGCTCTCTTGCGCCGAATCGGCATCAATCTGCACCAAGGAGGAGATGTTGTTCAACGTGTTAAACAGGAAATGGGGATTCAACTGATTCTTCAGCCAAGCTAACTCCGCATCGGCATGTTTCCGTTTCTCCTCCTGCAGAGCCAGACGGGTCTCGTTCCAACGCAAGGCATACCGAATGGCTACCGGAGCGGCAATCACCAATGCATCCGAGAAGAGGACACCAAACCCAATCATATAGAGCACGGGGCGCCAACTCTCGTCGGGCACATAGTTTGCCATTTGGCTGAGTGTCATCACCTCGTGGAAGGCTAATACAGCCACGTTATACAAGAGGAACTGCTTGATTCGTTTCTTAAATAGCAGATGGGGTATCAACCCATAGAAGTTCAGGAAATAAAAGCCGGAATACCACAAGATAAACTCCCCGTTCCTCCGCAAGATGCCCCACGCAGCCTCATCGCTCAACTCCGTCAGGAAGGCGATCGCCGCTGGGATCAGCCACAGCAACAACCAGCTAACTAACTGGCAGCTCAACAAGATCCAATCGTCTTTCGTCCATTTCATCATGCCACTTATCGTTTTTTGAGACACCGACAAAGATAATGTTTTACGGCGATGAAGCGAAATAAACCCACTATTTTCGGCCATCAAGAGGCGGAAATAAGAAATATTCCTATCTTTGCTCACCATTTTAATAACGATTTTAATAACGATGCGAGGAGTTTGTATCGTAAAAACGTATAGCAGATGAACTATGTTTGCGCATTGAGCATCGCCGGATCTGATTGCAGCGGAGGAGCCGGTATCCAAGCGGACTTGAAAACCATGTCCGCCCTGGGTGTCTATGCCGCCACGGCTATCACGGCCATCACCGTGCAAAACACCTGTGGGGTCACGGCGGTACAAGCGGTAGCGCCTGCGATCGTGGAGGGACAGATCCGTGCCGTCATGGAAGACATCGAGCCGAAAGCGGTGAAGATAGGGATGGTCAATGACAAGGCTACGATATTAGCAATCTCTAAGGCCCTACATTACTATTGTCCGGCTCAACTCATTGTCGATCCCGTGATGGTGGCAACCAGCGGCTCACGACTGATGCAACCCGATGCCTTGGCCTGTTTCGAGCAGGAGCTGCTGCCGATGGCGACCCTACTGACACCCAACGTGCCCGAGGCGGAGTTGCTCTCCGGCCAGGCGATTGACGCTCCCGAGGCGATGGAAGCGGCCGCACAAGCGATCTTGGCCAAAGGCTGCCAAGCGGTGTTGATCAAGGGAGGCCATTTAGAGGGGGCTACCAAAGCGGATCGGCTCTTCACGGCGGAAGGCAACATCGCCAACTACCAAGCGGCCAGTGTCGATACACGCAACACGCATGGCACAGGCTGTACCCTCTCCTCGGCCATCACGGCTCGCTTAGCACTGGGTGATTCACTCATCGAGGCCATCCGACAGGCCAAGGAATACCTGACCGAGGCCCTCCGACAAGGCGCGGATGTCACCATCGGCCATGGGCATGGACCCGTCAACCATTTTTATCAACCTCAGTCTCTTCAGATACATCCATGATTCAATTTATCACCAATTATCACGACGACATCTCCCTCACGGAGCAAACCGAATATGTCTTGGAGGCAGGCTGCCGCTGGGTGCAACTGCGCCTCAAGGGCGCTGACGATGCCGAGATCTATATGGTCGGGAAGGCGTTGCGTCAACTCTGTGACCGCTATGAGGCCACCCTGATCCTCGACGACGTGGTGCGCATGGTGCCTGTCATCGGAGCGGACGGTGTGCACCTTGGCAAGCAAGACATGCCGGTGGATGAGGCCCGCAAGCTCTTGGGACCCGACAAGATCATCGGAGGCACCGCCAACACCTTCGAGGATGTGAAGCGATTGGCCCAGCAGGGAGCGAACTACATCGGCTGTGGCCCCTTCCGGTTCACGACCACCAAGAAGAACCTCTCCCCGCTTCTGGGGTTGGAGGGGTACGCTGCCATTCTCGAACAGATGCGGCAGCAGCAGATCGACCTGCCCTTGATCGCCATCGGAGGCATCACGGTGGAGGATGTGCCCGACCTGATCGATCTGGGTGTGAGTGGCATCGCCATCAGTGGTGCCATCTTGGAGGCTAAGAAGCCGGAGATCATGATGCGCAAGTTCATTCGCGCGGAGCATAAAGCAAGAAAATTGAAAGATAAATCCAATACAAAATAGAATATGAACAACAACATAAAGTTCAGCTACCCTTCCTCTGAGAAGGTTTATCTCAACGGTACGATCTACCCGGATTTGAAAGTGGGTATGCGGCGAGTGCACCTCGCACCGACGGTCAGCTTCGTGAAAGGCGAAAGACGAGAGGAGCCCAATGCCCCCGTCTATCTCTACGACACCAGCGGTGCGTATAGCGACCCGAACATCGAAATAGACTTGAAACAGGGTTTGCCCAAGCTGCGTCAGCCCTGGATCGACGCTCGTCAGACGGGTGAGACACAGCTCTACTTCGCCAAGCAGGGAGTGATCACCCAAGAGATGGAATATGTGGCGATTCGCGAGAACATGAACGCGGCTGAGCTCGGCATCGAGACACACATCACGCCGGAGTTCGTGCGCCAAGAGGTGGCTGCCGGACGTGCGGTCATCCCTGCCAACAAGAAGCATCCCGAGAGCGAGCCGATGATTATCGGTACCAACTTCTTGGTGAAGATCAACACCAACATCGGTAACTCCGCGACCACTTCCGGCATCGAGGAGGAGGTGGAGAAGGCGGTATGGAGCTGCAAATGGGGTGGCGACACACTGATGGATCTCTCCACAGGCAACGACATTCACGAGACCCGTGAGTGGATCTTGCGCAACTGCCCCGTTCCCGTCGGCACCGTACCTCTCTACCAAGCCTTCGAGAAGGTGAACGGCAAGGCCGAGGCACTCAACTGGGAGGTCTTCCGCGACACGCTGATTGAGCAATGCGAGCAGGGCGTGGACTATTTCACGATCCACTGCGGCATCCGTCTGAAGAATATCCATCTGGCCGATAACCGCTTGACCGGTATCGTGAGCCGTGGTGGCAGCATCATCTCCAAGTGGTGCAAGGTGCATCAAGAGGAGAGCTTCCTCTATGAGCACTTCGATGATATTTGCGACATCTGCGCCCGCTACGACGTGGCACTCTCCTTGGGAGACGGCCTCCGTCCCGGTAGTACCCATGATGCCAACGACGCGGCACAGTTCGCGGAGTTAGACACGATGGGCGAGCTGGTAGAGCGTGCCTGGGCGAAGAACGTGCAGGCCTTCATCGAGGGACCGGGTCATGTGCCGATGCACAAGATCAAGGAGAACATGGAGCGACAGATCGAGAAATGCCACGGCGCACCCTTCTATACGTTAGGCCCGCTCGTGACCGACATCGCTCCGGCTTACGACCACATCACCTCTGCTATCGGTGCGGCCATGATCGGTTGGTATGGCACGGCTATGCTCTGCTATGTCACCCCGAAAGAACACTTGGCGTTGCCCAACAAGGAGGATGTACGCACCGGTGTGATCAGCTACAAGATCGCGGCTCATGCGGCCGATTTGGCGAAGGGACATCCGGGAGCGACCGTGCGGGATAACGCCCTCAGCAAGGCACGCTACGACTTCCGCTGGAAAGACCAGTTCAACCTCTCGCTCGATCCGGAGCGTGCGTTGGAATACTACAAGACCAGCAACAACATCGACGCGAACTACTGCACGATGTGTGGTCCCAATTTCTGCGCCGCCCGCATCAGCCATTCGTTGAAGGATTGCCACGACGAGCTCTCCACGGAGCAACCTAAGTAAACAGGATGGTTTATGAAATGGATAGTCATCACCTCTCCTGACGCATTGTCGGGGGAGGTTTCTTTTATCGAACGGCTGTTTGATCACGGAGTGGATCTGCTCCACCTCCGAAAACCCGAGGCGGATGAGGCGACCTACGCCCACCTGCTCGAAGCCATCCCGGAGCAATGGCACAGCCGTATCGTCTTGCACGATCATTTTCAGCTGACGGCACGTTTCGCCCTGCATGGCGTGCACCTCAATCGACGGAATCCAGTCCCACCCGCCACATGGCAAGGTGCCTGCTCCGCCTCCTGCCACAGTTTACAGGAAGTTACGGAGCAGAAACCCCATCGGGATTACCTCTTTCTCAGTCCCATCTTCAACAGCATCTCCAAGGTTGGCTATGCCGCTGCCTTCCCCGAGGAGACCCTGCGAGAGGCGGCCCAGCAAGGCATCATCGACCAGCAGGTCATGGCTTTAGGAGGCATCACAGCCACCCACATCCCCCTACTCCACCAATGGCGTTTCGGCGGTGCCGCCTTCCTCGGTGACATTTGGAACCGCATCGACGATCCTGCGGTCGATAGCTATCTCCGATCACTCTGGCAATGCCTCAAAATAGCTCATTGTAACGATTAAGTCACCCCGCACTTGGCTCAAGTGTGATTAGAGGCAGCCGTGAGCATCCGCTGTTCCTATAGAAAATCGAGCAATGCCATATTGTATGACTTGTTCTCGCACAGCATCTTTAGAAACTCCTTGGTGCTACGCTTAATATAGCTGTCTCTGAGGATATGGAACGAGCCTTCCATATCTGTGTTCTGCTGGTCAAGCGTGATGACCTTGATACCGGGGATATGGCTTACGGCAGCTTGACTGATCACAGTCACTAAGAATTGGGATGACCTTACCAAGTCTATAATGACGTTCACCTCGTTGATCTCCAACCTTATGTTGAAATGAATACCGCTCCCTCTTGTTATGAGGTCGAAGGTGTTGCGTGCTTGGAGGCCCTTGGCTGGCATGACAAAAGGATAGCGTTTAAGATCCGCGCAACATACCTTTTCCGCATCGGCGAGTGGATGGCGTTCCGACACGACGACAGCCAGCCGGTTGTCAAATAATATGTGAGACTCTATCTCATGACAGACAATGGTAGGCTTATAACTCAACGCTACATCCAGTTCCCTTTCTTTCACCATCCGCATCAGCGTTTCCATGTCGTGGCAATGAATGTTGAGTTTGATATCAGGATACTGTTTCATAAAGAGCAGCACCGTGTCTTTTAGCAGTGGGATGAACGAGAAGGTGGATCCGATGTTCAGGCAGCCAGCCTTCATATCTCTTATATCGTTCATCCGTTCTATACATACCTCAGCGGAGCGCAGGGTTTGTTTTGCCTCTGGCAGGAATACCTCACCGACATCGGTCAGACCAACGTGGTGGGAAGAACGTTCGAACAGCGTCACTCCCAATTCATCTTCAAGTTGCTTGATCTGTTGTGAAAGCGTGCTTTGCGTGACGTTCAGTACCCTTGATGCTTCACTGAAACTCTTCGTCTCAGCAACGCTCGCAAAATATTTCAGTTGTCTTAATTCCATTTTTCCTTTAATCTTTTCACTCTTTATGCTGATCGAGTGCGAAAGTACAACAGGTTAATCGCTCGTACAATGAATGGCCATTATTATTTTCGATAGTCCATATCGATAACGATTATTAAACCTAATAGATAGCTGCTATTGAAACAAACCATAAGCAAACCTTTCTGGCTTTCGAGCGTGGCTGTAGTTTCGCGGTCGAAAAAATTAAATGATCAGAAAGCATATGGAATACATCATTAACGAATCAACCGCAAGCCAAAGCGCATGGATCGTCTGGGTGCTTGTATGGGGTGTCCTACTGTTGAAGCCCATCATCAAGTTGTTCATCAAGGCAAGGAAACTAAACAAACGATGGCACATCCTATCGTATGGCGACATGAACGTATTTGATTACGAAGACGAGGATGAAGACTAAAGGTGACCTATTTCTCATGCAAGCAGACGAACATGAGCGAATAAAGCGTGTATGCCAGTTTATTGAAGAATACGCCACGGCGATGCTATCCGCCGGTGCCACAACCTCGCGTATTGAACGCTGTGTGGAACGCATTTCCAGACGTTACAACGTGGTCGCTGAGCTATCGCTGCTTCCTTCACGCATCCTACTGACCGTTTGGGACCTCAGCCACTGTCACAACTACAGTCTTGTTGGCTACACACACAAGAACGGCATTAACCTGCAGACTGTCACTTCGTTGAGCCGTCTGTCATTCGACAACGTACCTGTTGAAAACGCCTGTGAGCAGATGAGGGCTATCGTCTCATGTCCAAGGCTGGATAAGAGGATAGTCATGCTGCTGACGGCGCTGGCAAATCTCTCTTTCTGCCGTCTTTTCGGTGGAGATATGTATGCGATGGTTGTTGTGTTCGTTGCCACATTCGTAGGCAATGCCTATAAGAACTACATGACCGAATGGCATTGGGATGTACGATTTGCCACCATTGTCTCCTCTTATATATCAGCCATGGTGGGATCGTCCTGTTTCATAGCTGGTTTAGGTTCCACGCCCGAGACGGCCTTGGGAGCCTCTGTATTATGGCTTGTGCCTGGAATAAGATTCATCAACGCAGTAAGCGACATGGCCAATGGCCACTACGTGGTATCGCAAAGCCGACTGACAGATGCGGTAATCACCACCATCTGTCTGTCGTTGGGCCTCTGTCTCGCTTTAGTAACTTTAGATATACAATGGAAATGAACGCATTAATTACCGATGGACTCTTCGCCTGTATGGCGGCAATAGGCTTTGGCAGTATCAGCAATACTCCACGTAGCCTGCTCCCAAGCTGCGGCATCATAGCCGCCATAGGACACGCCACCCGCTTAGCCCTGATGAGCTCCTTTCATCTCAACATCATCTTTGCCGGATTCGCAGGAAGCGTTTGCATAGGCATTGCCTCATTACTTGCCTCACGCCACTATCGCTGCCCCTACGAGGTTCTGGCATTTCCCGCCTTGCTACCTATGATACCCGGTATGTATGCCTACGGAACGATCCAGGCGCTCATCAACTACCTACAACTTGATGCGCATGGCATGCCCTCCGCACACTACCTCAATCTCCTTGCATACAATGCCTTCATGACCATACTCATCATTCTCTTTATAGTAATGGGGGCACTTGTCGGCATTTTTGTTTCGCGTCTGTGCTTCCTATCGTCGTCAGACGATGCAACATAACCAGGCCAAGTCGCTTATACGCACTTTTTATTGCGCTTCCGCCCAAGCACGCAGCAGCGCATTGGCTTTATAGAGGACACCCGCCTCGCCACGGAAAGTGCCTGAACCCATCGGCTCACCCGCTGGCGTGTACCACTCATTGAAGCCATTGTTCTCCACCACGCGCGCCAACATCGGTTGCAACTCCTCATAGGCCTCGGCGATCATGCCATTCTCGGTCAACGCATGGATCATACGTGCGCCAAACCAAGTCCAGTCACCGCCGTTCTGATAGCCGTAGGGATACATGCCCACACCCTTGAAATAGCCGGCCGGATAGGTGGGATAAAGCGTCAAGCCGATGGTTTGCGCATGCGCACGCTTCATGTTCTCCAACATGCGCTGATTGGCCTCACGGATCTCCTCCTCGCTCAGCAAACCGGCTTGGATAGCCACCGCCGTACCTCCGTGATAATAGATCTGGTTCTCATCGAACTTCGCGGGGAAGGGAGAATCTTTCAGGTAGATATGCGGGATGAACTTATGTCGCTCCGCGTCCCACAGATGCTGACGGATGTTTTGCTTCAACGTGTCGCAAGCGGCGCTCCAATGGGCCTTCTTAGCCGCATCGTCGGTCAGCTCGATGAAGTTATTCAAGGCAATGACTAACATCGCATTGTCATAGATATCAATGGCATAGTGCGTATTCTCGTCGATCTCCACACCCCAGATATGCTCCGGCTGCACGTCGCCCCAGTCGGCGGTGGTAGCGCCAATGATCAAGCCATGTGCCTTGTCCATCTTCTCCTCGAAAAGGAAACGGAGTGCCCACTCCATGCGGTCGATCACCTTCATGCCGCCGATCTCGGTCTGCAGGTAGTCGCTGTTGCCACTCTTCTTCACATACTTGTAAATCGCCTGGATCAACGAGGTCTCATGGTCGGTCTCCACCGTGTTCTTATGTGCGGCATAGTTAGGCTCCAACTGTGAGAGGCGATATTTGTAGCCTCCACCACCCAGATCAGCCTTCTTGATGTCGATAAAACCATCCACGATGTCGCCGTTCTCGCCTTGGAACCCCCAGAAGACATTCAGGTTATGACGCACCTGCTCATCGGGAAGCACCTCCATCGAGAGCTCGATAAAGGTATTGTAGTCGCGGATCCATACCTCCCCATAGCCATCGCCTGCGTTAAAGCCGGTCGCCACCACCGCCCGTGCCATCGAATCGACCTGATTCATCAACGGATTGTTCAAAATCTTCTCCGCATAGCCCTGCGGCTTCTGCGCACATCCGACCAATAAGCTGGCCACTCCCAAGGCTATTGCCCCGATCTTCTTTCCTTTCATGTTGCTGTTTTATGGATTAATATCTGGCCGCGAAAGTAGTCGAATCTATGCAGACAGCAGATAGACTTTCCGAAGAGATACTTGGACTATCTTACGAAAACAGACCCGCTTCCCTTCTGACCGGTTGGGAGAGCGA
>CAMGEM010000027.1 GCA_946055095.1 uncultured Parabacteroides sp. | reverse complement strand
GAAAGCGCTATCGTTGACACTTGAAAGCACTATCTCATTCCGACCGATGCAGCATATCTGTTTTCGGAGAAGATATACTTACTTTGCCCGAGAAGTAGTACTAACTTTGCCGATGAAGTATATATTCTTTGAAAAGCAAGTACTAAACGGTATTGCAACGGGTAATCTACTACTATTCTATAAGGATTATTTAAAGATGGCAACAAAGCTACCGGAATTTATGTATCTTTGCCTCTCGTAATTCGATTTTCTAAGGCAATGAATAGCTTGACAAAAATTGACATCAAGGCCGTATTGGAACAGAAAGCACCTAAAGTGGCCCATCGGATTCCCGGTTGGGTGATCGCTTATTTGGCCAAGACCATCCACCAAGAGGAGCTGAATGAGATCCTGAGCCGCTACCATGATCGGCAGGGTGTCGATTTCATGCGGAGCATGATTGCCTATTTTGACTTGCATTTCGAGCTGATCCATCCGGAACGTATCCCCCATGAGGGGCGTTTCATCTTCGCCTCCAACCATCCCTTGGGGGGATTAGACGGCATTTGCCTCTCTGCCTTGATTGGGGATCTTTTCCAAGATAAGATTTATTATTTGGTGAACGACCTCTTGCTGCATATTCCGAACTTGCGCTCGATCTTTATCCCGATCAACAAGCATGGAGCACAAAGCCGAGCGGCCGCCTCGCAGATGGAACAGGCTTATGCCTCCGATCATCAGATCATCACCTTCCCTGCCGGGCTTTGCTCGCGCAAGATACAGGGCAAGATACAAGACCTGGATTGGAAGAAATCGTTTATACAGAAAGCTATTACCTACCAGCGAGACATCATACCGATCTATTTCGATGGACGGAACTCCCATTTCTTCTATAACTTCGCACGTATCCGCAAGGCATTGGGGATACGTATGAATTATGAGATGATCTACCTCCCCGATGAGATGTTCAAGAGTAAACACAGTACATTCCGCATCTATTTCGGTGAGCCCATTCCTTGGCAGACATTCGACAAGAAACATACGACAACCGAATGGGCGAACTGGGTGAGAGAGATCGCCTATAACTTAAAGTAAGTACACACATGGACAAGCATGAGATTATTCCACCTGTAGAAAAAGCATTGTTGAAAGCCGAGCTGACACCAGAGAAACGGCTTCGTAGCACCAACAAGTCGAGCAACGAGATTTATATCGTAACCGCCCACGACTCCCCACATGTGATGCAGGAGATTGGACGCCTGCGAGAGATCGCTTTCAGCTATTATGGCGGGGGTACGGGCAAAGAGGTCGATATTGATGAGTTCGACACGATGGAGAACGCCTATCGGCAACTGATTGTATGGAGCCCTGAAGAGGAGCAGATCTTGGGAGGCTATCGCTTTTTGTGCGGATCGGATGTGCGTTTCGATGCGCAAGGCAAGCCCATCCTGGCCACGGCTCATCTCTTTGATTTCTCTGAACGGTTTATCAAGGAGATCTTGCCCTACACGGTGGAACTGGGACGCTCTTTCGTCAGCTTGGACTATCAATCCACCCGCTCCCAGACAAAGGGAATTTTCATCTTGGATAACCTGTGGGATGGCTTGGGAGCACTCTCCGTCATCGATCCTAAACTGCGCTACTATTTCGGTAAAGTGACCATGTATAACACCTACCATAAAGGCGCACGTGACTTGATTCTCTATTTCCTCACCCATCTTTTTCCTGATCCCGACCAACTCATCCGCCCCATCAAGCCTTTGCGGACACAGATAGATGAGGATCGGATGCGGACGATCTTCCACTACGACAATTTCAAAGATAACTACAAGGCACTCAATCAGGAGGTACGTAAATTAGGCTTCAATGTACCACCATTAGTCAATGCCTACATGTGCCTCTCGCCGAAGATGCGTGTCTTCGGCACTGCGATCAACCACGAGTTTGGCGAAGTGGAGGAGACAGGTATTCTGATCGCTATCGACGAGATCTTGGAGGAGAAGAAGAAAAGACATGTGGAGAGCTATCTGCAAGAGGAATATAAGTCGGTGGAACTGATCCATAAAAACGACATTAATCCTTAAAAACAGGGACTGTCCACAAAACCTTTCCGATGATAAAGTTGTTAAAAAGTTAGGCGATCGCAACTCATGCACGCCGTTAAGGAGAAAAAGGCGACCATGTTTGCTTCTGACCATATCGAGTGGATTTTAAGTTCGATACTAATCCTATTATATAGCATTACCATCATAGGATTGGTACTGGTCATTATTGCGGAAAACCGGAATCCGCTGAAGACGATTCCTTGGGTGATTGTCTTGCTCCTGGCACCCGGCGTGGGGTTGCTTTTCTATTTCTTCTTTGGCCAAGACAACCGCAAGCAGCGCATCATCTCCCGACGCATCTACAAACGGATCATGAAGAAGACGCAAGAGGGCAAAATGCCGCAAGATAGCTGCGAGGTGCCGGCATCCTATCGGCCTTTAGCCACCTTGCTGACCAACAGCAACCAATCCTCACTGCTTTATGGCACGGAGATCAAAATCTTCACCAACGGAGCCGACAAGTTCAAGGCCCTCATGGAGGCGCTACGACAAGCGCAGCACCATATCCACCTGCAATATTACATCTTTAATGATGATGAGATCGGCAACCAAGTGAAAAAGATCCTGATCGAGAAGGCGAAAGCTGGCATAGAGGTACGTGTCATCTATGATGATGTAGGATGCTGGAACGTAAAGAAACGTTTCTTCCAGGAGATGAGAGAGGCCGGGATAGAGACCTATGCGTTCCTGCGTGTCGCATTCCCGATATTAACCAACAAAGTGAACTACCGCAATCACCGCAAGATCGTGGTGGTAGATGGCAAGATCGGTTTCATGGGCGGCATGAACATCGCCGATCGTTATGTGAAAGGGGTAAAATGGGGCGTATGGCGAGATACGCATTTCCAATTCACGGGTAAGGGAGTGCATGGCCTGCAATCCGCTTTTCTCATCGACTGGTATGTCATGAGCAAGAAGTATGTGCATGGCAAAGCCTACTATCCCAAAGTGCCCACATACAGCAACAATATCCTGCAATTAGCGACAAGCGGTCCGGTGGGGCAATGGCGCATCCTGCTGCAAGCCACCACCTTTGTCATTGCCAATGCCAAGCGTTATCTCTATATCCAGACACCCTACTTCCTGCCAACCGAAGGACTGCATCAAGCCCTTCAAACCGCAGCCTTGGGAGGGGTAGATGTACGATTAATGCTACCGAAGCGATCAGATACCCGCACGGCCAATATGGCCAGCCATTCCTTTGTGGATGCCATGGTGAAGTCTGGTGTCAAGGTCTATTTCTACCAACCCGGATTCCTCCACGCCAAGCTGATCGTCAGCGATGATGCCATCGCTTGTATCGGCTCAGCCAATATGGACTTCCGCAGCTTCGAGCATAATTTCGAGATCAATGCGTTTGTCTATCAACCAGCCTTCGCCATACAGATGCGCCACATCTTCATGCACGACATGGATCAATGCGAGAAACTGGTCCCCAACCGTTGGCTAAAACGTCCGTTGAAGCAACGCTTGGCCGAATCGTTTATGCGTCTGTTCTCTCCGCTGCTTTAGGCGTTTTCAAGAATAGGCTGAAGTTCACCGCACCATACACACGATGTTGATAGAAATAGGGCAAATGAGAGAAGTCATTCGCCTTGGAATGCTCCATGATAAACAGACCTCCCTCTCGCAACAGATCCTGCTCCAAGACGATGCGGGGCACATCGGGCAATTCCGGCAAGGCATAGGGAGGATCGGCAAAGATAAAGTCAAAGCCCTGCTTAGGCGCACTATGCAAATAGCGAAAGACATCCCCACGGATCAATCGCAACACATCTGTTTTCAACTCCTTAGCCACCTTCGCAATGAAATTGGCATGGGCATTTTGCTTCTCCACAGCTGTCACCTGCCGACAGCCTCTCGAAACCAACTCAAAGGCGATACTGCCCGTGCCCGAGAAAAGATCCAACGCGTCCGTTCCCTCTAAGTCGATCAAGTTCGTGATGACATTAAAAATATTCTCCTTGGCAAAATCGGTCGTTGGGCGGGCACTGAAAGAAGAGGGTACCTCAAAACGCCGACGGCCATATATTCCACTTATGATTCGCATACCAATAAAGCTATAAGATCCAACGGAGCCTTCACCACTTCCTCACCGAGCAAATAGAGCTCAGAGGGAAAGGTCGCTCCCTGCACATTTCGAATATAACGACGAGCCTGCTCCAAGAGGGTCATCCGCAAAGCAGGAGCCGCCTGGAGGCACAACACATCTACCTGCACATTGAAACCCATCTGTCGCCAAACATATAAAAGGTAATAGAGCATCTCCTCCGACTGACGCACCACGAAGGTATTCACCAGCAACAAGCGCTCCCGCTCAAAGCAGGCTACATCCATCCGATCACCCGCTACCCATACCTGCATACAACGGTAGAGGGCCTCACGACTTTGCATACGCCAATAGGCCAATAAAGGAACTAAATAATGGGTAAACCGGGGACGCTGGAAGGAGCGCAAGCAAAAAGCTTGAACCGCCTCCTCACAACCATAAAGCAAAGTCGCTCGCTTATCCAATAGGGGCTCTGACAAACATGCGGACTCCGGCTGCACAAAAGCCTTGCGCATCCAGGCCTGCTGCGTCTCCCCATCAGCTGGGAGCAAAGCTGAAGGCACCACTAAATAGTGCGGTGAGGAACAGACAATGTTCAGCTGCTTATAGCGCCATGACAAACACTCATTCGCGAAGAAGTGCTCCTTGAGGGCTGAGACATAGGGAACACCTCGATCGAAAGGCACTTCCCGATAGAAGAAACTGCCATCCGTCGAAGAGATATATCCCGAAAAAGAAAGTCCACCCGACCAAAGCCGGATGGACATTGTGTATCTTTCTGAGGAATCAGCGGTTAATGTATCAGGAATACTGATAATCATTCGCCGATTACTCCCAGTTACCTGCGTTGTTGTTAATCTCTTCCAGAGAGCCTACACGCAAGCCAGGGAACTTGCTTTGCTTCGTAGCCTTGTCAATCAAGTTGTAAGTCAACTGGGGATCCATGTCACGCAAGTATGAAGCATAAGGTACCTCGCAAACGAATACCTTGATGTCATAGCCGGAACCAGACTTCAATGTCGCAGTATCCATCTTAAACGTGATCTTCTCGCCCGGAACACCCGGTACATAGCGCATATTAGCGACATCATAGCTTGCACCCAGCAAAGTATCCTTCGCTAACACCCACATCGTATCACGTCTGATCAAGCCCTGCTTCACAGCCTCTTTCTCCGTCATACCCTTCTCCAATTGCTCATCAGTCAGCACACCTTCCTTGATCAAGAACGGTAACTTCTCTGTGTTCAAGAACTTCTCCAAGTCGTCGAAACTTCCGGCGTGAGTCTTGTGGACGTTCTTGTACTCGATCTGAGCCTTACGGATCTCGATCAAACGCGCAATGATCGCACTATCCCGAGCACCCTTCTCATTGTCATAGGTAATCGGGCCCATAATACTCTCATAGCACATGTAAGCCAACAGTGCGACTGCGGCTACCAACAAAATCTTCAATGTAACTTTCATGGTTCGTATTGTTTTTTGAATTTATTTCGTACGGCAAAATTAGAAAAGAATATTTAATACGCTACCTTTATCGCCAAAATTATTGCATCCAAAATGATAAATAATCATTTAATCACCCAAATTGAGCGAAATTTCGGCTTCAAACCGACCTCAGAGCAACATTTTGCGCTCCAAAAGCTGGCCGACTTCCTCCTTTACGCAGAGCCGGACAGCCTTCTTTTACTGAAAGGATATGCCGGAACTGGCAAGAGTTCATTGGTAGGTGCCGTGGTACGCACCCTTGCGGAACTGGGACAAAAATGCGTCTTGATGGCTCCGACAGGACGAGCCGCCAAGGTGTTTTCAGGCTACGCCGGACAGAAGGCCTTCACGATACACAAGAAGATCTACCGACAGAAACGATTCTCCAACGAGCCGGTCGGCTTCCTCCCCGCCGACAACCTACATAAGCATACGCTCTTCATGGTAGATGAGGCCTCCATGATCGCCAACGACGGGTGGGAATCGACACGCTTCGGCTCAGGTCGCCTGTTAGAAGACCTTATTCATTATGTATATGCGGGTGAGGATTGCCACCTGCTCCTCTTAGGAGACGAGGCACAGCTGCCCCCGGTGCAAGAGAACTTCAGTCCGGCTCTGGATCCGGAGCTACTCGAAAGCTATGGGTTGCAGGTCGAACAGCTTTGCCTGACACAGGTCGTCCGTCAAGCGGCAGACTCCGGTATCCTGTTCAACGCCACTCGCCTGCGAGATGCCTTGCGCAATGCCTGTGTGGAGATCTTCCCCAAGCTCCGTTTAGAAGGTTTCACCGATTTCACCCAGGTTAGCGGAGCAGACCTGATCGAAGAGATCTCATCTGCCTACTACCGAGATGGCGAAGAGGAGACCATGGTGATCTGCCGCTCCAACAAGCGAGCTACCATCTATAATAATGGGATTCGCAACCGCATCCTTTACCGGGAAGAGGAGCTCTCATCCGGCGATCGCCTCATGGTGGCCAAGAACAATTATTACTGGACTGCCCATCAACAGGAGATGGACTTCATCGCCAATGGAGAGATCATTGAGGTGGTACGCGTACGGCGAACCATCGAGTTGTATGGCTTTCGCTTCGCCGATGTGTTGGTGCGTTTTCAAGACTACGACCTTGAACTGGAACTAAAGATTCTCTTAGACACCCTCCAGACCGACACCCCTGCACTGCCTCAGGCACGCAACGACCAACTCTTCGCCGCTGTTTGGGAAGACTATGCGGATATCCCTACCAAAGCCGAACGGATGAAAAAGATGAAAGTAGATCCCTACTATAATGTCTTGCAGGTCAAATATGCCTATGCGGTGACTTGCCATAAGGCACAGGGTGGTCAATGGATGAATGTCTTCCTTGATTTAGGCTACATCACAGAGGAGATGTTAGGCGAAGACTTTTATCGTTGGCTCTATACCGCTTTCACCCGTGCCACGCAGCACCTCTATCTCATCAACCTTCCAGAGGTGTTCAGGGAATAAAAACAAAAAGAGCTAAGTGCTAATGCACTTAACTCTTCCTTCGCTCAAGTCGGGATGACTGGATTCGAACCAGCGACCACACGCCCCCCAGACGCGTACTCTAACCGGGCTGAGCTACATCCCGTTTTGTTTAACGGGTGCAAAGATAGGCATTTTTCAGTACATACCAAACTTTTTCCCTGTTTTTTCACCTTAGTCTGTCAAAGGGCCTATATATAATGGGATAAAGCGGTGTGTCAGACACGGAGAGAGTACATGAATCCTTATTGCATCCCCATACTCTCCCGATAGAAATCGAGCGATTCCAAGATACGGGCTTTGGTGACCGACTGATTAATGCGGACATCGCCCACTTGGGCCAGAAGCGTGAAGTTGATCACACCACCCTCATTTTTCTTGTCGTGTGTCATCAGCTCATACAACCGTTCATAGTCGGTGCAATCAAAGCCAAACGCCGGGTAATACTCCTTTATATAATAGACTACCTGACGTACCTTCTCCATCGGGAAGCCACACATCACATGTGAGAGGTACAGCTCGCTGACAATACCTGCCGCCACCGCATGACCATGCAAGATTGGACGCTCCTGGATGAAAGAGAGGCTCTCATACGCATGGCCGATCGTATGGCCGAAATTCAGTGCCTTACGAATGCCTTGCTCCTTGGGATCCTCCTCCACGATACGCTCCTTGACAGCCACTGATTGCTCCACCAATTGGTTCAAGTAGCTATAATTCATGGTATCGATATCATAGAGCATCACGGAGGTATAGTTCTCCATCGAGCTAATCAAACCATGCTTGATCATCTCCGCATAGCCGGAAAGGATATTGTCTCGATCCAGCGTACGCAAGAACTCACAGTCAATAAAGACACACAGTGGCGGATAGAACGAACCGATCTCATTCTTCAATCCATTGAAATTGATACCCGTCTTACCGCCTACTGCCGCATCCACCGAGGCCATCAACGTGGTAGGGATATTGATCGTGCGAATGCCTCGCTTAAAGGTCGCACCGGCAAAGCCGCCCATATCCGTCACCATGCCACCGCCTAAATTGACCAACAGCGAATGGCGGGTTGCCCCCTCGTTCGAGAGTCTTTCCCAGATCTTCGCTAAATAGGCCAGACCCTTATGGGTATCGCCTGCCGCTGTCTGAATGACGGGTACCCCTTGCAAAGCTGCCACCCCGGAGAGTAACGGCAGACATTGCCGATAGGTATTCTCGTCGGTCAAGATAAATAGCTTATCGTATGACAAAGCGCTGAGGAACGCTTGCAATTCATCCCTCAACGCTTTACATATTACTACTTTTTGTGTTGCCATCGTCATTCCATTTAGATGCCAAGAGCCTCCTTGATCGCACTCACAGCAATGGCGAGACCCTCTGGATTCTTACCACCAGCCGTCGCAAAATGAGGTTGGCCACCACCACCACCTTGGATGTGCTTAGCAGCCTCACGCACGATCTTGCCGGCATTCAAGCCGCTGAACTTCACCAAGTCGTCGCTCAACATCAACAACAAAGCGCACTTATCACCCTCCAAGATGCCTGCTACAAAAGCAAATGTGCCCTCTGTCTCTGCCTTCACCTGAAAAGCGATATTCTTCAAGATCTCGGTCGTGCCCTTGCCTACATATTGGAACAGCTTGATGCCCTTGCAATCCTCGCCTTTCGCCACGATCTCCTCTTTCATGCGAGCGGCCTTCTCCTGCACATAGCCCTCCAACTGTTTCTTCATCTCGGCATTCTCCTCGATGGATTTCTTAACGGCCTGCGCCAAATTGGGCATATTGTTGAACATCGCCCGAAGATCACGAATCAAGTCTTGCTGGAAGAACACATAGTTCTCCGCAGCCTCTGCGGTAACGGCCTCTATACGACGTACACCGGCTGCGATAGAACTCTCGCCAATGATGCGGAGTGAACCGATCATACCGGTTGCAGGGATATGCGTACCACCACACAACTCAATCGAGCTACCATACTTCACGACACGCACATGATCGCCATACTTCTCACCAAACAGGGCCATCGCACCTAACGCCTTCGCCTCAGCGATCGGCATACTGCGATGCTCCTCCAACGGATAGTTGGCACGGATCTTCTGACCCACCAAGATCTCCACCTTACGGATCTCCTCGTCAGTTACCTTCTGGAAGTGAGAGAAGTCGAAACGTAAAGAATCGGGAGAGACATAAGAGCCCTTCTGCTCTACATGTGTGCCCAGCACCTCACGCAACGCCTCATGCAACAGGTGTGTAGCGGAGTGGTTGCACTCACACTGGATACGCTTCTGCGCATTGATCTTCGCCACAAACGGAGCGGTCACATCTTTTGGCAATTTCGCTACGAAGTGAATCGGCAAGTTGTTCTCACGCTTGGTGTCGATCACCTCGATCCGCTCATCCTCATAGATCAACCAACCGGTATCGCCTACCTGACCACCCATCTCCGCATAGAACGGAGTTTGGTCGAGCACCACTTGATACAGCACCTTGTTCTTCTGTTTCACCTGACGGTAGCTCAAGATCTCCGCGTCACACTCAAACAGGTCGTAGCCCACGAACTTGCTCTCGCCCGCTTTCAGGTGTACCCAATCGCCTGTCTCGATAGCGGCGGCATTACGCGCACGTTCCTTCTGCTTCTGCATCTCCTTGTTGAACTCCTCGATATCAACCTCCATACCGTGCTCACGCAAGATCAACTCCGTCAAGTCTAAGGGGAAACCGTAGGTATCATACAACGTGAAGGCATCCACACCATTCAGCACCTGCTTGCCCTCCGCTTTGGTCTCTTCCATCTTCTTATCCAACAAGCGGATACCGGTCTCTAAGGTACGAAGGAATGCCTCCTCCTCCTCTTTGATCACCTTCTCGATCAAGGTCTTCTGGGCGATCAATTCCGGATAAGCATCACCCATCGTCTCAATCAAGACGGGGAGCAACTTATACATAAACGCCTCTTTCTGCCCTAAGAAGGTATAGCCATAACGCACGGCACGGCGCAAGATACGACGAATCACATAACCCGCCTTCGCATTGGAGGGTAACTGACCATCGGCGATAGAGAAAGCGACCGCACGCAGGTGGTCGGCGATCACACGCATAGCCACATCTACCGGCTCTGCCTCGCCATAGGTCTTGCCAGACAGGCGACCAATCTCCTTGATCGTCGGCTGGAAAATATCGGTATCGTAGTTGGAGTGCTTACCCTGCAAGGCACGTACTAAACGCTCGAAGCCCATGCCCGTATCAATCACGTTCATGGAAAGCGGCTCCAAGGAGCCATCCGCCTTACGGTTATATTGCATGAACACAATGTTCCAGATCTCGATCACCTGCGGATCATCCTTGTTGACCAACTCACGGCCAGGCACCTTTGCCTTCTCCTCCGGTGTACGAGAGTCCAAGTGGATCTCCGAGCAGGGACCGCAAGGACCTGTGTCACCCATCTCCCAGAAGTTATCGTGCTTATTTCCGTTGATGATATGATCAGCAGGCACATGCTTCAACCAGTAGCCGGCAGCCTCATCGTCACGCTGCAGGTTCTCCTCCGCCGATCCCTCAAACACGGTCACATAGAGATCAGCCGGGTCAAGGTGCAATACATCCACCAAGTACTCCCAAGCCATGTCGATGGCGCCCTCCTTGAAGTAATCGCCAAAGCTCCAATTACCCAACATCTCGAACATCGTGTGGTGGTACGTATCATGACCTACCTCCTCCAGGTCGTTGTGCTTTCCGCTCACGCGTAAGCACTTTTGAGAATCCGCACGGCGGCGGGGCTCAGGCTCATGTGTACCAAGGATGATGTCTTTCCATTGGTTCATACCTGCATTCGTAAACATCAATGTAGGATCTCCTTTCACTACCATCGGTGCGGAAGGAACAATCGTATGCCCCTTCTGGGCGAAGAAGTCCTTAAAAGATTCACGGATTTCTTTTGCTGTCAACATAATGTATTTTTATAGTTCTCGTTAATATTCTGAAAAACAATTTGCAAAAGTACTGATAATTATTATTTTTGCGCACATTCTCACAGCAAAAATTACAGATGAAGCTTTTTAAAAGTCGTAAAACATATTACCTGTTCAACCCAAACACACTCAATTACGAGCGTGTTTTCCCCACGGTGAAAGACCGCCTGTTCGCAGTCTTACGCCATTTGACCACAGGTGTAGCCTTTGGTGTCATCACTTTCTTCGTGATGATGCACTTGGTCGATACGCCTATGGTTCAACGGCTTCGCAAAGAAAACAAGCTGTTGCAAACCCAATATGAGGTGCTTTCCTTGCGTCTCAACAGTGCGTTGGAGGTGCTGGAGGATTTACAGCAACGTGATGAGAATCTCTACCGGGCCATCTTCCAAGCGGAGTCTATCCCTGAGTCGGTGCGTAAGGCAGGCTTCGGAGGCACCAACCGCTATGAGCATCTGATGAGCCTGACTAATCCTGAGTTAGTGGTAGCTACCACACAAAAGATGGATATGTTGCGCAAGCAGCTCTACATCCAATCCAACTCATTGGAGGAGCTAATCAACTTGGGTAAGAACCAAGAGGAACGCAGCAAATGTATCCCGGCTATCCAGCCGATTGCCAACAAGGATCTCCGCAGTACCGCCTCCGGCTATGGTATGCGTATTGACCCCATTTACCGTACCCCACGCTTCCACTCAGGCATGGATTTCTCCGCCAAGATTGGTACGGACATCTATGCGACCGGTAATGGAGTCGTGACCTTCGCTGCCTGGAAACAGGGCTATGGGAACTGTCTCATTATCGACCACGGCTATGGCTACAAGACCCTTTATGGGCACCTCAATAAGTTTAAGAAACGGGTAGGTCAGAAGGTGACCCGTGGCGAGGTGATTGGTGAAGTAGGAAACACCGGTAAATCGACCGGCCCGCATCTCCATTACGAGGTGATTGTACGGGGCAAGAATGACAACCCCTCTCGCTACTATTACATGGATCTCACACCGGAAGAGTATGACCGCATGATCCAGATCGCAGAGAACCATGGACAGGTAATGGATTAATCTGAAAACGATATGGTACTCAAGAAAGAGAAACCGCAGAAGCTCTATTTCTCCATCAGCGAGGTGGCTCAACTGTTCAACGTGAATGAATCGACCCTTCGCTTTTGGGAGAAGGAGTTCGATATTATCCAACCGCGCAAGACCCGCAACGGTACACGCTACTATAAACAAGAGGACATAGACAACGTGCGGGTAGTCTATCACTTGGTCAAAGAGCAAGGCATGAAATTGGCGGGTGCTCGGCAAAAGCTGAAAGACAACCGAGAGGGAGCTATCCGCCAAGCGGAATTGGTCAATCGGCTTCAGCAGATCAAGGAGGAATTGATAGGCCTCCGAGATGCCTTTGAGATGGCCTCAAGACAGTGACCCGAAAAGAGCGACCATTTTGTTGGCCAAAACCGAACAAAACCGTACCTTCGCCCTCCTAAATCAGCATCTAATTAATTCACATAATCAATATGGAAATTCAAGGAAAAATTATCCAAATCCTCCCGGAGCAAGGAGGTATTAGCAGAGCAGGCAACGAATGGAAAAAGCAAGAGTATGTCTTAGAGACACACGATCAATATCCGAAAAAGATCTGTTTCCAGATTTTCGGTGCGGATAAGATCGCCCAAGCCGCTATCCAGCCTGGCGAGGAGCTGACCGTATCTATCGACATCGACAGCCGTGAGTATCAAGGTCGTTGGTACACCTCCATCAACGCATGGAAAGTGGAGCGTCCACAAGCAGCTGCCCCTGCTGCCGGTGTAACCCCCGATAATGCCATACCCGCTGCCGCTCCGACCGCTCCCGACTTTGGTCCAGCTAATCCCATAGACGACTTACCTTTCTAAGTGATGGATTTTCTATGGCTTATCATCGGATTGGCACTTATCTTGATAGGTGCCAATGCCTTGACAGATGGAGCGGCCTCTGTCGCTAAACGTTTCCACATCTCTCCCTTAGTGATCGGTTTGACCATTGTCGCTTTCGGCACCTCAGCACCTGAGTTGACCGTGAGCGTGGTTTCTGCCCTTAAGGGTAGCGCAGGTTTAGCCATTGGCAATGTGATCGGTAGCAATATCTTTAATTGCTTGATGATTGTAGGTTGCACCGCAGCAATTGTCCCCATACAAATCTCTAAAGGCACATTGAGCAAGGAGATCCCCCTTTGCCTCTTAGCGGCGATTGTCTTGTTTGTCTGCGCCAACGATCAGCTGATCAACGGGCTTTCAGCCAATAGTATGAGCCGCAGTGAAGGGTTGCTGCTACTTTGTTTCTTCGCCATCTTCATGGGGTACACCTTTGCGATCGCCCACAACGGACAAGCTGAAGACACAGCCATTCCCACACTTTCGGTAGGACGCTCTACCTTATATATTATAGGTGGATTGGCCGGGTTAATCTATGGCGGACAATGTTTCGTAGATGGTGCTTCGGGTATTGCCCGCAGCTTAGGAGTCAGTGAATCGGTCATTGGTTTGACCTTGGTAGCGGGAGGCACCTCCTTACCAGAGTTGGCCACCTCGGTAGTGGCTGCCTTGAAAAAGAACCCAGAGATGGCCGTCGGCAATGTGATTGGCTCCAATCTCTTCAACGTATTCTTCGTGTTGGGTTGTAGTGCCAGCATCACAGCAATGCCTGTCCAAGGGATCTCCTCCCTTGACTTAGGGATGCACATCGCAGCCTGCCTGCTGCTCTTTATCTTTGGGCTTTTCTTTCGGCAACGCACGATCACTCGCATAGAGGGTATAGCCTTAGTAGCATGCTACATCGGCTACACCACCTACTTAATCCTGCAGTGATCAATCACGCTGGAAAATATCGCGTGTATAGACCTTATCCTTCACGTCGTCGAGACAAGCATCATAGCGGTTCGCAATGATCGCTTGGCTCGATGCCTTGAAGGCAGCTAAATCATTGATGACACGGCTACCAAAGAAAGTGGTGCCGTCCTCCAAGGTAGGCTCATAGATGACCACGGTCGCACCTTTAGCCTTGATACGCTTCATGATACCTTGGATAGCGCTCTGGCGGAAATTGTCGCTATTGCTCTTCATGGTCAAGCGATAGATACCAATCACGCACTCCTTCTCATGTGACAGGTCAAAGTTGTTCTGTCCGCTATAGCTGTAATAGCCGGCTTTGTGTAACACCTGATCCGCGATGAAATCCTTACGGGTACGGTTACTCTCCACAATCGCCGACATCATGTTTTGAGGCACATCCGCATAGTTAGCCAACAACTGCTTGGTATCTTTCGGCAAGCAATAACCGCCATAACCAAAAGAGGGGTTATTGTAGTGCGTGCCAATACGCGGATCCAAGCCTACTCCTTGAATGATGGCTTGCGCATCCAAACCTTTCACCTCAGCATAGGTATCTAACTCATTGAAGTAGCTGACACGCAATGCCAAATAGGTGTTGGCGAACAACTTCACAGCCTCCGCCTCCTTCATGCCCATCAAGAGCACAGGGATTCCCTTCTCCTCTGCGGGAGCGGTGACACCCTCCGCCGCATGGCCGATAGCCCCTTCTAACAACAGGTGGGCGAATGTTCTCGCTTGCTCCGCCGCTTGCGGATTGCCAATGGCGTTGATGGCGGCGTTCTCTTCTTCCCATTGCTTCTCCTCTCCCGCAGGGATGAGTCGCGGATAGCCCACGATGATGCGGGAAGGATAGAGGTTGTCATAGAGTGCCTTGCTCTCACGCAGAAACTCGGGCGAGAAGAGCAGGTTGAACTTCTTTCCTTTCAGGGCGGGATCTGTGAGGAACTTCAAGGCATATTTCACATAAAGGCTCCGGGTGTAGCCCACGGGAATCGTTGACTTGATCACCATCAGGGCATCGGGGTTCACCTTGATCACCAAGTTGATCACATCCTCAATATGATGCGTATCAAAGAAGTTCTTGACTGGATCATAGTTGGTAGGGGCGGCAATCACCACGATATCAGCCTCCTTATAGGCAGCCTCAGCATCCAGCGTAGCTGTCAAACGTAACGGCTTCTCTGCCAAATAACGCTCGATATACTCATCTTGAATAGGTGAAATCCGTTGGTTAATCTTCTCCACCTTCTCTGGAACCACATCCACGGCAATCACCTCATGATGCTGCGCCAGCAACGTTGCGATACTCATACCGACATAACCCGTGCCGGCCACTGCGATCTTCAAATCCTCGTATGCTCTCATATCATGCTTCTTCTTATAATTTGAGGCAAAGGTACGGAATTATTCTTGCGGATTAGTATGGAAGCTATCTTTTCAAGAGTGAATTATTTGTCTTGTAGGAAATCTTTACTACTTTTGAGCACAATTTTACAGCAACAAATATTTGAATTCTATGATTGATACGAAGCAAATCATCCAGGCTGGCGAAGAGAAAATGTCATTCGCCATTGACTATTTAGACGAGCAACTGTCTCGCATTCGGGCAGGCAAAGCCAATCCGAAGATTTTGGATTGCGTCAAGGTAATGTACTACGGTGCTCCGGTACCCCTTTCCAATGTGGCTACCGTGACCGTTCCAGATGCCCGTACCATCATGATCACCCCGTGGGAGAAGAAGATCATCCGCGACATCGAGAAGGCGATCTTGGATTCACCTGTTGGTATCACACCGGAGAACAATGGCGAGGTGATCCGCTTAGGTATTCCTCCGTTGACCGAGGAGCGCCGTAAACAATTGGCTAAACAATGCAAGGGCGAGGCTGAGAGCGCAAAAGTCAGCATCCGTAACGCACGTCGCGACGCAATCGAGGCCTTGAAGAAGAGCATCAAGAGCGACGGTGTGCCTGAGGACGTAGAGAAAGACGCCGAGGCGAGCATGCAGAAGATCCACGACAAGTATATCAAGAAGGTGGATGAGTTGTATGCGGCCAAAGAGAAAGAAATCATGACGGTCTAATCCAACGGCATGAAGGGACTTGTCATCAAGAATACAGGCAGTTGGTACACTGTCCGCACAGACGATGGACGTGACATCGAAAGTAAGATCAAGGGCAATTTCCGACTGAAAGATATCAAAAGCACCAACCCGGTTGCCGTAGGCGATCGGGTGGTGATTGATATTAATGCGGAGGGAACCGCTTTCATCTCAGCCATCGAGGATCGTAAGAACTACATTATCCGTCGTGCCTCTAACCTTTCTAAACAAGCGCATATCATCGCCGCTAACTTAGACCAGGCGATGCTGATCGTGACGGTGAACTATCCAATCACGACCCCTATTTTTATCGACCGCTTCTTGGCGACCGCCGAGGCGTATCGTGTGCCCGTCAAATTGGTATTCAATAAGATTGACCGTTATCTGCCAGAGGATGTGAAGCAGATGGAGGCCTTAATCGAACTCTACAGTGCGATCGGCTATCCCTGTGCCAAGCTTTGCGCCAAGAAGGGTGAGGGACTGGATGCACTAAAGGCAGATTTGAAAAATCGCATCACCCTGCTTTCCGGTCACTCTGGAGTGGGTAAATCGACCTTAATCAACCAGTTGATACCAGGCGTGAACCTACGTACCGGTGACATCTCAGAATACCATAACAAAGGTATGCACACGACCACCTTCTCAGAGATGATTCCCCTGCCTGAAGGAGGTTACCTAATTGATACCCCTGGGATCAAGGGATTTGGTACTATCGAGATGGAGGACACGGAGATCTCTCACTACTTCCCTGAGATTTTCCAACAATCTGCTAACTGCCGGTTCAACAACTGTACCCATCGACATGAGCCGGGATGCGCCGTCTTGGAGGCAGTCAAGGAGGGCGTGATCAGCGAGTCTCGTTATAAAAGTTACCTCAACATCCTGGAAGATCGCACAGAGAGCAAGTATCGAGAGGAGTATTAAACCGCAGGCAGACTCATACCCGTAATTTTGCGATAAAGGTCGAGCGCATAGACATCCGTCATTCCAGAAATATAGTCGAGTACACATTGGATTTTCCCGTAAGTGGAAGGAGCATGTGTGTCGTATTGCTCTGGGATGCGCTGTAGCAACAGCTTGCTATAGGCATGTGCCTGATTCATCACCGCCTCCATCAAGACATCAATGAGATGGCTGAAGATGTGATAACCGGCCAACTCCACGTCGAGTACCTCCTTCGCCCGGTAGATTTTGCGGCAAGCGGTCTCCGCACAGGTTTGGTAGGCAGCCTTGGCATGAGGCTGGATGCAATCGATCAGCGGCTGGTTATAGCTTCCATTCAAGATTGCCTCCTCGTTTTCCAAGAAAACCCGTGAGCACTCCTCCACCAACAGGCCAATGATGCAAGAGCGTAGGTAGGCAATGCGCTCGTTGGTGTCATCGACAATGGTCATGGTGCGCTGGATATGCGCCAACTTCTCCCCCTCAAAGAAGCCCAATAACAGACTGATGGCCTCATCGGTGGTGAGGATGTGGAGTTTACAGGCATCCTCTATATCCATCACTTGATAGCAGATGTCGTCTGCCGCCTCCACTAAATAGACTAACGGATAGCGCAAATACTTTTCTGGGGCCTCCGGCTGTCGCCCGATACCCAACTCCTCCGCAATCCGCACATAGCTCTCCTCTTCCGACTGGAAGAAGCCGAACTTGCCCTTCTTTCCCGCATAGATAGAGGCGTATGGATATTTCACGATGGAAGCTAACGTACTATACGTTAAGGCAAAGCCTCCCTTACGTCGCCCTACGAATTGGTGAGAGAGCAAACGCATGGCATTGGCATTACCCTCAAAATGGACAAAGTCCTCCCAGCGTCCACCCTCATCGCGCACCAGCTGCTCCAACTTCCGTCCGTTGCCCTCGGAGAAATAGGCAGAGATCGCCCGCTCACCAGAATGGCCGAAAGGAGGATTCCCCATGTCGTGCGCCAAGCAAGCAGCAGAGACAATGGAGCCAATCTCCGGGAAGTTGATGCTACCCTCCGGATATTTCCGCATCAATCCTTTTGAGACATTATTGCCCAGCGAACGTCCCACGCAAGAGACCTCTAAGCTATGGGTCAATCGGTTGTGCACAAAGATGCTGCCTGGAAGCGGAAAGACCTGTGTCTTGTTTTGCAGCCGACGGAAAGGCGACGAGAAGATCAGTCGGTCATAATCCCGTTGAAAATCGGTGCGTTCATGCTTACGCTCGTGATACGCTTCCAAACCGAAGCGTTTGCCGGATAAAAGTTGGTTCCAATGCATAGTTCTGACTCCTTTTTTGCGGATTCTCTGGAGGCAAAGATACGATTCTTTAGGCATACT
>CAMGEM010000026.1 GCA_946055095.1 uncultured Parabacteroides sp. | reverse complement strand
GGATCAGGAGGATTATGGCTTATTTTGCGCATCTTTGCAACACATAAAAACATTATTGCACCTTTACAAGCAGGAATCACATCGCATGAAAAAGACTTTTACATTATTAAATTTAGCAGGCTGGTTGGCACTTTGCATGGCCTGCGGCGAACCGGGTGCAGAAAGCTCCCGGGAGCAGCTCTCCTTGGCGGGAAAGTGGGGATTGCAATTAGACACTACACGGGTGGAAATCTCGGCGGCACAACTGTCCGCCGTTTGCACGGACTCTCTCCTCCTGCCTGGTACAACGGATGAGGGGAAGAAGGGCTTCCTCAATAACAATCATACGGAGACAACCTACCTCTCCCGAGCCTATAGTTTCGAGGGACGGGCACTCTATAGCAAGCAGGTAACCATTCCTGCCGATTGGAGCGGACGCTCTATCTACTTGGTGATGGAACGGACGAAGCCAACTACTGTATGGGTGGATGGGCAGCAGGTAGGACGCTCTGACGACATCACTACGGCGCAACGCTACGAGCTGACACCATGGCTGACACCCGGTGCGCATCAGCTGACCATTTGCGTAGATAACGCCCCCATTTCTGTGCCGGAGAAGGTCTATACCTCCTCTCATGCCTACTCCCCTTCCACGCAGACCAATTGGAATGGTATCATCGGTGACTTCTATTTGGAGGCGGCACCGCTCACACATATCACCTCTATTCGTCTCTATCCAGACGTGAAGCGGCGGTCGGTACGTGCGAAGGTGACCTTGAGCCAAGGGGAGGGACAACCCGGTGAGAGCACGCTCTCTTTCTTCGCCGAGGCATGGAACAGTGACCAGAAACACAAGACGAAAGTAGCCTCTATCCCCGTCGATTGGCAAAAGGAGGAACAGGAGTTTGAACTCCTCTTGGGCGACGAGGCACAGCTATGGAGCGAGTTCCACCCGGCTCTTTATCGCCTGACTCTCTCTTTGGAGACGGAGCAGGGAAAGGACGTGCAGCAAGCGGATTTCGGATTGCGAGACTTTCAGGCGGAAGGTAAGCGGTTTACCATCAATGGGCACGCCACCTTCCTGCGAGGAAAACACGACGCTTGCGTCTTTCCACTGACTGGCTATACGGCCATGGATGTGGATAGTTGGCGGCATTACTTCCAAGTGGCTAAGCAATATGGCATCAACCACTATCGCTTCCATTCCTGGTGTCCTCCTGAAGCCTGTTTTGAGGCGGCCGATATGGAGGGGATCTACCTGCAACCGGAGCTGCCTATCTGGGGAAGTGTCGAGTCAGGGGAGACTGAGTTGATCGACTTTCTGTTGAAGGAGGGGCGCAACCTACACCGGGCCTATGGCAACCATGCCTCCTTCGTGATGTTTGCCTTGGGCAATGAGATGTGGGGGCGTGAGGCGTTAGGCGAACTGGTGCGAACCTTCCGGAGGGAGGATGACCGACATCTTTATGCCACAGGCTCGAACAACGAGTTAGGCTTTGGTGGGAAGCATCCAGATGACGACTACTTCACGACCTGTCGGGTAGGGCGGGAGGAGCCGCAGCAGTTCAACACCCATACCCGTGCCTCCTTCTCTTTCGCCGATGCCTACGACGGGGGCTATTTGAACCATACCTATCCTAACTCCACGATGGATTTTTCAGGGGCGAATGCGCTTTGCGATGCACCCATCATCAGCCACGAGACGGGGCAGTTTCAGGTCTATCCCAACTATAAGGAGATGGAGAAATACCGGGGTGTATTGAAACCTTATAATATGGAGGTGTTCAAGCAACGGTTGGAAGAGGCCGGACTGGGCATGCAGGCCGAGGAGTTCTTCCAAGCCTCCGGCAAATGGTCGGCCCTGCTTTATCGGGCAGATATCGAGATGAACCTACGCACGCCAGACTGGGGCGGTTTCCAACTGCTCGACTTGCAAGATTATCCGGGGCAGGGTTCCGCCTATGTAGGTATGTTGGATGCCTTCATGGAGAGCAAGGGACTGATCACGCCGGAGGAGTGGCGACGGTTCTGTTCAGCGGTGGTGCCGCTGTTCCGTACCGACCGCTTCTGCTGGACCAATGACGAGACTTTAACAGGCACGGTGGAGCTGGCCAACTACACTGAGCAGGCGTTGAGCGGCAAAGCGATGAACTGGATGCTGATGAACAGCGAGGGAGCGACCTTGGCTGAGGGCGAATGGTCGTTGGAGGCGAAAGCCGGTGCATTGAGTCCGGTGGGACAAATAGAAGTACCCCTGCAGGCCGTGCAGCAGGCAGAGAAGGTGAATCTCTCCCTGCGTATAACGGGGACGGACTATCGCAACGACTATCCATTGTGGGTCTATCCGGCAAAGGTGATGCCGACTCCTGCCGAGGGAGTCACGGTGGCGACCGACTGGGCAAGTTGCCAAGCGGCCTTATCGAGAGGAGAAAAGGTGATTTGGTTTCCTGATCAGACACAGTTGAAGGAGCAGACCGTCGGTGCCTTGTTCCAGACGGACTATTGGAACTATCGCATGTTCAAGAGTATCTGTGAAGGATTAGGGCGTCCTGTGTCGCCTGGCACAATGGGGCTGTTGATCGACGAGAAGCATCCGGCCTTGGCGGAGTTCCCCACGGAGTTTCACACCAACTGGCAGTGGTTCCCGATCGTGAAGCAGAGCTATCCCTTGATTATGGATGGTACGCCTGAGCGCTTAAAACCCATCGTACAGGTGATCGACAACATCGAGCGTAACCATAAGTTGGGATTATTGTTCGAGTGCAAGGTGGACGAGGGGAACCTGTTGGTCTGCATGGCCGATCTGGCAGCCGTGCAAGACAAGCCAGAGGCCCGTCAGTTCTACAAGAGCCTGCTGGATTATGTCGCCTCTTCCTCGTTCGCACCCACGTCGGAACTGACCCTAAAGGAACTGAGGCATCTCTTCACCCGGAAGGCTGAGCAGATCCAGATGAAACAACTGCTGAACATCTCTTCCTATGAATAATAATGAACAACTAAACGAAATAGCATAAGAACCATGAAACGACTTTTATACGTATTTATCGTAGTAGCCCTCTGCCTGAGTGATCAGGCAGGGGCACAACCTCTTCCTGCACATGCTTGGCAAGGGAGAAAAGTGGGTTATATCGGAGACTCGATCACGGATCCAAACTGTATTCCGGGTGTGAAGCTTTATTGGGAATTCTTGGCCGATTGGCTTCAGATCACTCCCTTCGTGACTGCCGTGAGCGGAAGGGAATGGAAGGATGTGCCCCATCAAGGAGAGCAACTCTTAACCGCTCATCCTGGGGAGGTAGATGCCATCTTGGTATTCCTGGGCACCAATGATTTCAATGCCGGGGTACCTTTGGGCGAATGGTTTACTGAAACGAAGGAGGAGGTGATGGCGGCGACAGGTGAGCCCCAGCGACTTTACCTGCGTAACAAACGAACTCCAGTGATGAGCGATAGCACCTTCAGAGGACGTATCAACATCGGGTTGAATTACCTAAAGAGTCATTTCCCAGAGAAACAGATCGTACTGCTAACGCCGATCCATCGGGCTTACGCCAAATTCAGCGACGACAACGTGCAGCCTGATGAGCGTTATCAGAACAAATGTGGGGCCTACATCGACGACTATGTGCAGGCTGTTAAAGAGGCGGCTAACGTATGGAGTGTCCCGGTCATCGACCTGAATGCTGTGAGTGGCTTGAACCCGATGATCGAGGAGCATCTGCCGCTGTTCCGTGATCCCAGCTTCGATCGCTTGCATCCCAATAGCAAGGGGCATGAGCGCATCGCACGCACCCTCTACTATCAACTAATGGCATTGCCTTGCCTCTTTTGAAGGGATTGGCTGTCTGATCAGCTCTCATCCCCGCTTCTCCGGCATATAGGCCCAGAAACGTTGGGGCATGTGCTGCCGTTGTAGGCGGGGATTCAATCGCTCCTTGATGGCGATGGATTGGAAATAGGCTTTCCACATCTGCTGGAAAAGGAGCTCCTCTTTGTCCATGATGTCGGGACTAAGCAGCCCATCTTTCAAGTGGCCTTCCGGATCGTTGAAGCGAACCTCCAACGTATCCTTCTTGTCGTAGTAATAGCCATAGCTCCGCTTGAGGTCGTAGAGCAACCAACATTGATCGGCGAAGCGGTCGGTGGCATAGGGAAGCACCAAGGGCAACACATTGTAGAGCGGAGCGACCGCCGCAAAATAGGTGCCATCCGCCGCCTTTTGGAAGCGAAAGAATTGCATCGTGCGCTCCCGCTCATTGTTCACTTTGCGCCACCATTTACTTACGGCTAATACATCTGGGTCACCAAAGTTCAACTCGATGGAACGTGGGGAATCAATCGCTTTACGCAGGTAGCGAAAGAGTAGTGCATCCACGCCGGGTTGCTCCGAGAGCCAGACATAGGTCAACGCCGCGCAAGCTGAGGCAGAGATATGCCTGCCTAACCCTTTCCATACCCGATCCGCCTTCACGGGATCGGTCACGACAGTCAAGGCCACCTCTCCAAACAGTGGCGCAGGCTCTTCCTCGCTGAGCAGCCCCTCTGGGAACTGCCGACGGGCATAGGCATCGAACACAGCGGTCAATAGCCCCTCAAATGTTTTGTCATACCGAAAATAGCGCATCTCTCATATCCTTTTCGATTCATACCCGGGATTCGTCTGCGGCAAAAGGCAGGGTAAGCTGGCGACCAGCCTCACCTGTGGTCAACAGCTGGCGCAGGCGGTCGGGACGGATCTCGTTGATCGTGCGATTAGGAAGCTCCCGGCAGGTGATGAAATAGCGAGCCTTTTTCATCACCACCCCCATCTTCTTTAGTTGGTCACTGCCCAAGGGGGCAAAGCGGCGGGAGGTCACGATCAGCGTCGCCGACTTCACGCCAATGCCGGGCACACGCAGCAGCCATTCATAATCGGCTCGGTTGACATCGACCGGGAAATACTCCGGGTGGCGCAAGGCCCAAGCCAACTTGGGATCGACCTCTAAATCGAGATCAGGAAAGGCATCATCCACCAACTCATCCACCTTGAACTGATAGAACCGCAAGAGCCAGTCGGCCTGGTAGAGCCGATGCTCACGCACCAAGGGCGGGGTTTTCAAAGCGGGCAGACGATTGTCATAGCTATTCACGGGTACGAAGCCGGAGTAATAGACCCGCTTCATGGAGGGACGTTGGTAGAGTGCGGAGGAGAGACGCAGGATGGTCTGATCCGTGTCAGCTGTGGCTCCTACGATCATCTGCGTGCTTTGACCCGCCGGGGCGAAACGAGGGGCATACCGAAATTGCTTCCGCTCCTCGGCGCTGCGCAAGACCCCCTGCTGGATGAAGCGCATCGGGGTGAAGACGCTCTGGTAGCTCTTGTCGGGAGCCAGCGTGCGCAAACCCTGCTCATTGGGAATCTCGATGTTGACGCTCAGGCGGTCGGCATAGCGCCCCGCCTCATCCACCAGCTCCTGGCTGCATCCCGGTATGCTCTTCATGTGGATGTAGCCATTGAAGCGGTGCACGGTACGCAGGTCTTTGACCACCCGTACCAACCGCTCCATCGTGTAATCGGGATTGCGCACCACCCCGGAGCTGAGGAAAAGCCCCTCGATGTAGTTGCGGCGATAAAACTCGATGGTCAGTTCCACTAACTCGCTAACGGAGAAGGTAGCCCGGGGCAGGTCGTTGCTGCGGCGATTGATGCAATAGGCACAGTCGTAGATGCAATAGTTGGTCAGCATGATCTTCAGGAGCGAGATGCAGCGGCCATCCGCGGCGAAGCTGTGGCAGATGCCCCAACCGGCTGCGCTGCCGATCTCCCCCGCCTTATGCTTGCGGGTCGTGCCGCTCGACGCACAAGAGACATCATACTTGGCCGACTCCGCCAGGATCTTCAGTTTTTGTAATACCGCCTCATTCATCTGCTCACTCGTTTTTGGTTGCTCCGCAAAGGTACATATTTTGAGGGTTTATGGGCAGGAGCACGGGCAGAATATAGCGGTGTGTCAAAATAACGCATGAACATCAGATGATAAAATTATCGCTAAGGGGCTTATCACCTGCCGTGATCGCCACGATGCTACCGTCAAAGAGGTGGATGGTGCGGTGGGCATACTGTGCGTCCCGCTGCGAGTGCGTCACCATCACGATGGCTGTCCCCTCCTGGTTCAGCTCCGTCAAGAGCCTCATCACCTCGATGCCGTTCTTGGAATCCAAATTACCGGTCGGCTCATCGGCAAGGATCAACTTCGGGTTGGTGACCAACGCCCGGGCGATCGCCACACGCTGCTGCTGACCTCCGGAGAGCTGCTGGGGAAGGTGCTTGGCGCGATGCCCCATGTTCATACGGCTCAGCATCTCCTCCACTCGCTGTTTGCGCTCAGCCGCCGAGACATTCAGGTAGGTCAACGGCAACTCCACGTTCTCATAGACGTTCAGCTCGTCGATCAAGTTGAAGCTCTGGAAGACGAAGCCAATCTGTCCCTTGCGGATGGCATTGCGCTCCTTCTCGCGCAGGTTGGCCACCTCCTGTCCCATTAGGCGGTAGGAGCCCCTCGTCGGGTTGTCTAAGAGGCCTAAGATGTTCAGCAGTGTGGATTTGCCACAACCGGAAGGTCCCATGATGGCGACAAACTCCCCTTCGGAGACTTCCATGTTGACGTTGCTCAAGGCAACGGTTTCTACTTCCGTCATTCGGAAGATTCTCTCTATTTGTTTCAGTTCAATAATATTCGACATATTCACTTTTAAATTTTAAGTTTTGAATTTTGAGATTAATACACTCGGTTGCCTCATTCGTTCTTGAGGCTGACTGTCGGATTCTCGTTGGCGATGTGCCAGCTCTTCCAAAGCACACAACCCACAATCATCGCTACGTTCACGATGGCCACCAAGCCGTAAGCCGCCCAGCTGACAGACACCTTCTCAGTGAAACTATCCACCCAAAGGGCATTCACATAGGCGGCAATGCCTACACCGACCAAGACGGAGGGCAGCGCTACCACCAAGACATCGCGGGTCAACAACCGCAGGATATCCATCGCTTCCGCTCCATTCACCTTGCGGATCGCGATCTCCTTGCTGCGCCGTTGCACCTCATCCGCCGTGTAGCCAATCAGTCCCATCAGCATCACGAAGAACATCACGATGCTCGCCACCGTCGCCGCATTGCGGAAGATGCGTACCGACTTGTAGAACTTCTCCTTCTTGGCCTCCAAGGATTGGAAGTTGATATACAGATCTGGATAGGCTGTCTGCATCTCCTGGTTCAGCTTCGCTAAGTTCTCGGCGAAGGGCTCTTTCAGCTTGACCGAAAGCGTGGGGCCTATTATATTCGGACCATACGTAATGGCCACGAAGGGATAAGGAGGTTCGTAGAAGCCGCCGACCACAAAGTCCTTCATCACACCCACCACTTTGTAGGTCTCTCCATCGGCTTTGAATACCTTACCGATAGCCTCGTTGCCCCATCGTTTCTTCTCCACGAAGGTCTCGTTCACAACAGCTTCATCCGGCTCTCGCATGGGTCGCCCCTCCAACAGAGTCATCCCCATCAGTGCAAAGTAGTTCTCCGAAAGTCGATCGTATTGTGTGTGCATATTGGATTGACTGCCATCTTCCACCACGGCACCGCTATAACCGTCAAACGGGTCATTCAAGGAACCAGTAACCTCCTCCACATAGGGCAAATTCCGAAAGAAAACCCGGAGGTTGTCCGCCTCATTCGGTTGAGAGAAGAACTTCAACCAGGAATTGATGGCGATCCGCTCCGTCGAGAAGCCCATGTCCTTGTTCATCACGTAGTGGTATTGCGCCGCCACCATCACCATCAAGCCACTGATAAAGGCCACTCCGGCAAACTGCACACAGAGCAGCGGCCGCTTCCAGCCCTTCTTCCCCTCCGTATAGCGGCGGAACACCTGCGACACGGGTATTTGGGCAAACAGCCGACCGGGGATCACACCACCGATCAGGAAGAGCAGTCCTACCGTAAGGGCTGGCACCCACATCCGCTCCCAAGCGAACAGATTCTCCAACGAGGTAGAGGCGGTCTCCTCCACGAAGTCTTGAAAATCATAGAGCAACACCCGCATAAAGAGTAAGGCCAAACTGATCAGAATAGCCGTTTCGAGCAGGAACATCCCGAAGATGCGTGCGCTGCTGGCCCCACTGCATTTGTGTACACCGATCATCTTTGCCCGTCGGGAGAGCGAGGCGATGGCAATCAACGCATAGTTGAGAGCTGCGATAAAGAGGATGGCGAAGCCCATGATCGAGAGGGTCGTACGCATCCGTTTTACCTCTGGATAGTTGCGATAGGTATCCCGCAGCGGAGCGACATAAGTGACCCAGTTCATCCCTTCTGGTAATTTGGAGAGGTATTTGGTATGGACCAGCTCGTCATAGCGTTGGTTGAGCCGCTCCACGTCCACACCTGGCCGCAGGCGGGCATAGGAATAGTAGGAGTCACCGCCCTGCCAGGAGTAGTTGCCCAGTTTCCGTGACCACATAGTCGGAAACGAAACCACCACCGCCGGATGGACCGTCGTGTTGTCCGGCACATCGGCGAAGATACCTCGCACCGTGAGGTCATAGCGTTGGTTATAGCTGATGTGCTGCCCGATCGGATCCTCCTCGCCAAAGATCCGCTTGGCGGTGGAGGCACTGAGGAAGGCTACATCCACCTGTTGCAGCTCGCTGACCGCATCGCCTCGCAGCACCTCGATACCCATCGTTTGGAAGAAGAGCGAATCAGCAATCAAGATATTCAGATCCGTGAAGCGTTTATCTCCCCGATAGAAGGGATCACTCCAACCACGAAAGGTACTGGTGGCCGCCTCTACCTCCTCCGGGAAGTTGGTCAGCAACGCCCCCGCCGTAGGCCCCATGTTCGTCTCAAATGGGCCCCTCCGCTCTCCACCAATCGTGAAAATCTCCCAAAGCTGATAGATCCGGTCATACTCCTTGAAGCAGGTGTCAAAACTTTGTTCATACACCACTCGCGAGAAGAGCAGGATGCTCATCGCCAATCCCAACCCCAAGGAGATCACCTTGATCAGGTTTCCGCCCTTGTCGCGTAGCAATAGCTTGAAAACATAATGTAATTGTTTCATTCATCTAATGATTTTAAAGTTTCTCTGTCAAAGAGCGTACTAAAACCGTGCCAAAACCGTTAATGTATTCTCTTTCAGAAGGAACTAACTTTAGTGTTCATCGCCGAGTGTCAAAAAAATAGACAGTGACTGTCTAAGAATTAGACAAACTTCATCCGGAAGGTGACGGGCGAGGCGGAGAGCAGCGTGAGGCTTCCCCCGGAGAGACGCATGAGCTGGCGGGAGAGACTCAGCCCAATGCCACTGCCCTCGGCCTTGGTCGTGAAGAAGGGGATAAAGAGGTTGTCGACTACCTCCGGCGGGATGGTGGGGCCATTGTTGGCAATCTCGATGTAGATGGCCTCTTGGCTGTCGGCATAGGCGCACACCCGTATCTCTCCCTGTGGCTGACCGATCAGGGCCTCCTCGGCGTTCTTCAGTAGGTTGGTCACCACCTGCGTGATCAGTGCCTCATCCGCATAGAGCAACAGGTCTTCCGGCTCCACCTGTAACCGAAAGGTGATCGAGGAGGCCGCATTGACCTGATGCTCGGCCACCTTCAAGGCATGGGTCAGAAAGGGCTTCACGTAGAAGAGTGCGGGTTGCGGCGTCGGAATGCGGGTGAAGTGTCGGTAGTTCTCCACGAAGGTCAACAGCCCCTTGCTGCTGTGACGGATGGCCTCCAACCCTTCGGAAATCTCCGCCGAATGGCACTCGGTGCGCACCAAGGGCAGCAAGGTCTCGCTGAGGGAGGCGATTGGGGTGACGCTGTTCATGATCTCGTGCGTCAAGACCCGGATCAGTCGGATCCAGGTGTCCATCTCCCGCTCGTCTAACTCCGTATGAATATCGTTGAAGGTAAGGATGCGCCGGTGATTCCCTCGCAAGAAGATCTCGCTCACCCGCACCTGTAGTTGCCGCTGCTCCTTCGGGAGATGGCAAGCGATTTGGAAGGTCTCTCCCGCCCGTGCCTCCCGCAAGCGTTGCGCCAAGAGGGGATCATTCGCCTTCAGTTGATCCAGATGGGTCAGCACCTCCCGCTCCAAGAGGCGCAGGGCCTCGTGGTTGTATTGATAGATCGTCCCCTCATCGCCCACGACCAGCACGCCGGTGTGTACCGTCTCTAAGATCAGGGAGTAGTATTTCTCCTGTTGGATGGTGTTCTGCTTCGCCTCAGCCAAGAGCGCACGGATGCGGTTGAGGTTTTGATGCAGCGAACGATCCGCAGCAGAGCCGGTCGTCTCGGGAAAACGAAAGGCGGTGTCGTCATTCTCGACCGCTTGTAGGAGCTGTTGGATCTGGCGGTCGGCACGTCGTTGCCGTTTAAGCAGACGCCAAGCAATAAGCAGGCACAAGAGACATCCCAAGAGGAGTAGTTGTCCCCATCCCTTCCCCAAGTCATCGCGACCGATTGGAAGATAGGCAGCAAAGCCATACCCCACCATAGCCGCCACTAACAGGGCAGCGGTCAGTAAGCAGCCTTGTGGCAACCGTTCGGAGAGACGATCAAAGGCCATAGCGTTTCATCTTATTATATAAGGTTTGGCGGGTGATGCCCAACTGGGCTGCCACCGCCGAGAGGTTGCCTTCGCATTGCCGGATGGTGCGTCGGATCAGTTGGATCTCCATCGCCTCCAAGGTGATGGTCTGCTCCTCGTGCAAAGTGGAGGCAGGAGCGATCGGAGCAGGAACGGGAAGGAACTCTTCGGTTAGCTCGTCAGCCTCGTTGAGGATGATCGCCTTTTCGATCACATGTTCCAGTTCACGGATATTCCCCGCCCAAGGCAACTCCTGCAACCTCCTGGCGGCAGCTTCACTGAGGCGAGGCAATGGTTTCTCATAGTGCTCACTGAAATGGGCCATGAAACGGAGCGCCAACGGCACGATGTCCTCCTTGCGCTCCCGAAGAGCGGGCAAGTGGAGGTGGATGGTGTTGATGCGATAGAGCAGATCCTCCCGGAAACTGCCCTCAGCGACCATCTTCTGCAAATCACGGTTGGTAGCCGTGATGAGGCGCACCTGAATAGGAATCGGGTGGTTGCCACCCACGGGGGTGACGCTGCGGCTTTGCAGGGCGGTCAGCAGCTTGGCCTGCAGGTGATAGGGCAGGTTGCCAATCTCGTCGAGAAAGAGTGTGCTGCCGTTGGCTGCGACGAACTTACCCGTCCGATCGGCATGGGCATCGGTGAAAGCCCCTTTTACATGGCCGAACAGCTCGCTCTCGAAAAGGCTCTCGGTCAAGGCACCCATATCCACCGTGACTAACGCTTTGTCGCTATGAGTAGATCCCGCATGGATCGCTCTTGCCAACAACTCCTTACCCGTACCATTCTCGCCGGTGATCAAGACGTTCGCCTCGGTCTTCGCCACCTTCTCCACTAACTGACGCAGCGACTGCATCGCCGGACTCTCGCCCCAGTACATCGTGTGGGTGCTTCTCGATGACGGCTTTGGGGCAACGGTTTTCCCTGCACTTTTGGCCTCAGCAGCCGCCAAGAGTGTATCGACCAACTTCTGGTTGTCGTAGGGCTTCACCACAAAATCCGCCGCCCCCTCCTTGATGCCTCGCACCGCCAAGTCGATGTCCGCATAGGCTGTGAAAAGCACCACGGGCAGCTCCGGGCACATCTCCTTGATGCGATGCAACCAATAAAGTCCTTCGCCACCACTGTTGATGCCCGCCTTGAAGTTCATGTCTAACAACACCACTCGCCATGCCTTCGCCCGCAACTGTTCGGGTAGGGTGACGGGAGAGTTCAGTGCCACTACCTCCGTAAAGAAGGGACGCAACAGGAGACGCACCGCCTCCAGCACGGCCTTGTTATCGTCAACAACCAAAAGATTTCCCGATTGCTTTACCATCTTCTCTGATTCTTATCTATAACGGCGGCAAAGGTAAACATTCTTTTCTCCGTCTCACAAAGTATCACAAAAATCCCTACTTTTGCAGCACTTATAGCATACAAATTAAATTATGAAGCACATTTTATTCACAACAGCCCTACTTATGGCGGCCAGTTTGACAAAAGGACTGGCCCAAGATATGAGTTACAAAGAACCACCCAAAGCGATCAAGGAGATCGCTTTAGCGAAAATGCCACCCAGCGTATTGGTCAGCGGGGATGGCAAATGGTTGCTCGAACTGGACGACGTTCCTTTTTTGAGCGTAGAGGAGTTGGCCAAACCAGAATATAAGTTAGGAGGCACACGGGTGACCGACATTTTCGGTCCCAGCCGACGGGAAGGCTACTCCGGCGTGCGCCTGTTGCACATCGCTACCAAACAGACCTATGAAATCGAGGGACTTCCCGCCAACGTCAACATTCTCGAAGCCGAATGGGCTCCTGGATCATCACGGGTGGCCTTGATCCTTCGGGAATCAGACGGCCTCTACCTTTGGATGGTCAACGTGGCCGATAAGCAGGCTAAACAGATCAGCCGCCGAAAGATGAACCGCACCGCCTCCCAGCCAGGTCCGTTGCGTGGGGCCAGTCCGGCTATCCGGGCCAATTGGGTGAACGATTCTGTCTTGATTGTTCCGGCTGTACCCCAAGGAATCGGGGAGATGCCGCTTCCGCCAGCCGCTCCCTCGGGACCTGTCATCCAAGTGAGCGAAGGCAAAGCTGCTGCCGCCCGCACCTATCAAGACCTGTTGAAGAGCCCCTATGACGAGCAACTGTTTGACTACCTCTTCACTGCGCAATTAGTGAAGGTAGAGCCGAACAAAGAGACCGAGTTGGGCAAACCGGCCATCTATCTCCAGACTCGGCTTTCGCCCGACAAATCCCTGCTGCTCACGACGACCATCGAGAAGCCCTATTCCTACATCGTGCCTCGCAACTCTTTCCCCAAACGGGTAGAGGTGCTCGATCTCGATGGCAAGGTGGTGAAGGAAATCAACCGACAACCCATGACAGCCGACATCATGGGCTACGACACGGCCAATCCCTATCCCCGCAACTTCGGTTGGCGTGCTGACGAACCCGCTACCCTCTATTGGATCGAGGCACAAGACGAGGGCAATCCGCGCAAGCATAAAGTGGATTATATGGATGCGGTCTATCAGTGGCAAGCTCCCTTCACAGGCGAGAAGCAACTGGTGGTAAAGACTCCATTCCGCTGCCGCTCCATCGACTGGTGTGACGATCAGTTTGCCTTGGTGACGGAGAACTCACGGGCTACCCGCCGGATGAAGATCTCCTCTTTCGTTCCCTTACAACCGGAAAAAGGTTTGCAAACGATCTTCGATGTCTCTACGGATGACAACTACGCCGATCCGGGCCGTCCCTACAAGCGTAGCAATCAATACCACGAGTCCGTGGTCTATACCAACAAGCAGCACAGCGAGCTGCTGATGATCGCTCCGGGTGGATCCCCCGAGGGAGACATGCCCTATTTGAGTCGCTACGACCTGAAGAAAAAGACAAACACCATCCTGTGGCGCTGCGAGGCTCCCTACTATGAGACCATCCTCGACGTGCTTGATCCGGTGAAGCTGCAATTGATCACCGCCCGCCAATCGACCAATGAGCCGATCAACTATTTCCAGCGAGATGTGAAGCGGAAACGGAGCGAGGCTTTGACCAACTTCCCCAATCCCTATCCGCAATTAGAGGGGATGAAGGTGGAGAAAATCGCTTACAAGCGAGCGGACGGATTGGACCTGACAGCGACCCTCTACACACCGGTTGGCTATGACAAGGAGAAAGATGGTCGCCTACCCGTATTGATGTGGGCCTATCCCCGTGAATACCGCAACGCCGATGATGCCGCCAAGGTGCGTGGCTCGAAATACCTCTTCACCATCATCAACTATCGTTCGCCGGTCTTCTGGGTGACCCGTGGCTTTGCGGTCATGGAGAATGTGGAGATGCCGATTGTCGGTGTGAATGGCGCGGAGCCGAACGATGACTTCATCCATCAGCTGACGATGAATGCCGAGGCGGCGGCTAAAGCCATCTATGACCTGGGCGTGGGCGACACCACCCGCTTGGCGGTAGGTGGACACTCTTATGGCGGTTTCATGACGGCCAATCTGCTGACGCATACCCACCTGTTTAAAGCTGGTATCGCTCGTAGTGGTGCCTACAACCGCACCTTGACCCCCTTCGGTTTCCAGACGGAGACCCGTACCTACTGGGAGATCCCGCAGATCTACAATGCGATGTCGCCCTTTATGTATGCCGACAAGCTGAGCGGAGCCCTGCTGTTGATCCATGGTGATGCCGACAACAACACAGGAACCTTCCCCATCCAGAGTGAGCGCCTCTTTGCGGCGATCAAAGGGCATGGTGGCACGAGCCGATTGGTTTTGCTCCCCTATGAGAGCCATAGTTACTCTGCGCAAGAGAACATCCTCCACTTGCTTTATGAGGAAGATGCCTGGTTGATGAAATATGTCGCCAAACCGCAGTAAAGTTTAAGTATTCCAAAAAGGCAGCGATTGCTGCCTTTTTGGTTATCTTTGTCGCCAAACCGATTTATCATGAAACAAGACATTACATCCTTTGCCTTCATGGCATCCGCACTGTGGTTAGGTGCCTGCACGAATAGTCAAGAGCCATCCACTCAGAAACCGCTCAACATCATCCACATCATGACGGATGATCATTCCTTTCAAACGATCAGTGCCTATGGTCACGCTTTGGGACGTTTGGCTCCTACGCCGAACATCGACAGATTGGCTGCCGAGGGTATGCTGTTTCGGCAAGCCTTCGTAGAGAACTCACTTTCCACACCCAGCCGAGCCTGTCTGATGACCGGTCTTTACAGCCACCAGAATGGTCAGCGCCAATTAGGGAAAGGCATCGACACGACCAAGGTTTTCTTCTCTGAAATCTTACGGGAACATGGCTACCAGACCGGTGTTGTTGGCAAATGGCACATGCAATGCGAACCCAAAGGCTTCGACTACTACCATGTGCTTAACGACCAAGGCGATTACTACAACCCGGCTTTCAAGAGTCCGGATAGCCATGGGGAGTATGTCAAGGAGGAGGGCTATGCGACCACCTTGACCACCGATCACGCTATCGAGTTCTTGCAACAGCGAGATCCAGAGAAACCCTTCTGCCTGCTGGTACACCATAAGGCTCCCCATCGCAATTGGATGCCCGACCTGAAATACATGGATCTCTATGAGGAGATCGAGTTCCCCTATCCAGAGACTTTCAACGACGATTATGCCACCCGCTCAGAGGCGGCTCACACGCAAGAGATGCGGATCGAGCAGAACATGACGCTGATCTATGACCTGAAAGTGGATGAGCTGAAGACGCAACCGGCCTACGAGAAGGAGTGGAATATCCGTGGATGGAATGCCTCTCTCGACCGCATGACCCCGGAACAACGAGAAGCGTGGATCACTTCTTATAAGCCTCGCAACGAGCAATTCATTGCCCAGAAGCTACAAGGAGAGGAGTTGGTGAAATGGAAATACCAACGCTACATCAAAGACTACTTACGTTGCATCAAGTCGATCGACGACGAGGTAGGACGTCTGCTCGCCTATTTGGAGAAAGAGGGATTGATGGACAATACCGTGATTGTCTATACCTCTGACCAAGGTTTTTATATGGGTGAGCATGGGTGGTTCGACAAGCGTTTCATGTATGAGGAGTCTTTCCGCACACCGTTGATCATCCGCTATCCCCAGCAGATCAAGGCGGGCAGTGAGTGTCAAGCCCTGGTGCAGAACATCGACTACGCCCCGACCTATTTAGCCTTGGCCGGCATCGAGAAACCGGAGCAGATGGTCGGTCGCTCCTTGGTGCCGCTTTTCGGTGGGGAGACACCCGATGACTGGCGAGAGTACCTCTACTACCATTATTACGACTATCCGGCGATCCATCGTGTGCGCCGTCACGACGGTGTCAGAGACGCACGCTATAAGCTCATCCATTTCTATGGAGAGGCCAACGAAAAAGATGCAGCCATCAATGCCAATGAGCTGTATGATCTCCAGAATGATCCCAACGAGCTGCATAACCTCTACGAGGATGCTAAATACGCCTCAGTCAGGGATCGCCTGCAAGCCCAATTGGATCGATTCCGGAAAGAGCAGAAGGTGGATGAGTATTAGTCTCCACCTTCCCTCTACAAAGCGTTGGATAGAGACCTACTTAGTCTAACAGATGTGTGCCCGCTTCCACCCAATGGCGGGCACCATTGGGAAAGAGCACTTCCGCCCGTGTCCCCTCTGGCACGGTAAGAGCGATTTTTAGCCGTTTACCCACTCGTTTCACTGTCGTCTTGATCAATCCATAATGCGTATCGACCGTAGCAGATGCCTCCTGCAACTTTCCAAGCTGCGGAGCGACACGGAAGGTACGGAACCCCGGGGAGGTAGGTGTAATGCCACACACCCGCTGGCTCAATAGTGTCAAGGGGCCACCGCTCCAGGCATGATTGATCGTACCTCCGCCAAAACCCTCTTCGCCGATGCCCCAACCCTCGAATAGCGTCGTGTAATCCGAGTAGTCTAACATTCGGCCGTAACGCTCTTTCATCCGTTGCAAGGCAAGGTCAGCCTCGCCCATCTGAAAGAGTGCCTCCAACACATATTTCTCCATATAAGGGCTGGCGTGTCGCTCCACCTGCAACACCTGTGTCAACGCCTTATATTTATCTTTAGTCGCTAAGCCGGACACCACCGCCATGGCCTGCGCCCGGTCGTCGGTCTCGCCCCGATAGCCGGGAGCTCGAAACGCCGTGCCTGTCCAATACTTGGTGTCGAAGCAACGCTCGATCGTGCGCATCATGGCGGCATCCTCCTCTGCGTCCGCCTGTTTGCCTAACTGCAAGGCGAAAGCCCGCTCGGCCTTCAATGCCAAGTAATACCAACAGGTGGTCAGCACGCCCATATCCACATGCTCGCCCCAGTCTCCCCAGCTCCAACCGCCTTGACGCTCGATAGGTAAGCCGCTCGCATCCACCTGCCATACCTCATGCAGGTAGCGGTGCAGGCGATCATAGATCGGCGCTACGAAGCTGCTGTCGCCACTGTAATAATACTGCGTATAGAAGCCATACCATCCCACGGAGGCCAACATTTGCAAAGGAAGTTCCGTTCCCCAATTACCCGCAGGAACAGGAGCAAATAGCGTACCATCCGCCCGCTGCCAGTTCATCAACTCATGGATGCCTTTCACCGCCAATCGCTGTGCGGAAGGAGAGAGCGCATAGAAGGTCTCGCCCAGTTCGTTCACCTCGTCACCCCACCATTGCGCCCGCTCCCTGTCCGGGCAATCCATGTAGGTGTCACGCATGGTGATGTAGAGCGTGCGAGCCGCCCGCTGCCACAGTTCGTTATAGAACGGATCATCACAATGGAAGGTCCCTGTAAAGTCTGCGTCGTAGCCCGTCTCTCGATATTTCACCTCTAACACCTCCACATCGGCCGGCAGCACATAGCACACCTCATGGCCATTCATCCAGCCCAAGCTCTCATACTCCTGAACGCCTTCCCGGGTGATGTATTCCGCACGCACATTCCGCTCACTGCCTCCCTCGTAGTTATCCGTCAACATCTCGATGCGCCTGCCAGCAGGAGCCTTCACCTTCAGGTAGGGAGTCACTTGCGCATTGTAGGGTAAGCGGCAGAAAAGGGTGTCGCCCGTCTGCGCCCGTCGCTGGTTAGTGTAAGCACGCAAACCATAGTCTTTCCAAAGCGGGATAGGGCGTTCGATCAATTTGCCCATTGGTCCCTCGTTGGCTCGGTAGCGCACAGCGGCTTTCGGCAGGTTCCCTTTGAAATCACTTCGGTTCCATCCCTCCTTAGCCAAGCGAGCATCGAAGCGGATATTGCTTTCCGGCAGGCGGAAGTTGGGATGTGGAGCCTCTGTGTCTTGGTAAGCACCATACACGGCGCACTCCCAACTTGCATCGGATGCGATCTCTATGCCAGGAGCACTCGCCTCAAACAGCAGGGCGGCCTTGCCACTGTTCACATGGCTGAACCCATCTTTTCCGAAATGCCACAGCAATACGGCTATGGTGTTCTCGCCCTGTTGTAGATAGGGAGCGATATCTACCTTGTCATAGTAGGTATCACAAGGGGAGGGACCTCGCTTCAAGCCACCCTCGAAAACCACCATTTTGTCGTTGATCCAGAGCCAATATTTCGTGTCAGCGGCGATGCGAGCAATCACCTGTTTCGGCACGCTCGCCACTTCTGCCCGTTTACGATAGATCAGCCAGGTATTGGTGGCACTCTGGCATTGTTCCGTGTTGATCCACTGTGCTTTCCATTCCGCATGAGCGGAGGGTTGCGCCTCTGTTGCCTCGTTCAGGCAAAGAGCCAACCCCACGATTAGCTTCAAAAAATGCTTCATACTGTTTAATCTTAGCTATTAGGAGATTCCTTGATTGTTTGATGCGCAAAGTAAGCCATAATCCCACCCAATCCC
>CAMGEM010000025.1 GCA_946055095.1 uncultured Parabacteroides sp. | reverse complement strand
TGACCCATAGAGTGCAAGTCGGTTGTCAAATCTACGGAAGCCGGGAAGATACCCTTGCCATCCTTACCCTCGCTCTCGCCGTAGAGCTGTTTCCACCACTCAGCGATGAAGTGCAACTTCGGATGGAAGTTTGCCAAGATCTCGATTTTCTTACCACTCTGATAAAGTGCGTTACGTGTAGCGGCATAGATAGCGGCCAAGTTCTCCTCAAACGGAACCTCACCTGCTGTTGCCTTCTCCATAGAAACGGCACCTGCTACCAAGTCACGGATGCTGATACCTGCTACAGCGATCGGCAGCAAGCCTACCGGTGTCAAGACAGAGAAACGACCACCTACGTTGTCGGGAATTACGAATGTCTTGTAACCCTCTTGGTTAGCCAACGTACGCAAAGCACCCTTCTTGGCATCTGTGATAGCTACGATACGGTGCTTAGCCTCCTCTTTACCAACAGCATCCTCCAGTTGTTTCTTCAAGATACGGAAAGCCAAAGCGGGCTCAGTGGTCGTACCAGACTTAGAAATATTGATGATACCGAATTGCTTGCCTTGCAACATAGCGCTCAACTCATAGAGATAGTCCTCGCCAATGTTATTGCCGGCATATACAATCACCGGATTCTTACGCGCTGTTTGCAACCAGTCGAAGCTATTGTTCAATGCCTCAACCACTGCCTTCGTACCTAAGTAGCTACCGCCAATACCAACGGCTACCACAACCTCGCAACGTGCACGCAACACGTTAGCAGTCTCCTCGATCTCAGCCAACTCAGCCTCGCTGATCGCTGTCGGGAGATGCAACCAACCCAAGAAGTCGTTGCCAGCACCTGTACCATTCTCTAATGTAGCAATGCTTTCCATTGCTTTCGGCGCGAGGGCATTCACCTGCTCCTTAGAGACTGTACCCAGGGCCTTTTCGATGTTTAAACCAATGTTTTTCATATCCTTATTTATTTAAACGTTTCTGTTAATTGACGAATCACAGTGAACGGCGATTGACGTTCATACAAAATGCTATACATCGCATCAAGAATCGGCATGTGCACTTTGTACCGTTCGTTGATCTCGTGCATACATTTTGTTCCATAATAACCCTCTGCGATCATCTCCATCTCGATTTGTGCGGTCTTGATGGAATAGCCTTTACCAATCATGGTACCAAAGGTACGGTTGCGACTGAATCGAGAGTAGGCAGTCACCAACAGGTCACCTAAGTAAGCCGAATCGGTGATGGCACGCTCCAACCCATGAACGGCATCGACAAAGCGACGCATCTCGTCGATCGCATTGGAGATAAAGACCGCCAAGAAATTGTCTCCAAACTTCATGCCGTGGCAGATACCGGCGGCGATGGCATAGACATTCTTCAAGACAGCCGCATATTCGATGCCAACCACATCTTGGCTGACACTGTTCTTTAAGTAGTTATTGCGGAAAACCGGAGCGATCGCTTGAGCATGTTTCAGATCAGGGCATGCCAACGTGATATAGGAGAGACGCTCTAAGGCGATCTCTTCCGCGTGGCAAGGCCCTCCGATAATGGCAATTTGCGAAGCGGGTACCCCATGATACTGCGTGAAATAGTCTGTGATCAGCAGGTTCTCATCCGGCACAATACCTTTGATGGCTGAGATGATGAACTTCTCCTTCAGGGAAGTCCGCACCTTTTGAAGGTGCTGCTTCAAGAAAGGGGAAGGCGTGGCGAAGATCAAGGTATCTGATTCCTCGATGGCTCGATTGATGTCGGAATAGAACTGGATACGAGAGGTATCGAAGCGGACAGACGTCAGGTAACTGGGGTTATGCTCCAGTTGCTGAAACGCCTCGATCTGTTCCGGCCTACGCATGTACCAATGGATACGCTCCTGTGTAGATAGCACAATCTTGGCTAAGGCGGTAGCCCAGCTACCACCTCCCATGACTGCTATTTGACCCGGTAAATTCATGTTTGCCGGTTTTTATTGATTGCAATGGTTGATCCAACCTTCAATCTCCTCTACGGAGGGATTGGTCAACTCCAGCTTGTATTTTTTATTCAGCTCGCACAACGCTTGTCTGAGTTTATTCGGATTGGCCTCTTTCAATGACTCTACGGTCAAGTAGCCCGCTTTTTGCAAAGCCGGAACCCACTCCGCAGCGACACCTACAGCGGTATATTTCTCCGTGGCATCACGCTTTACGGTCTTCTCTGGACGCATCTGCGGGAAGAGGAGCACCTCTTGGATCGTGGTTTGGCCGGTCATCAACATCACCAAACGGTCAATACCGATACCAATGCCTGACGTAGGAGGCATACCATATTGCAACGCTTTCAAGAAATCTTGGTCGATGAACATCGCCTCGTCGTCTCCCTTCTCGCTCAGTCTTAACTGCTCCTTGAAACGCTCCTCTTGGTCGATCGGGTCGTTCAACTCACTATAAGCGTTAGCTAACTCCTTACCGTTGACCATCAACTCGAAGCGCTCTGTCAATCCCGGTTTGCTACGGTGCATCTTGGTCAGCGGGCTCATCTCAACCGGATAGTCGATGATGAATGTCGGCTGAATGAAGGTGCCTTCGCAGAACTCACCAAAGATCTCGTCGATCAACTTGCCTTTACCCATGGTGTCGTCGATCTCCAGTTTCAGGGCCTTGCAGATCTCACGAATCTCCTCCTCGCTCTTGCCTGTCAAGTCGTAGCCTGTCTTTTCCTGGATAGCCTCCAAGATCGGTAAACGGCGGTAGGGGGCCTTGAAGCTAATGGTTTGACCATCTACCACGCTCTCGCTCGTGCCATTCACGGCGATGCAGATACGCTCCAGCAACTGCTCGGTGAAACGCATCATCCAGTTATAGTCCTTATACTGGACATAAAGCTCCATACAGGTGAACTCGGGGTTGTGCGTACGATCCATACCCTCGTTGCGGAAGTTTTTGCCAATCTCATAGACACCCTCAAAACCACCCACAATCAGACGCTTCAGATAGAGCTCTGTGGCGATACGCAGATAAAGATCAATGTCCAAAGAGTTATGGTGCGTAATGAACGGGCGTGCGCTGGCACCTCCCGGAATGGATTGCAGGATAGGTGTCTCCACCTCCGTATAACCGGCCTCATCCAATGCGTTACGCATGGTCTTGATCACCTTGGCGCGTTTCAAGAAAATATCTTTTACGCCGTCGTTCACCACTAAGTCAATATAACGACCACGGTAGCGCAACTCCGGATCGTTGAATCCGTCATAGGCTACGCCATCCTTGTATTTTACGATTGGCAATGGACGTAAAGACTTGGAGAGGACGGTCAGTGTCTGGGCATGTACGGAAATCTCGCCCATCTGTGTGCGGAACACGAATCCCTCGATACCTACGAAATCACCAATATCCAGCAATTTCTTGAATACGACATTGTAAAGATCCTTGTTCTCTTCCGGGCAAATATCATCACGTGAGATATAGACCTGAATGCGGCCTTCTGAGTCTTGCAACTCCATGAAAGAGGCTTTACCCATGATGCGTCGGCTCATGATACGACCTGCGATACGCACGGTTCGTGGCGCATCCTCGTCTTTGAAGGATGCTTTTATCTCTTTGGAAAATGCGTTGGTTGCATACTCGGCTGCGGGATAAGGCTCTATCCCCATTTGACGCAGTTGGTTCATACTATTGCGTCGGATGATTTCCTGTTCGCTCAGTTCTAATAGATTCATTATGCCAATATTTTGTATAATCGGCGCAAAAATACAAAATATTTCGATTGCCTAACTGCAAATGGGTAGTTTCCCGTTGAATAAGTTTGAAAGAATGGGATTAATAGAAGTAGGGTCTCACCCCTTCGGGCAGGAAAAAACGTACATCCTTGCCTGCGGCATGAGCCTCTCGAATGAAAGTCGAGGAGATCTCCAGCAAAGGGGCATTGGCTGTATGGACATTCGGGCAAGCGTCCGGAATGGAGATCGTATATCCTTTACGGGGATAGATCAACAGCTTGTAATCTCGTAAGATCTCTTCATGAGCCTTCCAACGGGGAAAAAGTTGCCAGTTGTCTGCCCCAATGATGAAATAGAACGATTTATCGGGATGAGCTTGATGCAAGGCTCGAAGGGTGTCAATGGAGTAGGAGGGTTGAGGCAGGTGAAATTCCACATCGCTCACCTTGAATTTAGGGTAGCCTTGAATGGCTGCTTGTGCCATTTCTAAACGTAAGTTGTCATCCATCAATTGCTCTTTCTGCTTCAAAGGATTATGAGGTGTGATGACAAACCACACCTCGTCCAATTCCTCGTAAGCGCAAAGCCAATTGGCTAAGGCCAAATGACCGATGTGGATCGGATTGAAAGAACCACTGAAGATGCCTATCTTCGTCCCCATCGCTTTTATTTCGCTAAAAAGGCCTGGATGACCTGTAAGGCTTTTGCCTTGGCTGTCTCCAGATCGTCATTGATCACGACCGTGTCAAATTTGTCTGCGAAGCTCAATTCATACTCCGCTTTCGCGATGCGGCTCTCGATCACTTCTGGGGTGTCTGTGCCTCGTCCGACCAGTCGTTTGCGCAACTCCTCGATGCTGGGTGGTTGAATGAATACGGAGAGTGCCCGATCACCATAAAAGCGTTTGATGTTGCAGCCGCCCACTACATCTACGTCGAAGATCACGTTGTCTCCTTCGTTGAGGATGCGCTCCACCTCGCTCTTCAGCGTGCCATAAAACTTATCGGTATAAACCTCCTCGTATTCTAAGAAATCACCTTTGGCGATGCGTGCCTTAAACGCTTCCGGCGTAAGGAAATAATATTCCACACCGTTTTTCTCCGTGCCCCGTGGCGCACGGCTGGTGGCGGAGATAGAGAAGCGCAAGCGCAGCGATTGCTGTAACAAATAGTTGATGATGGTCGATTTGCCAGATCCCGAAGGCGCTGAGAAAATGATCAATTTGCCTGCCATAGCTTACCTTAATATATTATAGTACATTTAAGACTTGCTCCTTGATCTGCTCCAATTCGTCTTTCATCTGAACGACGATCTTTTGCATCTCCGCATGGTTGCTCTTAGAGCCTAACGTGTTGATCTCTCTTCCCATCTCTTGAGCGATAAAGCCTAACTTTTTCCCTTGACCATGGCCGTTCTCCATCGTAGAGAGGAAATACTTGAGGTGGTTATCCAACCGAGTTTTCTCCTCATTGATGTCTAATTTCTCGATATAGTAGATCATTTCCTGCTCGAAACGGTTCTTGTCGTAATCCTGCTCGGCTACCTTTTGCAGGTTGTCGAGAATGCGTGCCTTGATCTTGGCCACACGCTCAGGTTCATAGACCTCCACCTCTTTCAGCAGGCGGGCGATGTTGGCGATCTTCTGCTCAAACAGTTTTTGCAGCATGGCGCCCTCCTGGATGCGGAAGTCACGAAGATGCTGGATGGCCTCTTCGATAGCTGCCTTCACGGTCTCCCATTCGGTCTCATCTGCCTCAGGCTGTTCGGTATGAATAGCGTCTGGCAGACGTAACAACGACTGGAACCAATCCGTAGGTTCCGGAAGATGTAACTGCTCAGCGATTGTTTTGATTTGCAGATAATAATTCTCTATAGCCGCCGCATTGATCTGTGTGGGAACCTCCTTGCCAATGTATTCAATATAGATACTAAAGTCAACTTTTCCTCTTTCTAATTGCTGTAAGAGGAGATTACGTACTTCCATCTCGTTCTCCCGGTATATGGAGGGAATACGAGTGGAGAGATCAAGCTGCTTGCTGTTCAATGCCTTGATCTCAATAGTTACTTTTTTGGAAGGTAATTCAACCGTTACCTTTCCGAAGCCGGTCATTGATTGTAACATGCCTTGTCTGTAAAATTTTCGCAAAGATAGAAATTAACATTGGCTTACAGCTGTTATTTGACCTTGATTCCGCCCACTTGTCTTGTTAAAAAATCGCAAGTCTATGAAAAAACGCACATTGGACACCCAAATTATCAAGCATGCTTGAATCTTTTACAGGGAGTATAGCCTAATAGAATTTCTTTTTTACCTTTGTTGCGTTGAAACCACGGTGGGAAACACATTTTTGATCTCTATAGTATTATGAAAAGAAGAACAGTTCTTATGATGGTTCTGGTAGGACTCCTCGGCTTTGCGCAAGCCCAAAACAACTCCAACAACACACGAATGGCTCCACCGGCAGCCAACCAAACTGAGCAACGTGGGCCTGGGGCCCCGAATAGACAGCCAGCCAAGACTGCGCTGGAGTCGGATTGCTACAGCGATGCGGAGAAACAGCTGATTCGGGAGGTGGCCGAGAAGTTTGAACAACGCACCTACACGGGTAGCAATGGGGTGGAGGTGAAGTATAACCTCTTCATTCCCGAAGGGTATGATCCCGCCAAGCGTTATCCCTTGGTGTTGTTTGTGCACGATGCTGGTCCTTTGAGTGAGGATGTGAAGACCACTTTGCTGCAAGGAACGGGGGCCATCAGTTTTGCCTCGCCCGAGGATCAGGCAAAGCATCCCTGCTTTGTTTTAGCGCCGCAGTATGCCCGTATCCTGACGGATGCGGATAGCGACCAAGCGCTCTCCCTGTTTGAGCTGATTGATCAGCTGTGCAACGATTACTCGATTGATCGGGATCGCCTCTACAACACGGGGCAGTCGATGGGTGGTATGTTCGCCCTCTCTACCAACATCGCCCGTCCGGATATGTTCGCAGCCTCCTATCTGGTGGCCTGCCAGTGGGACACGAAAGAGTTCTATAAGTTCGCCAAGAAACCGATGTGGATCGTGGTGGCTGAGGGAGATCCGAAGGCCTATCCCGGTATGCAGGAGGGCTGCAAGGCTTGGGAGGCAGCTGGTGCGAAGATCGCCGAGGCACAGTGGGATGGTAGCCATCTGACCGATGCCTATGCGGAGGACGTGGCGAAACTGCGGGCGGAAGATGCGAACATCCGTTTTGTCCATTTCAAGTTAGGTACGGTGAAGAGCTCGGAGTTTGGCGGTCCTGCAAAGGAGCACATGGCTACTTGGCCGGTGGCTTATCGCATCGCTGGCATTCGCGATTGGCTCTTTGAGCAACGTCGTTCCTCGCGGGCTGATTCCATCCATGCGGAGCTGTTGAATCCAGCAGGTAAGGAGGTGATGGTGGTCGCTCATTGGGGCGATTGGCACGGCACCTGCGAAAACTCCCTTCATGCTATCCAGAAAGCGGTGGAGAAGGGGGCAAAGATCGCTACCCTGCAGTTGCAGAAAACCAAGGATGGGCAGTTGGTTTGTTTCTCCGACCCGACGGTCGAGCGAGTGACGACGGGTAAGGGGGCCGTGAAGGATATGACCTTGGCGGAGCTGCGTCAGCTCACGGTTCGTGAATACCAAGGGCCAGAGGATTTGCAGCGCATACCGACCCTGCGTGAGGCGCTGGATTTTGCCAAGGGAAAGATCTTGTTGGCTATCTCGTCGGATGCCTATTTGGCTGAGGCGCAACAGATAGCGAAAGAGGCAGAGGCAGAAGAGCTGTTGATCTTCACTGGGGAGCAGGCTCCCGATGCCGGATGGATGTATATCCCAGTAGTGGACTTAGGGCAGCAGGATGCGTTGGCGAAGATAGACAAGGCTTTGGCAGCTAAGCCGGTGGCGGTGGAGCTGCACTATGCCGATGATGCCAACCCGCTCTTGCCAGAGGCTTACGCCAAATTGAAAGGCAAGGCACGTGTCTGCTTGAACACCCAACAGCAAGGTTTGGCGGGTAGCCATGTGGATCAGCGTAGAGGTGATGATCCGGAAGTAGTATGGGGCACGTTGATTCGCCAAGGAGCGACATTGATCGTGAGCGATCAGATCAAGCCCTTCCTGCGCTACTTACGCTCCGAGCAGGTGCTGTCGCAAATGACGGGCAAGACCGATTGGGTGGATCCGGTGACTGAGGTGCCGGAGGGTTGTCAATACGTTACCTATCCGACTAACAGCCGTGGGGAAAATACCTTGGGCAGCTGCTTGGTTTATCTCCCGCCTAAATACGCCGAATCTACGGAGCGTTACCCGGTAATCTATTACCTGCATGGAGGCAGTGGCAACCAGCGTGAGGGACGTTGGATGATCCGCAAGGTGGATGCGGCTATCCAAACAGGTAAGATGAAGCCGGTGATCATTGTCTGTCCGCAGGCGTTACCGATCGGTTGGTATATCAATGCCAACGTAACTGATCCGAAAGTGACCTCTGGCCCGATCGAGGATGTGATGATCGACGATTTGATTCCTTATATAGATAGTCACTACCGTACGATCGCTACGCGTGAGGGACGTGGCATCGAGGGCTTCTCGATGGGTGGCCGTGGCACGTTGATGTTGGCGTTTAAGCATCCCGACCTGTTCTGTGCGGCCAGCAGTGTAGCGGGTGCGGTGGTCAATTGGGATGAGGAGCCGTTGCAACGGGCGTTGGAATGTACGTTTGGCGATGTGAACAATCCCTATTCCAAGATCTATTTCGACGCTTGGCATCCACAGGTGTTCGCATGCCAACATGCCCGTCACATCATTCAAAGCGGCATGAAGATTCGTATGTTTGTAGGCAATCGGGATCGGCTCTATGAGGAGAACGGTCGTCACATCACGCAGCGGTTCCATGAGCTGTTGGAGGCGTTGCAGATACCGCATAGCTTTACGATCGTGCCTGGTGCGGATCACAACCCGGTGGAGATCTTTGATGAGTCGGTGAATGTGTATGACACGGGCTTCTGGGATGCGGCTTTCACTGTCAAGTAAAGAGAAAAAATTGCCCGACTCATCTATCGAGCCGGGCAATTTCATTAGGAGTTTTTACCATAGGAGAACAAATGCTCCTTTTCAATTAATTTTGTCTTTGTCTGCGACCGGCACCTCCACGACCCTGTGTCTTGATTTTCTGGAAAGAGGTTTTTTGCTCATCGGTCAACAGGCTCTCTATTTGTGAGTTCAGTTTGTCTCGCTCAGTACGCATCTGCTCGCGATCACCCGTTTGCATCTTCTTTTGGAAATCGGTGTAGAGCGCCGTGACCTGTTTCGTTTGCTCGTCGGTCAAGCTCAACTCCTTTTTCAAGTTGCTCACCTGTTCCTCAACACTCATCTGCTGACGACCGCCTCCGCGTTGCTGTGCGCAGACATTACTTAAACTCAATAGCATCGCTGCTACTATAATAATTGATTTTTTCATATTCATTTTTATTTAGTTCACCGCAAGATCTTTATAGATCCCTACGAAAAAACGTCCAAATGTAATGAGTAGAGATAATAGTTCGCTCCTACTTTGTTCTTTTTGGTGGCGAATAGATGCTTTTTGGTGGTGAATGTATGGTTGGCGGTAATAGGGTTTGGACGATATAGGAATGATACTGTTAAAATACTGAATAACTGAATTATAGTAATCTTGAAAAGGCAAAATACCTATTTGTAGGTATTGTGCGGAAGGTGGGGTGACAGTACCTTTGCAGCCGAGTAGAAAAGAGGAAAAGAAAATAATGAACAAAAGAATTATTGGAATAATTAGTCTATTTTTATGGGTTTTCATCACTGCTTTCGCACAGAAAAAGAGCCCTGCCCTGTCTGGTAAAATCATCACTAAAGAGAAAGAAGAGGTACCGTTTGCCACCGTTTATCTGAAAGGAACAAACTACGGTTGTGCGACCAACGAAGAGGGATTGTATCACTTGGTCGCTCCGGAGGGAGACTATACGTTGGTGGTCTCGGCGGTAGGCTACGAGACGGTGGAGAAACCGATCCAGTTGGTGGGCGAGCGACAGAAGATGAACATCGTACTGTCCGACTCAGAGGTGCAATTGGACGAGGTGGTGATTATGGCTAACGGCGTAAGCCGGGTGAACCGATCGGCTTTCAATGCTGTGGCGATTGGTACGGAGAACCTACAAAACTCCACCAAGAACTTAAGCGAGGCATTAGCCCGTACACCTGGATTGAAGTTGCGTGAGTCGGGTGGTGTCGGATCGGATATGTCGATGATGCTGGATGGTTTCACCGGTAAGCATGTGAAGATCTTCATCGATGGTGTGCCGCAGGAGGGAGTGGGAGAGGCCTTTGGGTTGAATAATATCCCCATCAACTATGCGGAGCGCATCGAGGTGTATAAAGGTGTGGTACCGGTAGGTTTCGGTACGGATGCGTTAGGAGGTGTGATCAATATCGTGACCAGCAAGCATCCCAAGGGTTGGTCGCTCGATGCCTCCTATTCGTATGGATCCTTCAATACGCATAAATCGTATGCCAACTTCTCCTATACGGGAGCGAACGGCCTGCTTTTCGAGGTCAATGCTTTCCAGAACTATTCGGATAACAGCTATTGGGTGGATACCCCGGTGGAGCAGTTCAATGCCGATGGCACGACGATGCTCGATACCTCCGTGGAGGAGCATGTGCAGCGTTTCAACGATGCCTACCACAACGAGGCGGTGATCGGTAAGATCGGTGTGGTGGATAAGACATGGGCCGATCGGTTGGTCTTTGGTTTCAACTATTCGCACATGTACAAAGAGATTCAGACCGGTGTGGTGCAAAAGGTGGTCTTTGGCCAGAAGCATCGCAAGGGGCATTCGCTGATGCCCTCGTTGGAATATACGAAACGTAACCTGTTCACTCGTGGGCTCGACCTCACGCTGACAGCCAACTACAACCGCAACATGACCCACAATGTCGATACCGCTGCCTACCGTTACAACTGGCTGGGGCAATCCAAATACCAAAACGGTACGCTTGGTGAGCAAGCCTATCAGGATCGTCGCTCGGACAACGACAATTGGAATGCGACCCTCACGATGAAATACCGTATAGGCACTGCGCATAGCTTCGTGTTCAATCATGTCTTCAACAGCTTTCATCGGGAGAATACACCGACACCAGGCACCACCTTCTCAGAGGCGGATGCTTTTGCCAAGCTGACTCGTAAGAACATCTCTGGATTGTCTTATATGTTGATGCCGACGGAGCGGTGGAACCTGTCGCTTTTCGGGAAATACTACAATCAATACAACTCAGGTCCGGTATCTACTTCGGCCAGCGGATCGACCGACTATGTGTTGCTGACCAATACCACCAGTTCGTTGGGCTATGGTGTGGCGGGTACCTATTTCGTGTTGAAGGGGCTCCAAGCAAAGCTCTCCTACGAGCGGGCTTTCCGTCTTCCGACCAACGAGGAGCTGTTTGGTGACGAGGATTTGGAGTTAGGTTCCATCGGCTTGAAACCAGAGAAGAGCGATAACATCAATCTGAACCTGAGCTACAACAACAAGTGGGGCGTTCATGGTCTCTATGCGGAGGGTAGCTTGATCTATCGCAACACGACCGATTACATCCAGCGTCGCATCGGTACCTATACCGGCAACAAGAGTTACGCCTCTTATCAGAACCATGGCAAGGTGAAGACTGAGGGCTACACCCTGTCGGTACGCTATACCTACGGGGAGTGGGTGAGCTTGGGAGGCAACTTTTCACACCTCGACGTGCGTGACAATGTGAAGACGCTCAACGCCGGTTCGGAGCAGGCCAACTTGACCTACAAAGATCGCATCCCTAACCAACCCTATATGTTCGCCAATTCAGACATCTCCTTCTATTGGAACAATTGCTTGGCGAAAGGGAACCAGTTGAGCTTAACTTACGACAACTATTATCAGCATAGCTTTCCGCTCTATTCGGAGAGTTTGGGCTTGAAAGATAGCAAGGAGATGGTGCCGACTCAGTTCTCGCACAATTTGAGTCTCTCTTACAGCTTGCGACAGGGACGTTACAACTTCTCGATCGAGTGCCGGAACCTGACCGATGCGAAGCTCTACGACAATTTCAGCTTGCAAAAGGCGGGAAGAGCCTATTACGCGAAGGTCCGGGTGCTCTTAGGTAGCAAGGCGAATGCCGCTGGGCGTAACAATCGCCGTAGCGGTGGACATGGGGGAGGAGGCCGTCGGCATTGAGTGCTCCCCCCTCGTATAGTGCAGTATATATAATGAGTAATAAACATAGATTTAAAACAAGTTTGTATGATGAAAATGAAATTTGGGGCGGTAGCTGCCCTCTCGCTCTGTGCGCTTTTGTCAGCGTGCTCAGACGACGATCCTATTGTGAATCCCACACCTTCACCAACGCCTGACCCAGAACAACCCAGTGTGGTGGAGAAGGCATCAGCTTACGTGATTGCCAGCCAAACGGCGGGAGCCAGCGGTACAGCGGCCTATTTAGTGACCTCTCCTTCGTTGGAGAGCGGTTCGGTAACCACTATTGGCAATGGCTTCGAGACCGATTACACCTCGGCTACAACCTGGATCTTCTTCGGAAACGATTACCTTTATCGGTTGGCCTATAACTATGGCTCTGCGGGTACGACAGCGGCTTATTACTTGGATGAGGAGGGCAATATCCGTCAGCGTGCGAAAGAGTATAACATCCTCAACTTTACGACATACGGTATCTATGGCAACAAGATCATCGCTGCGGATGCCTCTTCGGCTACCGATACGAAAGATGCGGCCGGCAATGCGGCTTACGGCATTCATTTCTCCATCATCGACGTGGATGCGGAGACTACAGGCACGAAGACGCTGATCTCCGAGGATTTCTTGGGTAATAAGGAGCGGGTGATGTTCAGCGGATTATTAGAGGCCAATGGGAAAATCTATACCGCCGTCGTGCCTTTAGGACTCTCACCCTATGGCGTAGCTGCAGGTGGTGTCTTGCCGGGCAATGAGGATTTAGTATCTACCGAAAGCGGTGGTAGCGGTGGTGGACAGTATGAGGCTGGCACGTTGACCAACACGCAATATCCCAATGAGTGTTGGGTGGCTGTCTTTGAGGATGACTCCTTCACCAATCCAACCTTGATCAAGACCGATCAGATCAGTTGGGCGGCAGGACGTATGCGCTCAGCTTACTACCAGACCATTTGGGCAGCTGATAATGGCGATGTCTATGTGTTCTCTCCCTCGTTCGCCAAGAGCAACAGCGACGCTCGTCAACAAACAACGCTCAACTCTGGCGTGGCACGCATCAAGGCGGGTGCGAGCGAGTTTGACAGCAGCTATGGGGCGTTTGATATCGAGGCAGCCTCCAACGGTAATCCGGTGTATCGCTGCTGGCATATCACGGAGGATTACTTCCTGTTGCAGATGTACACCGCAGGTTTGAATGTGCAGGGAAAGGGCACGACCCGGATGGCCATCTTCAAGGGGGATAGCAAGGAGTTTACTTACGTGAACGGCCTGCCTGATCCGGATGTGATCTCATCGTTCAGCAAATCACCTTACAACGAGAATGGGTGCTGCTACACCACGGTTGTCACGACTGATGGGGCGAAGCCGACGATCTATAAGATAGATCCCAAGACGGCAACCGCTACCGCTGGCTTGACCGTAGAGGCGGATGAGATCGGTGCGTTGGGATTGCTCAGGGCGAAATAAACAACGTTACACAATAATAGAGGTAAACGATGAAAAAACTATTTCGGAAAATCCATCTTTGGCTCTCCGTTCCTTTCGGCATCTTAATCACCTTGATCTGTTTCTCGGGAGCCATGTTGGTGTATGAAAAAGAGATCACGGAGTGGTGCCGACCGGATCTCTACTTCGTGCAGACGGTGAAAGAGGTACCGCTGCCCATGGAGGAGTTGATGGAGGCCGTGGCAGCAACCCTGCCAGAAGGCACCTCCATCACGGGGGTGACTATCTCGCCCGATGCGCAGCGAGCCTATCAAGTGAGCCTCTCACAACCCCGTCGTGCCTCCCTGTATGTGGATCAATATACAGGAGAGGTGAAGGGGGGCAACGTGCGGTTGCCCTTCTTCGATGCGATGTTTCGTCTGCATCGTTGGCTGATGGGTTCGGCACAATCGGCCAGTGGAGGCATGTCAGTCGGTAAGTTTCTGGTGGGTCTCAGCACGTTGCTATTGGTAATCATCCTGCTCACAGGAATCTTGATGTGGCTAACCAACCGACGTAAGCCTTTGACAAAGAGTCTCACTATCTCTTTCACGAAGGGTTGGCCTCGTTTCTGGCACGACCTGCATGTGGCGGGAGGCATTTATGCCACGATTTTGCTGTTAGCGATGTCGTTGACAGGATTGACCTGGTCGTTCGGCTGGTATCGCACAGGCTTTTACAGCCTTTTTGGAGTAGAGGCCTCTTCGGAGGGCGGTCATGGTCATGGAGGTGGTAGCCAAGGCAGTCAAGGAGAGAATAGCCGTCGTGATCGTGCGAGGGGCGAGGGTCGCCAAGGACGTGGAGGCCATCGGTCGCACCATTCTCCCTATGCCCATTGGCAGGAAGTCTATGAGACATTGGCGGATAGCCATCCCGGTTATCGACAGATCACGTTGGGAGCCGGTACGGCCAGTGTCGTTCCCAAGGGACGCAACAGCCTGCGTGCGGGAGATACCTTCACCTTTGATACACGCAGTGGGAAACTGACCGACAGCAAGTCTTATGCGGATCAACCCCGCTCCACGAAGCTGCATGGTTGGATCTATACCTGGCATGTAGGCAGTTGGGGAGGAGCCATCACCCGTTTGCTGACTTTCCTTTCCGCATTGATAGGTGCCACGCTTCCTCTCACGGGCTACTACCTTTGGATTCGTCGGATCTTTCCACTATCTTCGCGGCGCGTACAAAAATAGGATATTATGGCATTGATATTGAATATAGAGACTTCTACCGCTGTTTGCTCGGCTGCTTTGACAGATGGTGATGAGATCCTTTTTGAGCAGCACTCGTTTGAGGGCCCTTCACATGCCTCTTTATTAGGTGTATATGTGGAGAAGGCCATGCAGTGGACAAAGGAGCAAGGCCGACAGATAGAGGCAGTGGCGGTCAGTAGTGGTCCTGGATCTTACACGGGATTGCGTATCGGCGTATCGGTGGCTAAGGGATTGTGCTTCGGTGCGGGCATTCCATTGATCAGTGTGCCTACCCTTTCGCTTTTGGCTGCTACGGCTTTGCGTAAGATGAATGGGGCCACGGACTACCGGTATTGCGCGATGATTGATGCTCGTCGTATGGAGGTCTATGCGGCACTCTTTGACGCATCGCTTCAACCTGTTCGTGCCGCTATGGCAGACGTTGTGGATGCGCAGACCTACGCGAACTACCTGTCTGAGGGGAAAGTTTGTTTCTTCGGCGACGGATCCGCTAAATGTCAGTCGGTTATTACGGATACCAATGCCTATTTTCTACCGGATATCTATCCATTAGCCGCGGAGATGGCATCGCTTTCTGCGCAGGCTTTTGCTGAGAAACGATTTGAGGATGTGGCCTATTTTGAGCCTTTCTACTTGAAGGAGTTTCAAGCTACAATCGCAAAGAATAAAGTGTTGGGAGCAGCACTAAAAGAGGGGATGGCCTGATCAGGTCATCCCCTCTTATCGTTTCAATCGGTGTACGTATAGCGCACTTGATCCAGCATCAAAGGAATCTCCTCTTCCTCTATTCCGGCCTGTTTCAAGTCTGGGATGTCTTGCCCGAAGGCCTCTAAGAAGCGGTCGAAATGCCCCTGTTCACATCGGACAGCCTCTACATAATAATGGACAGCCTGTTTCAACTGCTGCAGGGCCCATTCCGTATGGCCGGCGTTCAAGTAATCTTGTGTGGTAGGCTTGTTAGCCAATATCTTACGATAGTAGTTGCGTGCTTGATCGTATTTACCGGTGAGGAAACTACACCAGGCAATCGGCCGCCAAGCTTTGGTGGATTGATTGTCTAAATAATCTACCTTATAGAAGTATTTGAGTGCTTCAGTGAAATTCCTTAATTCCAGGTAACAATGGCCGATATTGATCTGCAAGTTCATGTCGTCTGGCTGTTTCGCCTCCAAACGTCGATAATAGACGAGTGCCTTTTCGGGTTGCTTCAGGTTGCGATAGCAAGAGGCGATGCGTCGATTGAGCCATTTACTGTCTGAGTGGGTCAGATCGGCCCGCAAATAGGCTTGTAAGGCCTCTTCGATTTGCCCCATCATCTGTTTACAATACCCTTTTTTCTGGAAGAGCTCGCCATTCTCCTCGTCGATTTCGCTTAGCTGATCGAAAACGGCTAATGCATCCGCGAAATAGTTTTTCCGCAGGTATGATTCCCCAATGGCATTCAATGTCTCTTTGTCGGCCATGTAGGGCTGCAAGAGAGCTAAGTTATGGAAATCCAATGGGTAGGTAAAGACATCCTCGAAATCCAAATGACCGGGGTAGAGCTTGAAAAAGCGATACAGATCTTGGATATATTGGCTAATGATCTGCTCTCGCTGTTTCTGAGGGGATTGCAGGTTGACAGTGGTCTCATTTATGAGGCCAATCATTTCATCGCCCAGCTTTTGGCTCATCAGTTGACGCATCTGCTTGGGAATGTCTGTCATGCTGAGGTAGAGCGAATATTTGTCGGAATTACAGATATTCTTGTTCTGCGTGAGGAGATTCAGCAGGGTTGTCGCTTTATCTTCTCCGTCAAGGATGGCTTGAATAGCGGTATGAGAGAGCCTAAACGGCAAAAACCAATTGCTCACCTCTCGGAAGAAGGGGTAATGCTTGAGGTGTACGAAAGAGGAGTGCATCAAATCGGCTCCTTCTCGTTGCATCTCGGCAAACGCTTCCATCTGTTTCTCCGTCTGTTGATTCGATAAATAGGCCTCCCATTCTGGGTTCATCCCCTCACTGAATAGCTCCGGTGAAATCTCGTCCGCTTTGATCTTCTGGTTGAGGATCGGGTTATTCTTCAATAACTGAGGTAAGATCTCGTTTTGTAATTTTTGATTGATCTTCTCGGTCTCACGGGCTAAGATAAAGCGTAAGGTGATCTGTCGAAGCAAGCTGGTAAATCCAGGGATAAGGTCAGCTAAGGCAGCTAATCGGCGGTCTATTTCCGGATAATTGGCTGTCCGCTTGCGATAATAGGCCAATGTCAATAGTAAGCAAATCAAGGCTCTGCATCGAATCTCCTCCTGGCTTTGTGCTGCTGCATCAAACAGTAGTGACAGTTTGGCCATGTCGAATGAGGCTTGTAAGGCCAGCAATAAGGCGGATATGAGTTGGCAGGCTACCTCGAAGGGAAGCTGTTTGTCACGCAGGATGGCTTGCAAGGCAACTACCTCTTCCGTGTTCAGCGGATCGGCTGTCCAAACTTTGTTGAAGAGTTGTACCAGGGTTACCTCTATTCTCCGATTGGCCTCTGCGGATGTACCTTTCGTTTCCGATAGGCAAGCTGCCATTTCTACCAACTCCGCATGCAATTGCGCATAGGAGAGAAGTCGTTGCTTCCGCAAGGTGCGACGTTGACTGTAGTAGGTTATAGGCGATTCAACATCCAAAGCCCTGTTTCGCACTTGATCCGCTAACAGGTAGGCGGAGGCGATCAAGTTATGGTAGATCTGATCCTCCATGGGATCTTTGGCACCCTCCATCCGATAGCGTAACATATATTTATAGGTATCTTGTAACTCGTTCAGCTGATCCATGAACGAGTAATCGCGGATGCCAGCGATCAAGCTCTGGATCTGCTCGAAGGCCTCTTTCAGCTCCTTGGCATCTAATAAACCAATAATCCGGTTATATGTCTTGTTTATCTCTTGTAAAGTCATCATATCGCACTGCATAAATGAGAAGCCAAAAGTAACCTAATTTCGGCTTTAATCTGTATCTTTGCTCCCAAAAAATAAGTTTTTAGATGAAGAATATCCGCAATTTTTGTATTATTGCCCATATTGATCATGGAAAGAGTACCTTGGCCGACCGTTTGCTGGAATACACCAAAACGGTGGAAGGCAAGGATATGCAGGCTCAGGTGCTGGATGATATGGATCTTGAGCGTGAGCGTGGTATCACAATCAAGAGCCATGCGATACAGATGAATTACAGCTATAAAGGAGAGAACTATATTTTAAACCTGATTGATACCCCGGGACATGTCGATTTCTCGTATGAGGTATCTCGCTCTATCGCGGCTTGTGAGGGTGCTCTGTTGATCGTGGATGCTGCACAGGGCATTCAAGCGCAAACAATCTCCAACCTCTATATGGCTATCGAGAATGATTTGGAGATCATTCCGGTGATGAACAAGATCGACCTGCCGAGTGCGATGCCTGATGAGGTGGAAGACCAAATTGTGGAGCTGTTGGGCTGCCCAAGAGAGGATATCCTGCGTGCGAGTGGAAAGACGGGCGAAGGCGTGATGCAAATCCTGGATACCATTGTGGAGAAGGTGCCTGCGCCTAAAGGAGATCCAGAGGCCCCGTTGCAGTGCTTGATTTTCGACTCGGTGTTCAATCCTTTCCGTGGCATCATTGCTTACTTTAAGGTAGAGAATGGGGTGATTCATCAAGGAGATCGGGTGAAGTTCGTCGCGACAGAGAAGGAGTATGATGCGGATGAGGTAGGTGTGTTGAAGCTGACCATGTCTCCCCGAAACGAGATCCGTACAGGCGATGTGGGGTACATCATCTCTGGTATCAAGACCTCTCGGGAGGTACGAGTGGGCGATACGATTACCCATGTGGCCCGTCCTGCTGCGGAGGGTATCGCTGGTTTTGAGGAGGTGAAACCGATGGTATTCGCGGGTGTTTATCCGATAGATAGCGAAGATTTCGAGAACCTGCGTGCCTCGTTGGAGAAGTTGCAGCTGAACGATGCCTCGTTGACGTTCCAGCCAGAGAGTTCCGCGGCATTGGGTTTCGGTTTCCGTTGCGGCTTCTTGGGATTGCTGCACATGGAGATTGTGCAGGAACG
>CAMGEM010000024.1 GCA_946055095.1 uncultured Parabacteroides sp. | reverse complement strand
GACACCCGCACGCCGGGTCTGAAGGAGGCCCGCCAACGTCTGCTCTACCTAACCATGTCGGATGCTGACCGCAAAGCCTATCTTGCCCACATGGATAATCTCCGTGTACAGAAGGATGTGCTCGATTCAGCCAAGTTGGAAGGCCTCATGGAAGGTAAAGCTGAAGGTAGAATCGAGGGTATAAGAGAAGGTAGAATTGAAGGTAAAGCAGAAGGTAAAATTGAAGGTAAAACAGAGGTCGCCAAAAACATGAAGTCTGCCGGCCTTGCCGTTCAGACTATCATGCAGTTTACAGGACTTACCCAAGAGCAGATCGATCAGTTATAAAGAAAACATCTTCCGCACCCGATCGACGGCGGCAATGAAGGTGTCGATCTCCTCCTTGGTATTATAGAAAGAGAAGGAGGCACGGACGGTACCTTCAATCCCCAAGGCCTGCATCAAGGGTTGGGCGCAATGGTGACCTGTACGCACAGCTATACCTAACCGATCGAGCAACATGCCCATGTCATAATGATGAATGTCGCCGATCAGGAAGGAAAGTACGGCTCCCTTCTGTGCTGCCTCGCCAAAGATGCGTGCGCCTGCTATGGTGCGTAACCCCTCAGTGGCATACCGGAGAAGCTCCGTCTCGTAGGCGGCGATCTGCTCCATACCTAAGCGATCGACATAACGCAAGGCCTCCGCCAAAGCCGTGCTACCGATGTAATCGGGTGTACCGGCCTCAAACTTGAAGGGCAACTCGTTGAAGGTGGTTTTCTCGAAAGAGACCGTAGCGATCATCTCTCCTCCCCCTTGATAGGGCGGCAGCCGATCGAGCCACTCCTCCTTGCCATAGAGCACACCGATGCCCGTTGGGCCATAGACCTTGTGCCCGGAAAAGACATAAAACTCGGGATCCAGCTCCTGCACATCCACCTTCATGTGTGGCACGGATTGCGCACCGTCGATCAACACCGGAACCCCCTGCTCATGGGCGATCTCGACCAACTCCTTCACGGGATTGATCGTACCCAACACATTGGAGACATGCGCCACCGCCACCAAACGGGTACGCTCCGAGAAGAGCTGACGATAGGCATCTATTTGCAACTCGCCCCGCTCATTCATCGGGATCACCTTCAAGCAGATCCCTTTACGAGCCGCCTGGATTTGCCAAGGCACAATGTTCGAATGGTGTTCCATCACCGACACGATCACCTCATCGCCCGCACTCATACAGGCATCCGTGAAGGAGGAGGCCACCAAGTTGATGGATTCGGTCGTACCTCGCGTAAAGATAATCTCCTGCGCCGAACGGGCATTCAAGAAACGTTGTACGGTCTTGCGTGCCTCCTCGTGTGCCTCTGTCGCCTCCTGACTTAAGAAATGAACGCCTCGGTGGATGTTCGCATTCACGTTGTAATAACCGTTCTCAATCTTTTCCACCACGGCACGGGGCTTCTGTGTGGTCGCCCCGTTGTCAAAATAGATCAAGGGTTTATTATAGACCTTATGGCTCAAGATGGGGAAATCTTCCCGAATGGATTGTATATCTAACATCGTCGTTTTCTCTTTTTGCTGTTCAAATCAAGGTGCCAAAGGTACGAAATTTGTCCCAAAACCTTTATATTTGCTTCGCAAAAGCGAAGATAGGCGGCACCTCGGCAAAACATTCAAACAAGTTTGATGCTTTTGCGCTCGGTTTGCGCTATCTTTGCGTCCAAATTCAACATTACATTCATTCAATAAACAAAAAGAAGTATCATGAAAAGGCACCTATTCTTAAGCCTGTTATTGGCACTCTTCGCCTCCAGCGCATTAGCGGCCGACCAGATCAAGATCGAGCCGGCCTTCTGGTGGAGCGATATGAAAAATCCCGAGTTACAACTGATGGTTTATGGGAAGGATATTGCGGGCTACCTGCCCAGCATCAACTATCCGGGCGTACAACTGAAAAGTTCCGTAGCGTTAGAGAGCCCCAACTATCTGTTGATTTATCTTGACGTAGCGAATGCCCAGCCCGGCACCTTCGACATCACCTTCACACAGGGGAAGAAGCATTTCAAGATGCCTTATGAGCTGAAGGCTCGCAAGGCGAACGCTGATCAGATCAAGGGCTTTGACTCGTCCGATGTGCTTTACCTGATCATGCCCGATCGTTTCGCCGATGGTGATCCGGCATTGGATCAGATCCCGATGCGTACCGACTATAAGATTGATCGCAATAACCCCAACGCCCGTCATGGCGGCGACTTAGCCGGTATCGAGCAGCACTTAGATTATATCGAGGATCTGGGTGTGACCGCTATTTGGTTGAATCCTGTCTTGGAGAACGACATGAAGGGGGGCTCCTATCACGGCTACGCCACGACCGACTACTACCGGGTAGATCCTCGCTTCGGTTCGAATGAGGATTATAAGCGACTGATCGACAAGACGCACCAAAAGGGCATGAAGGTGGTGATGGATATGATCTTCAACCACTGTGGCAGCGATCACCCCTGGATGAAGGATGTGCCGAGCCACGATTGGTTCAACAACTTGGATCATTATGTGCAAACCAACCACGACAAAGAGGCCTATTTCGATCCCTACGTCTCTGACTACGACAAGAACGCCATGATCAACGGCTGGTTTGTACCGACCATGCCGGACCTGAACCAAAAGAATCCGCATGTGGCGAAATACCTGATCCAGAACTCGATCTGGTGGATTGAGTACAGCGGTGTGGATGGCATTCGCCAAGACACCTACCCCTATGCCGATGTGGATATGATGCGCAACTGGTGCGAAGCCGTGGAACTGGAGTATCCGGATTACAACATCGTGGGCGAGGCCTGGATGAACTATACCATCGGCTCCGCCTACTGGCAACGGGGCAGTCGCCTGAACTTCGGGAAAGATACCGGTCTGAAATCGGTGATGGATTTCCGTCTGATGGGTATCGCGCATGACGTGTTCCATGCGGATGGCGGTTTGCAAGGGGTCTTCGAGCATCTCTGCTACGACTATGTCTATCCAGACATCAACCATGTGCTCCGCTTCTTGGAGAATCACGACACCGATCGCTTCTTGCGGGAGATGCCGAAAAGTTCAGCCGATCTATACGCCTACAAACAGGGTGTCACCTTCCTATTGACCATCCCCGGCATTCCACAGCTTTACTACGGACAGGAGTTGCTGATGAATGGCACGAAAGAGAAGAGCGATGGCTATATCCGCTTAGATGTGCCGGGTGGTTGGCCGGGCGATAAGGTGAACCAGTTCGAGCCATCGGGTCGTACCGCCGTGCAAAACGAGGCATGGACCTTCATGCAGACCCTGCTGAAATGGCGCAAAGGCAATGAGGTGATCGCCAAAGGCACGATGAAACATTTCATGCCCAACCGAGGGGTCTATGTCTATGAGCGTAGCCTCAATGGTAAGCGAGTGGTTATCTTCATGAATGGCAGCAGCAAAGCCGTCGAACTGCCGCTCGACCGTTATGCGGAGAGCTTGCAGGGGGCTGCCCAAGGCAAAGATGTCTTGACCGGACGTACCGTTTCCTTGGGAACGTCACTCTCCATGACGGCCAAAGAGATCTTGGTGTTAGAGCTGTAAAATCCCTTACGGATAACGAACCTTGGCGGCGTGTCAGTTTCATTTTGACACGCCGCCATTTTGTTTTTCCTCCGTTATTAGTACCTTTGCGCCACGCTCATCGATAAAACAACAGCATGGAACCATTCATTCACCTACATGTGCATACCCAATACTCCCTGCTCGACGGACAGGCCTCTATTGATGCGCTGATTGACAAAGCGTATAAAGACGGCATGCGGGCGATCGCCGTGACTGACCACGGCGTGATGTTTGGCATCAAGGAGTTTTTCAATAAAGTCAACAAAAAGAACAGCAAGCCGCAAGGCGTGATCAAAGAGAGCGAGAAGGCATTGAAACCCCTTTTGGCTAAAGAGGATCCGACCGCGGAGGAGCAACAACAGATCACGGAGTTGCAGGCGAAGATCGCCGAGGCGAAGGCATCCCTTTTCAAGCCGATCTTAGGCTGTGAGTGCTATTGCGCACGCCACGGTCGCCATAGCAAATTGGCCTCGCAAGACGACCGTAGTGGATGGCACTTGATTGTGTTGGCCAAGAATATGAATGGGTACAAGAACCTGATTAAGATGGTCTCCCTCTCTTGGACGGAAGGGTTCTATGGTCGCCCTCGCATCGACAAGGAGTTGTTGGAGAAATACCACGAGGATCTGATCATCTGCTCCGCCTGCTTGGGCGGTGAGATCCCGCAGCTGATCATGAAAGGACAGATAGAGAAGGCGGAAGCGTCGGTGCTTTGGTTCAAGCAACTGTTTGGCGAGGACTATTACTTGGAGATGCAGCGTCACGAGACGCATGATCCGAAGGCCGATTGCAGCACCTACCCCCATCAGGTGGAAGTGAACAAGGTGTTAGTGGAGTTGGCGCATAAACACAACATCAAGCTGATCGCCACCAACGATGTCCACTTCGTGAATGCCGACGACGCAGAGGCGCATGACCGACTGATCTGCTTGAGCACCGGCAAGGATTTGGATGATCCCAACCGTATGCGCTATTCCAAGCAGGAGTGGATGAAGAGCACCGCTGAGATGAATGCTATCTTCGCAGATATTCCAGAAGCACTAAGCAACACCTTGGAGATTGCCAATAAAGTGGAGTTCTACTCCATCGATAGTGGCCCGATCATGCCGACCTTCAACATCCCCGAATCGTTCGGCACGGAAGAGGAGTATCGGAAACGGTTGACCGAGAAGGATCTTTTCGACGAGTTCACCCGTGACGAGAACGGGAAGGTGGTACTGAGCGAAGAGGAGGCCAACGCCAAGATCAAGAAATTGGGTGGTTACGATAAGCTATACCGTATCAAGTTGGAGGCCGACTACTTAGCGAAGCTGACCTATGATGGAGCGAAACCGCTCTATGGGGAGCCGTTGAGCGAGGAGGTGAAAGAGCGCCTCAACTTCGAGCTGCACATCATGAAGACCATGGGTTTCCCCGGTTACTTCTTGATCGTGCAAGACTTTATCCGAGCGGCCCGTGAGGAGCTGGGTGTCTCTGTCGGACCCGGTCGTGGCTCAGCGGCCGGCTCAGCGGTGGCCTATTGCTTGGGGATCACCAAGATCGATCCGATCAAATACGACCTGCTGTTTGAGCGTTTCTTGAATCCAGATCGTATCTCCTTGCCGGATATTGATACGGACTTCGATGATGATGGCCGTGGCGATGTGTTGCGCTGGGTGACTGACAAATATGGAGCGGAGCGTGTGGCGCACATCATCACCTACGGTACGATGGCTACCAAATCAGCCATCAAGGATGTGGCCCGTGTGGAGAAACTTCCTTTGGCTGAATCCAATCGTTTGGCGAAGTTGGTGCCGGATAAGATTCCGGACATGAAGAAATTCAAGCTGGGCGATGCGATCAACTATGTACCCGAGCTGCGTGAGGCGGCCAATGGTCCCGATCCTTTGATGCGAGACACCTTGAAATATGCCCAGATGCTGGAGGGGAACGTACGGAATACCGGTGTCCATGCCTGCGGTGTCATCATCGGTCGTTACGACATCTCCGATGTGGTTCCGGTCAGCACCGCCAAGGACAAGGATACAGGCGAGGAGATGCTGGTCACCCAGTACGAGGGATCGGTCATCGAGGAGACCGGCTTGATCAAGATGGACTTTTTGGGCTTGAAGACACTCTCCATCATCAAGGAGGCCATTGAGAATGTGAAATTAACCACCGGGCAGGATTTGGACATCGACCACATCAGCTTAGAGGATGCGCCCACCTATAAGCTCTATTGCGAAGGACGCACCACCGGCACGTTCCAGTTTGAGTCCGCCGGTATGCAGAAATACCTGAAAGAGCTTCAGCCCTCTAAGTTCGAGGACTTGATCGCCATGAATGCCCTCTATCGGCCGGGACCGATGGACTACATCCCCTCGTTCATCGCCCGCAAACAGGGACGTGAGGAGATCAAATATGACATTCCCGTGATGGAGCGCTACCTGAAAGACACCTACGGCATTACGGTCTATCAGGAGCAGGTCATGCTGCTGTCTCGTCTGTTGGCCAACTTTACCCGTGGCGAGAGTGATGCCCTGCGTAAGGCGATGGGTAAGAAGTTGATCGACAAGATGAACCACCTGAAGGGTAAGTTCATGGCTGGCGGTCAAGCCAACGGTTATAAGGAGGAGACACTCAACAAGATCTGGGCAGACTGGGAGAAATTTGCCTCCTACGCCTTCAACAAGAGCCATGCGACCTGCTACTCGTGGGTGGCTTACCAAACGGCCTATCTCAAAGCCAACTACCCGTCGGAATATATGGCGGCGGTCTTGAGCCGAAGCTTGAGCAACATTGTGGATATCACGAAGTTCATGGACGAGTGCAAGGCGATGGGTATCCAGGTATTAGGGCCTGACGTGAATGAGTCCGTCTTGAAGTTCAGTGTCGATCAACACAAGAACATCCGCTTCGGATTAGGAGCCGTGAAGGGTGTCGGTGAATCTGCCGTACAGAACATCATTGATGAGCGCAAGAAACATGGCCCTTACCGAGACATATTCGATTTTGTAGAGCGTGTCAATCTGAGCAACTGCAACAAGAAGACGGTCGAGTCGTTGGCTTTGGCGGGTGCCTTCGATAACTTCGGCATCCAACGCGAGCAGTTCTATGCGGAGAATGGCAAGGGCGAACAATTCCTCGACACGCTGATCCGCTACGGCAATAAATATCAGACGGACAAGCTCTCTGCGGCCAACACCCTTTTCGGAGCGGATGAATTTGTGGCGATCGCCAAGCCGGAGATTCCAACCGGTGAACACTGGAGCGTCTTGGAGCGACTGAACAGGGAGAAAGAATTGGTAGGTATCTACCTCTCCGCACACCCGTTAGACGAGTATCGCATCATCTTGCAATATGTATGCAACACCGGCACGGCAGAACTCAACGACCGAGAAACCCTCCAAGGGCGTGAGATCTTGATGGGCGGTATCGTGACCGGGTTCCGCGAAGGAACAACCAAGACAGGCAAGCCCTTTGGCATCTTGAAATTGGAAGACTTCACGGGCAGTGGAGAGATCGCCCTCTTCGGACAAGACTACATTGATTATGGGCGGTATGGTAAACCGGGCATGTATCTGTTGATCAACGCACGGGTAGAGCCCGGACGATGGGATCCCAAGAAGTTGGACTTCAAGATCGGTTCCATCCGTCTGCTGCAAGACGAGAAGGAGAAACTGATCGAGAAGATCAGCATCACCGTCCCCATCCATGGCTTGGACGAACAGACCATCAGCGAGTTATCTGCCTTGATCAAGAAGCATCCAGGCAATAGCCTGCTTTACTTCAAAGTGGTAGATGGCGAACACAATATCACGTTGAACCTCTTCGCTCCGAAAACCAAGATTCAGGTGACCCGTGACCTGGTGGAATACCTTGTCGAGAATGAGTATATAGATTTTAAAATTAACGGCTGATAGACCTTGGTAGCAAAAGAATTTGTACTTTTGGCCTCGCTAAGGGCAGTAGATGCATAAATACATTTATTATAAATCATAGAATACATGGCTTTACAAATCACAGACGCGAACTTCGCAGAGACATTGAATGAAGGTAAACCGATGGTGTTGGATTTCTGGGCAGAATGGTGCGGTCCGTGCCGCATGGTCTCCCCGATCATTGACGAGCTGGCTAATGAGTATGCCGATCGCGTAAACATCGGTAAGATGAATGTGGATGAGAACGACGAGATCGTAGCGCAATTTGGCATTCGCAACATCCCGACCGTCTTATTCTTTAAAGAGGGTCAGATGGTGGATAAGATCGTAGGTGCCATGCCGAAAGATAAGTTTGTCGCAAAGATCGAGTCTTTACTCTAACAGGGGCGTAGAGACAGCTATACAAAAAGAGCCGTAGCGTTATGCTACGGCTCTTTTTGTATGGATTCCTACAGGCGCTTATAACGTACGCCCTTTGAATACGTTGGACTGGGCATAGGGATAAAGCTCCCCATCGAATGAGATCATGTTGCTATTGAAATTGGGATAGACCGTCGCCCGACAGCGGTTCGTGCCCTTCGTCATACGGAAGCTGACACGAGCGGAAATCCCGGTTCCCTGCACCTGGAACTCATAGGTGATGTTCCCTTTCTTATCCGTCTTCGACTCAATGTTAGAGGCATTGCCCTCTACAGTGATGCCGCCCATCCCATTGGGACCACTGATCACACTATTCGTAGCCAACTGAACCGTTGCCTTGCCATCTTTCAACGAGACAAAGTTCGTGGTGCTCGAAACATACTCTGATCGGCCACGCTTAAACTCCACACGGGTAGCCTCCAACACAAAATCTTGCGCCTCAAGTGCCTTCACCGCCAAAGCATACTTCGCACTCAACTCTGCCTCCTCAGCCGCCTTCTTCGCCGCCTTCTCAGCCTTCTTATCCACCTTTGTATCGGTGGTCTGTGCCTGTGTCATGCACATGCCGCCGCCAATCAACAACAGCATCAACGCAATAATCAACCGTTTCATACGCTCTGCATTTAATAAATCGTTTATTTAAAATTCAACTTAATCAAAGAACAACAAACACTGTGGTCATGGTTCACCGTTTTCTCCTATTTATCGAATGAAAAGTAACTCACGGTATTTGGGGAGCGGCCACATCTGGTTATCCACCATCAACTCCAAATCGTCGATGTGATCGCGAATCTCATCCAAGTAGGGAGCGACGGTGTCATGATAGGCAATGGCACGCACACGCATATCGGTCAAGCGATTCGCCCGCTTACGGGCCTCCACCATCTCATCCACCTTCTTGGTCACCGCACAGATATGGGCGGCGATCTTCCGCACCAACCGACGAGGCTCCTCCGTCATGTCGCCGAAATCAGGCTCCTCTCCAAAAGTCTGCTTCAGCTTGGCAATGTTGTCGAGCAACAGGCTCTGGTAGTGCACGGCGACGGGGATGATGTGGTTGAGCGAGAGATCACCCAACACACGCGCCTCGATCTGCACCTTCTTGATATAGACCTCCCACTTCACCTCGTTGCGTGCCTCCAACTCCTTACGGGAGAGGACACCCATGCTGGTGAAAAGTTCGATGGTCTCCGGACGGAGATAGGCATCGTATTGCAGCGGGACGCTGTTCTCGCAATCCAACCCACGGCGAGCCGCCTCCTCCTTCCAGGCATCGGAATAGCCGTTGCCATCGAAACGAATCGGTTTGGAGGTTTTGATATAGGCTTTCAACACCTCATAGATCGCCACCTCCTTGCTCTTGCCTGACGCACGCAGTGCCTCCACCTCCTGCGCGAACTGACGCAACTGGTAGGCCACCGCCGTATTGAGCGCCAACATGGCCGATCCACAATTGACCGATGAGCCAGGCGCACGAAACTCAAACCGATTGCCGGTGAAAGCAAAGGGAGAGGTACGGTTGCGGTCTGTATTGTCGAGCAACAGTTCCGGAATCTGGCCAAAGCCCAAATGCAATCCCTTCTTGTCGTCCACCTCAATGGCATCGGCAATGGAGCTGTTCTCAAACCTATCCAAGATGTCGCTGATCTGTGTGCCTAAGAAGGAGGAGATAATGGCTGGCGGTGCCTCATTCGCACCTAAGCGGTGGGCATTCGTAGCGGAAGCGACACTGGCCTTCAACAGCGCATTGTAGCGATAGACCGCCATGATGGTATTGACCACGAAGGTGATGAAGCGCAGGTTGTCCTCTCGATTCTTACCGGGCGAGAAGAGATTGATACCCGTGTCGGTGCCCATCGACCAGTTGCAGTGCTTGCCCGATCCGTTCACCCCCTTGAAGGGCTTCTCGTGCAGCAGCACCCGGAAATTATGGCGGCGTGCCACCCGCTTCATGAGCGACATCAACAGCTGGTTATGGTCGTTCGCCAAGTTACACTCCTCATAGATCGGTGCCAGCTCAAACTGATTAGGAGCCACCTCGTTGTGGCGTGTCTTCACCGGAATACCCAAGGAATAGCACTCCCGTTCCAAGTCCTTCATGAACTCCTGCACCCGAGAGGGAATCGCCCCGAAATAGTGGTCGTCCAACTGTTGGTTCTTCGCGCTCTCATGCCCCAGCAGGGTGCGCTCGGTCAGCGAAAGGTCGGGACGGGCGGAGTAGAGATCCTCATCCACCAAGAAATACTCCTGCTCCCAGCCAAGATAGGTGATCACCTTGTTCACCTGCGGATCGAAATAACGACACACCTCAACAGCCGCCTTGCCCAACGCCTCGATGGAACGGATCAAAGGAGTCTTATAGTCCAAGGCCTCACCTGTATAGGCAATAAACACCGTAGGAATACAGAGCGTGTCGTCCACGATAAAGGCGGGCGAAGAGGGATCCCAAGCGGAGTAGCCACGGGCCTCGAAGGTGTTACGCAAGCCACCGTTGGGGAAGCTGGAGGCATCCGGCTCCTGCTGCACCAGCAACTTACCGCTGAACTCCTCGATCATGCCACCATTCCCATCATGCTCCACAAAGGCATCGTGCTTCTCAGCCGTGCCATCGGTCAACGGTTGGAACCAGTGCGTATAGTGGGTCACTCCCTTTTCCAAAGCCCACATGCGCATACCCGCCGCCACGTGATTCGCGATCTCGCGGTCGATAGGTATGCCGTTATCAATCGCATAGGTGAGGGCCTTATAGGTCTCTTTCGAGAGATACTTCTGCATCGCCTTCCGATTGAAGACGTTCTCTCCATAATACTCTGATACTTTATGCGTGGGAGTGATCGCCTCTACCGCCTTGCGATTAGAGGCTTTCTCCACAGCGTTGAAGCGTGAGATAGCCATATTTCTTTTTGTTTAATGTTTGCGCCCGCAAAGTTAGACAGCTTTACGTAACAGACCAATAAACCACCTTATTTTATCTCGCCAATTTCAACTCCTCGATCAGACGAGGGCAATGGCCCCACTTGTCAATGATAAAGAGCACAAAACGAATATCCACCGCGATGCAGCGTTGCAGCTCCGGCTCAAACGCAATATCACCACTCATCGCCTCCCAGTTGCCGTCAAACGCCAAGCCAATCAGACGGGCCTGCTTGTCAAACACGGGGCTGCCTGAGTTTCCACCGGTGATGTCGTTGTTGGTCAGGAAGCAGAGCTGCAGATCACCCTTGGCATTGGCATAGGGGCCAAAGTCACGGCTACGCATCAAATCCAAGATCTCCGGTTGCACGGCGAACTCGTCATTCGTCGGATCCTCCTTCTCCAAGATTCCCTTATCTGTCGTGAAATAGTTGTACCATGCGGCATCATAGGGCTGATACCCTCCGATCGAACCATAGCTGAGACGCATCGTGAAGTTGGCATCCGCATAGAGCGCTTTCTCTGGATGCATAGCACGGAGCCCCTCCCAATAGAGGCGATCGCCCTCCATGATACGCAAAGAGGCATCCGCTGTCTGCTGCTCCAAACTGAAGATCGCCAACATCACCGAGAGACTCAGCTCATGCGCCGGATCCTTCATCAGCTTCGCATAGCCTTTCGAGTCGCTCATCATCTCCACCACATTGGCGTAGCTGAGTACCCGGGTCTTCTTAAACAGGTCTGCGGCATAACGGGCATAATCCCCCTTGTATTTCTTGTCAATCTGCTGATAGATGTCCGGCAGGTAAACGGCAGGCACCCGTAGCTTCACGATGGTCAGCATGGCCGCCAGCACCTCCTGATCCAATCTCGGCACATAATCCTTGAAGAAGGGTTTCACCTGATCTTGCAGGAACTGCTCCTTCTCCTCCGACGTAGAGCCCTTCACGTCGAATCCCTGCAACTTGCGGGTGAAGCGCAAGATCTCTGCCCCGTTGGAGAAGGCCTCATTCAAATAGGTCAACGCCTCTTGCTGTTTATCGGTAGAGGTATAGCCCTTCTCCAAGAGCGTGAGCACCTCGCCATACTTCGCCATCCTGGGCTGCTCTTTCGCCACCCAATCGGCAAAAGCCAACTCCTCCGCCTGCTTACGGGCAATCACCCCTAAGCGAGTCAAACCTTTATTCATGCCAATCGCATTCTTCCAATAGTTAGAGCTACCCGCATATTTGTTGGCATATTGAATACGTACCTGATCGCTTGCTTGCATCGCCTCTTTCCATAAAGCCTGTTTGATACCTCTCACCTCAATACGGGGTTTGTTGGAATGCTCCATCAACTGACGCACACCCCATGAACAGAGGTAACGCTCCGTCCTTCCCGGGAAGCCGAGCGTCATGGCATAGTCTTGCTCCGCATAGCCTTGCAATGAGACTTGCGCCACATAACGAGGTTTATAGGGCTGGTTCGCCGCGTCATAGTCAGCTGGACGGTTCTCGCTGTTGGCATAGACACGAAACACCGAGAAGTCGCAGGTGTGGCGAGGCCACATCCAGTTATCGGTGTCACCACCAAACTTACCCAATGAGCTGGGTGGAGCGAAGACCATACGCACATCACGAAACACCTCATACACCACCAAGTAATAGGCATTGTTATTATAAAAAGGAATCACGTCTGCTGTCAGGAAGCTGTTCTGTCCCACGGAGTCACACAATACCCGCCCAATAGAATCGGCAGCCGCCAAACGATAATACTCATCGGTGATATCCGCGATCTGACTGTTGATCCGCTCGCTCACATCACGCATCTCTTTCAGGTAGCGTACCGACAGACCGGGCACCGGCAGCTCCTCCGACAGGCTTTGCGAGACGAAGCCATCCTTCAAATAGTCATGCTCGACACTGCTCAGCTGCTGGATCGCCCCATAGCCACAATGGTGGTTGGTAAACACCAAGCCCTGCTCTGACACCGTAACACCTGTGCATCCCCCGCCAAAAATAACTACGGCATTCGCCACACAGGGATCCGTATCGCTGTAAATAGCCTCCATCGGCAGCTGGAAACCCAGCTCCTTGATCCGTTCCAGGTTCTGTTTATTTAACTCTTTCAAGACCCACATGCCTTCATCGGCCCAAAGCGATCCCGCTACCGCCAACCACATCAAGGCCGCGCACACCCATCTCATTCCTTTCATTCGCTGTAAAACCATCACTGTTTACTCTATAATTAATTTAATATTCTGTTTTCCAATACGGGCAGAGAGCCACTCCACCATCTTGGCACGCTCTGCCTCCTTCACCTTCTCTTTGCTCTTCAGATAGACCAACATCACCGTGTCGGGCTTCGCCTGACCCGCCCGCATCAATAGGGCGTTTGCACAAGAGAGTTGCTCGACAGCGGGGAACAACACCTGCATCTCAGGCATCAAGGCTGCTGCCCACTTCCGGTCGCCCTTATAGCGATCCACCTCCTTGCGCAACGAGTCGATCTGCGCGGTTTGTGCCCGTAGCACCTCCTCGCTATTCTTATACAGGTCTTGCATCAAAAGGCTCTTCAACTCATTAATATCCGTCGTCTCTTGGCCAAAGCCCTGCTGCACCACTAAGTTGACCTCCTCTAAACCATATTTAGCCAGTTTCTGACGGGCATTGGCGATCAGCTCATCGGGCACCGTCTCACCAATCAAGACCACCTTCACCTCTTTATGGTCACGGGTGTTGGTCACCGCACGACTCAAGATCTGCGTATTCGGGAAGCTCAACTCCTCTGTCACAAAGTCGCGCACCCGATCGTTGAAGTAGCTCGATCGAATCAGGTTATAGCTCAAGAAGAGGCTGGGCACAATCGTGAAGCAGACAATCAGGCCAACATACCGCTTCACCTTCTTCTCCCGCTGTTTGTCCAAGAATACCTTCTTGGGGTATTTCAACAGACAAACCACCAAATAGGTCGCCAAACAGATAAAGACCGAATTGATAAAGAAGAGGTAGAACGCCCCGAAGAAATAGTAGAGATTGCCACTGGCCAAACCAAAGCCAGCCGTACAGAGGGGAGGCATCAAGGCAGTCGCGATCGCTACACCCGGAATCACGTTGCCCTTGTTCTTCGTCGAACTGGCCACGATCCCCGCCATACCACCAAAGAAGGCGATCAGCACATCATAGACCGTCGGCTGCGTACGGGCCAGCAGTTCACTCTGCGCCTCGCTCAAGGGAGAGAGGCAGAAATAGAGCGTGGAGGTAATCACGCTGAACAATGCCGCTGTCGCTAAATTGCGGAAAGAGCGTTTGATCAACTCAAAATCGGCAATTCCCAATCCCAAGCCAAAGCCCATGATCGGCCCCATCAAAGGAGAGATCAACATGGCACCAATAATAACCGCCGTCGAATTGGTATTTAAACCTAACGAGGCGATGAATGTCGCAAAAATCAGGACCCACAGGTTCGTTCCTTTAAAATCCACGCCTCGGCGAATGGATTCGATAGTCTCCTGCTCATCCTCTTTCTCTTGCCGCAAATCAAAGTTGCGCACGAAAAAGGCTTTAATCTGTTGATAAAAGGCAGTTTTTTCCATTTTTGTTTATTTCCAATAGCGTATTAAATCTCGTTTCCACATAAATGCGGCATACACCGCCAATAACAACGTACGATAAGCCAACCGTCCCACCAACGACTCAATGGGCAGGTACATGCCAGCCACATACAACACACCCGCTAACGCCGTATAGACCGCAGCCGAACGTAGGTCGTAGTTGATCGGGTACTTTCGTTGTCCCATGAAATAGGAAAGCACCATCATCAAGAGGTTGCAAAAGAAGGAGGCCCAGGCACAAGCCATATAGCCATACGTTGAACCAAAAAGCAAGATGATGGAGACCGTCGCCACACAGCCAATCGAGGAGAAATAGGCTCCCCAACGGGTCTCATCAATCAGCTTATACCACAACGAAAGGTTGAAATAGATGCCAAAGAAAAGCTCGCCCAGCATCACGATCGGCACTACCCGCAGACCGGGATAATAGGCCGATCCTACAAAGTATTTCAGCACGTCGATATAAAACATCACCCCTAAAAAGATGAACAGGGCAAAGAGGATAAAATACTTCATCGCTTCCGCATAAGCCAATTTGTTATCGTCGCTCTTGTTGCGGGCAAAGATAAAGGGTTCATAGGCATACCGAAAGGCCTGCGTGAACATCACCATGACGACGGCAATCTTGAAGCAAGCACCGTAAATGCCCAATTGCTCGTTGGCATACACCTTGTCGTCGAACAGAAAGGGGAAAAGGATCTTATCGGCTGTCTGGTTGAAAATGCCAGCGATGCCCAATAAGAGAATCGGGAACGAGTAACGCAAGATTTGCCGTAGCACGACGGGATTGCATTTCGCCCGCAGCCCCGGAAGAATATCCGGGAAAAGGCAGAAGAGTGTCAACAGGGTGGTAAATACATTCGCCACAAAGACATAACCTACTCCATAATCGGGGATATAAAACCAATCCACCATCGCCGGATAATGGCTCTGCAGCCAAGGGCAAACCAACAGGAAGAAGATATTGAGCGCAATGTTCAAGAAGATGCTCAGCAACTTAATCCCCGCGAAACGCCACGCCTTTCCCAAATAGCGCAAATAGGCGAAGGGGATGCAGCAAAAGGCGTCCACCGCCACAATGCCCGCCATCATCCCCACATACTCGGGATGGTCGGCATAGCCCATCGCTCCACTGATCCAGGGCAGCAGCGCAAAGACCACCACTGCAAACAGCATAGAGCTACCCAACAGGCAATAGAGCACAGAGGCATACACCCGCATCGGCTCCTGCTCCTCTTTCTTATTGATAAAGCGGAAAAAACCAGTCTCCATACCGTAGGTTAGGAGCACCAACAACAGCGCCGTCCAACCATACAGGTTCGTCACGATCCCATAATCACCCGTTCCTGCCAAGACACGGGTGTACATCGGCACCAACATCCAGTTCAAGAATCGACCGATGATGCTGCTCAAACCATAAACGGCGGTCTCTTTGGCCAACCGTTTCATTCCTCCTGCCATCTCTTCAATCTCTTTTTAATCGAATAAACACCCCTGCTCACCCCCGTGGCTACGTCCTAAGTGTGTATAGGCCAGCTCCGTCACTTCTCGTCCGCGAGGTGTACGCTTCAGGAATCCCTCCTTGATCAAGAAAGGCTCATACACCTCCTCCAACGTACCGGGATCCTCACCCAAAGCCGTAGCGATCGTAGTCAAACCTACGGGGCCTCCTTTGAACTTATCAATGAGCGTGGTTAATAATTTGTTGTCTATCTGATCCAATCCATAGCGGTCAATGTTGAGCGCCTCCAACGAGAAGCAAGCGATCGCCTTGTCAATCTCGCCGTTACCCTTTACCATCGCGAAATCCCTCACCCGACGCAACAACGCATTGGCGATACGAGGCGTACCTCGACTGCGGGAAGCGATCTCCTTGGCGGCCTCTAACGCACATTTCACCCGCAGAATCTCCGCACTTCGCAAGACAATCTGCGTCAATGTACCCATATCGTAATACTCCAAGTGCATGTTGATACCAAAACGTGCCCGCAGCGGACTGGTCAACAAGCCACTGCGTGTCGTAGCACCAATCAAGGTGAAAGGAGCCAAATCGATCTGGATAGAACGTGCGCTCGGTCCCTTATCGATGACGATATCTATCCGGTAATCCTCCATCGCAGAGTAGAGATACTCCTCCACAACCGGACTCAATCGGTGAATCTCATCAATAAACAATACATCGTTTTTCTCCAAAGAGGTCAATACGCCTGCCAAATCGCCCGGCTTGTCGAGCACAGGGCCGGAGGTCACCTTAAAGCCAACGCCCAACTCATTCGCTATAATGTTGGAAAGTGTCGTCTTACCCAATCCGGGAGGACCATGCAGCAACACATGATCCAACGCCTCCTTGCGCATACGGGCAGCCATGACGAATACCTTCAAGTTCTCCACCACCTTCGCCTGTCCACTGAAATCGTGGAAAGAAAGCGGCCGAAGCGCATTCTCATACTCCCGCTCACTTTCTGGCAAGCGTGCTTCTCTGATGTCAAATTCTTCTTCCATACCGTTTTTTCAACGATCGCGAAGATAAACAAAACCTGTGGATTTCTAATTTCAAATAAATCAGAAATCCATCCAGTTGTTTGAAAACAGAAATCGAAAATATTTCCTTTACCGCCCATGAGTTATTGAAAAACTTATTATACTTTTGCGCATTACTTAACGAAAAGCGAAAAATATCATGACACAAAAGTTTATGCTGTCCTCAGAGGATAACACACGAAGCGGCCTCTTGAAGAAAAAAATCATCCATTTCTTCATGTCCAACGGAGACGCGACCATTGCAGATGTCTGCAAGGTAATGAACCTGAGCATTCCTACCGTGACCAAATTGATCATGGACTTGCAGGAGGACGGCTACATTGTCGATTTTGGCAAGCAAGAGACCTCTGGCGGTCGTAAACCCAGTATCTTTGGACTCAATCCCTCCTCCGGCTATTTCATCGGAGTAGATATCATGAATCAACACGTCAACTTAGCGGTATTGGATTTCAAAGGAGACAAAATTCGTATCGAGGAGAGTGTGCCCTATCTATTTGAGAATACCCCGGCTGCCTTGGACAGGTTGTGTGAGATCATCAACGAGTTCATTGTCTCTGTGCCTATTCCCCGGGAAAAGATCCTCAGTGTGGGTATCAATATCTCAGGTCGCGTGAATCCCTTCACCGGTTATAGCTATAGCATCTTCTATTTTGAGGAGAATCCTCTCTCGCTCATCATCGAGAAAAAACTTAATATCAAGACATTCATCGAGAACGACACCCGCTCTATGACGTTTGGCGAGTACATGCAGGGAGTCGTGCAAGGAGAGAAAGACATCCTGTTTGTCAACGTATCGTGGGGCTTAGGTTTAGGCATTATCATCAACGGAGAGGTGTATTATGGTCGTTCGGGCTTCTCTGGGGAGTTCGGCCATTTCAGCTTCTTCGATAACGAGGTGCTTTGTCATTGTGGCAAGAAGGGTTGCTTGGAGACAGGCGCTTCCGGCTCCGCACTCTGTCGGATGCTGATCGAACGTTACAAGGAGGGTAGTAATACGATCTTAGCGTCAAAGATTGATGCCGGCGAACAGATTACACTCAATGACATGATTGATGCCATTCACAAAGAGGATATGTTGACCATAGACATCTTGGAGGAGATTGGCATGAATCTGGGTAAAGGCATTGCCGGACTGATCAACATCTTCAATCCTGAATTAGTGGTCTTAGGAGGTCCGCTTTCAGAAACTGGAGAATACCTACTGTTGCCCATCAAGAGCGCAGTCAAGAAGTACTCACTTAACATGGTCAGCCGCGACACGCAAATCAAACTTTCTAAATTAGGAAATACAGCAGGGGTTTTAGGAGCCTGTCTGCTTTCACGCTCGAAATTATTGGGGATGCTGTAACAAGCACCCCCTTTTTTATCCCCCTACCATAACCCGAACGAAGCCTATTAGGGATTCGCTGATTATATTCGCGCTTCTCATCGTCAAAAACTTGGCAATTTACAGAAAAGATTCTACTTTTGCACACGCTTAGCAGTTGGTCTTGTAGTTCAACGGATAGAATAGAAGTTTCCTAAACTTTAGATCCGGGTTCGATTCCCGGCGAGACTACCTATATAAGAATCAAGCAAATCCTATAAGCGGTAAATCCTATAAAAAATCAGCCACTTACGATAAATCGACATTTCGTAAGATTTCCCCTAATTTCGCCTGTGTTGACAGTTGGTTGACATTCCTATACTTAAGCCTTTCGAATTGACATCAGTACGCAAAAAAAGGGAGTCAATCTTTTGGACTGACTCCCTCTCTCCTAAAAACGGCGGCTACCTACTCTCCCACTGTTACGCAGTACCATCGGCGTGACGA
>CAMGEM010000023.1 GCA_946055095.1 uncultured Parabacteroides sp. | reverse complement strand
AAACATGGAGAAACAGTTTAAAAGAACCTTGATAACAGCGGCGTTGCCCTACGCCAATGGCCCTGTGCATATCGGACACTTGGCTGGCGTATATGTGCCCGCCGATATTTACGCACGTTACCTCCGACTGAAGGGCGAGGAGGTGTTGATGATTGGTGGATCGGATGAGCACGGTGTGCCTGTGACGCTGCGTGCCCGCAAGGAGGGTATCACGCCGCAGGATGTGGTGGATCGCTATCACAACATCATCAAGAAATCGTTCGAGGAGTTGGGCATCACGTTTGATATCTATAGCCGCACGACGAGTGCGATTCACCATCAGTTCGCTTCCGACTTCTTCCGCAAGCTGTATGACGATGGTAAGCTGGAGGAGATCACGGAGGAGCAGTATTGCGACGTGGAGACGGGAGAGTTCTTGACCGACCGTAACATTGTCGGTACCTGTCCCCGCTGTGGCGCTGAGGGAGCCTACGGCGACCAATGCGAGAAGTGTGGCGCTACGCTCTCACCCGATGAGTTGATCAACCCGACGAACAAGAATAATCCGGGACATGGCTTAGTGAAACGTCCTACCAAGAACTGGTATTTGCCTTTGAACCAGTATCAAGGCTGGTTGCGTGAGTGGATTCTCGAAGGCCATAAGGAGTGGCGCCCTAATGTGTATGGGCAGTGCAAGTCTTGGTTAGACATGGATTTGCAGCCTCGTGCGATGACCCGCGACTTGGATTGGGGTATTCCTGTACCTGTCGAGGGGGCTGAGGGTAAGGTGCTCTATGTCTGGTTTGACGCACCGATTGGCTATATCTCCAATACAAAGGAGCTTTGCGACCAGCAGCCGGAGCGTTTCGGCTCTTGGGAGAAATGGTGGCAAGATCCGGAGAGCCGCATGATTCACTTCATCGGTAAGGATAACATCGTGTTCCACTGCTTGATCTTCCCCGTGATGATGAAGGCACACGGCGGTTACAACATGCCGGATAACGTCCCCGCCAATGAGTTCCTGAACTTGGAGGGCGATAAGATCTCTACCTCTCGCAACTGGGCGGTTTGGTTGCACGAGTATTTGGTGGATCTGCCGGGTAAACAGGATGTATTGCGCTACGTGCTGACCGCCAATGCACCGGAGACAAAAGATAATGACTTCACTTGGAAAGATTTCCAGGCACGCAATAACAATGAGTTGGTGGCTATCTTGGGTAACTTCGTCAACCGTGCGTTGGTCTTGACGGATAAATATTTCCAAGGGCAGGTGCCTGCTGCGGGTGAGTTGACCGACTATGACCGTCAGACCTTGCAGGAGTTTGCCGACGTGAAGACCAATGTGGAGCGTCTGCTCGATACCTTCCACTTCCGCGACGCACAGCGTGAGGCAATGAACTTGGCGCGCATCGGTAATAAGTATTTGGCAGACACGGAGCCTTGGAAGTTGGCGAAGACGGATATGAACCGTGTGGGTACGATCATGAACATCGCATTACAGATCACGGCGAACTTGGCGATTGTCTTCGAACCCTTCTTGCCGTTTAGCATGGAGAAACTGAACAAGATGTTGAACGTGGAGCCGTTGGGTTGGAACCGTTTGGGAGCGACCGACCTGTTGCCTGCCGGTCATCAGTTGGGCAAGGCAGAGCTGCTGTTTGAGAAGATTGAGGATAGCGTGATCGAGGCACAGATCCAGAAGCTGCTCGACACGAAGAAGGCCAACGAGGAGGCCAACTACCAGACGAAACCGATTCGTGAGAACATCACTTTCGACGATTTCACGAAGTTAGACATCCGTGTGGGCACGGTCTTGGAGTGCACCAAAGTGCCGAAGGCGGATAAGCTGTTGCAGTTCCGCATAGACGATGGATTGGAGAAGCGTACCATCGTGTCTGGTATCGCCCAGCATTACAAGCCGGAAGAGTTGGTGGGCAAGCAGGTCTGCTTCATCGCCAACTTGGCACCGCGTAAGTTGAAAGGCATCGTCTCTGAGGGTATGATCCTTTCTGCGGAGAACTGGGATGGCGGTTTGGCGGTGATCACGCCGGAGAAGGCTGTGAAACCGGGTAGCGAGGTGAAATAATGGGTGCGGAAGCGATCCAGATGGTAGATTTACGCAGGCAATACGAACGCTTGCGTGCGGAGATAGACCCTGCGATAAGTGCTGTGCTGGAGCAGAGTGCTTTTATCAATGGACCAGCCGTGAAGGCGTTTGCCGCCGACCTCTCCACCTACTTGGGAGGGGCGCAGGTCGTGACCTGTGGCAATGGTACAGACGCTTTGCAAATCGCATTGATGGCCTTGGATTTAAAGGCGGGTGACGAGGTAATCGTCCCCGCCTTTACCTATATAGCCGCTGCGGAAGCGGCCTTGTTGCTGGGGCTTACCCCTGTATTGGTGGATGTGGATCCGCATACGTTTAATCTCGATCCCTCTCAATTAGAGGCGGCTTTGAGCGAACGTACTAAGGCGATCGTGGTGGTACATCTCTTTGGGCAATGTGCCGATATGGCACCTATCCTGCGCTGGGCGAAGCAGCATCAGCTGCGGGTGATCGAGGATAATGCCCAGTCGTTTGGTGCGACCTATCGTTTTGCGGAGGGAACGGTGGCTCAGGCTGGCTTAATGGGCGATATTGGTACCACCTCTTTCTTCCCTTCTAAGCCATTGGCTTGCTATGGGGATGGTGGGGCCTTGTTCACGAAAGATGTGGCTTTAGCCGAGCGGGCCCGTAGGATAGCTACGCATGGGCAAGAGGTGAAATATCACCATACGATCGTGGGTTGCAATTCCCGTTTAGACACGGTGCAAGCGGCGGTGTTACGGGTGAAGTTGGCTCATTTGGCAGAATTTACCGCTGCCCGTCAAGCGGTAGCCGCTCGTTATGATGCCGCTTTTGCTACATTGCCCGATGTACAAATCCCTTGGCGAGCTCCCTATTCCACGCATGTGTATCACCAATATACGGTGCAGGTACCCGCAGAGAAACGAACGACTTGGCAAGCCGCTTTGAAGGCGCAGGGTGTTCCCTCGATGATCTATTATCCGCTCTCGCTCACGGAGCAGGTGGTGATGCAGGGAAAGGCTCGGATAGTGGGCGAGTGCCCGGTTGCTCAACGGTTGAGCCGTAGTGTGCTCTCTCTCCCGATCCATACGGAGATGCGGGAGGAGGAGATAGAGATGATTATTGAATCAGTAAAAGCATTGAGATGAAGAAAATCCGTTTTGCCGTAGTCGGTTGCGGCCATATAGGAAAGCGCCATGCGGAGATGGTCACCCGGGATGCGGGGGCTGAGTTGGTGGCGTTGTGCGACGTTCGTCCGCGGGAGGAGTTGGGCATTGAAGCCTATCCCGTCCCTTTTTTCAGTAGCATAGAGGCACTCTTGGCCGCTGATTTGGCGATTGATGTGATTAACATCTGCGTGCCCAATGGGTTGCACGCCACGTTAGCCATTCAGTCGTTGGAGGCGGGTCATCATGTGGTGATTGAGAAACCTATGGCGCTCACACGCACGGATGCGGAGGCAGTGCTGCAAACCGCTTTGAAACAGCGCAAGGAGGTGTTCTGCGTGATGCAGAATCGTTATTCGCCCCCCTCTGTCTGGATCAAGGAGATGATCGATTCGGGCCGATTAGGCCAGATCTATATGGTGCAGTTGAACTGTTATTGGAATCGTGATTCCCGTTATTATAAACCGGGTGGTTGGCATGGCGATGCGGTGTTGGATGGCGGCACGTTGTTCACCCAGTTTTCCCATTTCATTGATATCATGTACTGGCTGTTTGGGGATATTTGCGATATTCAAGGTCGTTTCGCTGATTTCAATCACCAGTCGCTGACCGCTTTTGAGGATTCCGGCTTTGTCAATTTCCGTTTCGTCAAAGGGGGAATGGGATGCCTGAACTTTTCCACGGCGGTATGGGATAAGAACTTGGAGAGCAGCATGACCATTGTGGCGGAGAAGGGCAGCGTGAAGATCGGCGGGCAATACATGAACGAAGTGACCTATTGCCATGTGAAGGATTACGAGATGCCTACTTTAGCTCCCACTAACCCAGGTAATGATTATGGCCCCTATAAAGGTTCGGCACAGAACCATAATTTCGTGATACGGAATGTGGTGGAGGCCTTGAGCGGAGAGGCCGGTGCGACCATCACGACAACCGCTTTGGAAGGTCTGAAGGTGGTGGATATCATCCGTCGCATTTACGCCGTGAAAGAGGCCGGGAGTTTGTCATAAAATAGGAGGGAACGCATGAAGCGTACCCTCCCATCCCCTTGAATCAAGTTGTATGTTGAAAAAATGAAGTTTCTTATTTCAACACTTCATCAATGGAAGCCAAAATCTTTTTGGAGTTCTCGTCGTTTGGATCTAAGGCAACGGCTTGGGTGAGGTACTCCTTGGCCGCCTTGAAATCCTTATCCGCTTTAGCCTTCTCAGCTTTGTATTTCTCTGGATCAGAAGTAGCGATCGGTGTGGCAGCTTGCAGCACCTTGGCTCCGTTACCATACATCATGGCACCTAAGCAATAGTAAGCCTTGCTTTGATAGCTCTTGTTGGAAAGATCAACCACCTCTTTGTACATCTTCTCGGCTGCGGTCAAGTCTCCCTTCTTCTGAGCGGCCTGTCCCTGTTTGATGCAATAGGCGTAAACCAGTTTCTCTAAGTTGGCTCTGTTTTTGTTGTCTGCGGGGATGGCTTTGAGGCCTGCCTCTGCCGTACGCATGAAGTCCTCTGTCTGGTTGAGGTTGCGATAAGCCATAGCTGCGCCTACATAGGCATCATCCACGTTATAGTTCATTTTGACTGCCATATCGAAGAACTTTGCTGCCTCGGCATAGTTCTTCGCCTGGTTGGCGGCGAAACCGCAATTAAAGATGCGAACGGTGTCTTGGTAGTTGCTTTGCTTCAAATACTCGCTGTATTTCGCTACGGCTGTTGGATAATCCTTCGCTTTCAAAGCGGCATCACCCTCATCTCTTAATGCGTTAGCGTCTTGTGCAAAACTGTTTCCGATGGATAATAGGCAGCAGGCTGCCAATACTACTACTTTTTTCATGTTTGTTATTATTTATGATTTGATATATGATGTACGAATCCCATGTAAGCTGGTTTGACATGCCTATGGCCTGCCAAATCATTGCTACGAATACAATGGATGGGGAGGAATTGGATCCATTCCTCCAAAGCGTTGTGCACGCATCAGTAATTAGACCGTGGCTTGGCCTAAATCAAAAATGTGCAATAGAGTAAATTAACATGTGAAGCGATAGCTCCTAAAGGGGTTGCATGAATGAACAGATGCATGGGCTTCGCTACACTGTCTGATAGGAATGCGGTAACGACTCCTTGGGTGATCGCCGTGAATTTCCATTCAGCCCTTTGTTTCACCACTCGGTAGCGGTAGTCAGACCATTCGGTTTGTTCGGTGTTTGTATCTACGGTCTCTTCGTATAGACTAACAGATTCTGCCTCTTGGGTCATCGCATTCAATGCGTCGTATCCATACGCATCAAATTGTATGAGCAATAGCAAGATCATACAAATCCAACGAACAGCTTTCCTTTTTTCGATACGATACATAAGTAGAATAATCACCTGTTTGTTCACAAAGGTAATAGGAAAAGGAAAAAGGAAGAAAACAGTTGCTATTTTTTAGGCTACTTTAAAGTTTTCTCTAATTCACCTACAGCCCTTAGAACTCGTCGCCGGATAGGAAGCCATTCATGATGGCATAGAAGGTGAGGCCGGAGACGGTCTTGATGCCTAACTTGGTCGTGATGTTCTTGCGATGGGTCAAGACGGTATTGAGGCTGATATTCAGTTTGTCGGCGATCTCCTTGTTCGTGATGCCCTTGGCTACTAACTGTAGCACGTCGATCTCGCGGGTAGATAGTTCTTTGTTCCCCTCGAACTCCGGTTGGGGAGTGGCCTCAAAGATCTCCCGTAGTTGTTCGATTAATTGTTCGGGGGTGAGATCGGTCGCTAAGCGCTGCAAGGTGTTGCCGCTGTGTGTCGCCTCACTGTGACTTACCACCACAATGGTCTTGTTGCGGCGTGGCAAGAAGTAGTCGGCTCCCTCGGCAAACGGTTCAGCCTCTGTAAAGTAATAGTCGAAATTTTCCATCCCGTTGGCTTGCAGCGCCTCCAACGTAGGGAAGGGTGAAATCTCTACGGGCTGAAAATAGTCCACCAACAGGCTTTGCAGACCGCAACTGCGCAGGGTGTCTTTGAGAATCAGGGCTATCTTCTTGTTTCGGCGCATGACTGTTCCATTGAGGTGATCATCGGCAGGAGAATGCGATAACGGATGCGGTTGTGCTGCTTGATGTCTTTCTCCAAGCTGCAGATGGCAAACAGTACGGCATAGCACAGATTGTCGTCGAAAGCGCCCGTCAGGTGTTTCACCATGATACTCTTCAAGTCCTCCAAGAGTGCTTCGATGGGGTCATCTGTGGGATGGTCGGTCGGCTGTTGCGGACCTTTGGCTAACTCCGATGACAAATGGCCCTTCATGAGCTGATGGCAATAGGGAAACCTCCTTTCCTCATCCTCTTGGATGCGGGCGATCAGCTTCGCTTTGAAAGAGGCGAAGAAACGACCCAGCAGTGCCAACGACTGGTTGCCTTGTGGACTTTGCTGGATGAAATAGCCCAAATGGCGCTCGATGTTGGGAAGCTGGTAGCGCAAATAATCTTGGTTGGTCTTCGTGAGGTAGTCAATCAGCAGGGAGATGTGGAAGGTCTGTAGTTTCTTTTCCGGGAAATACTCCTCATTGAGGTAGGTATTCAGGATGGTCAGCAGGAAATCGGTGTCTAACGCATGTTCCTCACAGAGGGTGCGCACGCTCTTGTCACCCAATCCTAAGCGGATCCCGAAGCGGTTAATCACGGGAATGAGTGAGGGGTGCTCCTCCACCACCTCACTCAGTCTCATTGTTGCATAAACAATAGCCATATCCGATGGGTTAGGCCTGTTCCCACTGTTCACGTAAAAGCTGAAGCGCAGCGGGCAAGAGCACATCGCGGTCTCCTTGGCAGCCACACTCAAAGCTTACAAACTTGTCATAGCCAATCATCTTCAAGCCACGGAAGCCCTCTACGTAATTGTCTGCTTCGCCATCTTCGCCCGGCATACTGCGGCGTTTGCGACTGGCCACATGCACATGTTGCAGGTATTTGCCCGCGGAGATAAAGGCACCCATGTCAGAGGTCTCCTCCCAAGTCATGTGCCAGAAATCACCCATGCAACGCACACCCGGATTGTTGATGTCGCGGCAGAGCGAAGCGGCATCCGCCACCTGACGCAGGTAGAAGCACTCCTTGCGGTTCAGCGGTTCGAAGATAACGGTCGTCCCATGCTGAGCGGCGTAGGTTCCCATCTCATTGAACTGCTCACAGAGGAAGTCACGGGTCTCCATGGTATGCGGCAGGACAGGCACCTGGCTGTTGAACGCCGGTACGATGATCACACCGGTAGAGCCTAACTCACCCGCAGCGGCGATAATCTCCTTCATCGTGTCCATGCACTGCTTGCGGATCGCTGGATCTGTAGAAAGGATAAATCCTTTGAAACCCGCACAGATGGCACTTACTTGGATGTTACGTCCGCTCAGTGCCTTCTTGATGCTCTCCACACGTTTCGCTAAATCACCACCACCCGGCTCAAAGCCGACGACTCCATGTTCCTCCATGTAGTCGAACTGCGCGTCTAACGTTTCGCCCGGAGCTTTGCCCTCTTGGAGCGAGAGCTTCAACGCCAAGTCGTTCTTTTTAGCGGTATCACTAACTGTTTCAGCCGGTTTCGCCGCACAGGCGGTCATTACGGAGCCGCTCATAGCGACTGCCGTACTGGCCAACCCTGCTTTTAGAAAGTTTCTTCTGTCCATGGTCTTACTTCTTGTCAATCGGTTTACCCGGAACGGCTACAACGAAACCACTCATATCCATCTTACCGAGGTTCAGATCCTTCGGCGTGTAGTCCAATTGAGAAGCGGTCATCTGATCCCAAGTGGTCTCAGCGCCGGAGTAAGCAGACTCACGACCCATGATCGCTGCCATGTTGGAGACAGCGGTCTCTGTCGCTTGCATGATGGGCTTACCCTGACGGATGCAGTTGATCCAATTCACATGCTCCAAGGTGTAAGGATCGGTCTGCTTGAAGTTGGCCTTCTCTGCCTCGCTGTCATACTTCCAGATCACGTTGCCTGCCAAGTCCTTGATCTCCATCGTAGAGCTGTCCCAAGAACCCTTCGTGCCTTGGATAAACTCGCTGACGTTGTTGGCGCAACCGTCGATCTGACGACACATACTGTGCAGGTGAATACCGTTCTCCATCGTGAAATCTACGCTGAAGTTGTCGTATTGATCACCTGTCAGACGACGCTGACGAGAGCCGAAGCCTACTGCCTTCACCGGTTTCAAGCCGCTGAACCAAGTGAATACGTCGATGTTATGCACATGCTGCTCGACGATATGGTCGCCAGAGAGCCATTTCCAGTTCACCCAGTCCTTGATCATGTATTCGCAATCGTTCCAGCCAGCCTGACGCTCGCGATACCACAACATGTTCTGGTTCCAGTAAACGATACCACCGGTGATCTCGCCGATCAAACCCTCCATGATCTTTTTGTAGGACTCCACATAGCTGCGCTGGTGGTGACGTTGCGTACCGGTTACGACGCAGAGGTTCTTCGCCTGAGCCTGCTTTGCCGTGGCCATGATCGTACGATAGCCTACCGGATCGACGCAGATCGGTTTCTCCAAGAAGGCATGTTTGCCCTTCTCGGTTGCGTATTGGAAATGAACCGGACGGAAGAGGGGAGGAGTAGCCACGATAACCACATCTACCCCACTGTCGATGACTTGTTTATAAGCCTCCAAGCCGACGAAGCGATGGTCGGCAGGCACGTCGATGCCCTTCTCGTCTTTCAATTTCTTGGCCAAATCATCCACACGCTCTTGGAAGGTATCGCCCAAGGCTGTGATCGTTACGCCATTGGCTGCGTTCAAGAAGTTGAAGGCGGCACCTGAACCACGGCCACCGCAACCGATCACACCGGCTTTCAACTCTTTGCCGTCTGCGGCCATGTCGGGCAACTCGGGGATGTAATACTCACCGGGTTGTTTCAACGGCTTGTTTGCGTTAGCGGCACCCTCGCCACCGCCACAACTGGTTAATACACCCATGGTGCTACCTGTTCCGATCGCACCCAGCGCACCTGCTAAGGCAGAACTCTTCAAGAAGGAACGTCTGCTGATTCCGTTTTCTTTTTTCATGATATATACTGTTTTATACCTATAATATGTTTATGAAATACCTATGTCTATTTAGTAGCGATAGCGGCATCCGGCTCGCATACGACACGGAAGCCAATACCTCGGATGTCGGAATACCACCAGATACTCTTCGGTTGCTGCGGGTCGGTCTTCAACCAAGCATCATGCTTGGTGTAGCCACGAGCGGCGCAACGTAGGTCTGCCGCGTCAGAGGTGTAGTTACCCCCACGCACTACCCATTCCTCACCCTCGGTGATCAATGGATTGTGTGCGCTGTCGCCCAGCTTGCCGTAAGCATCCGGATTGTATTTGTCGGCGCAATACTCCATGACGTTACCCAGCATATTCTTCAATCCGAAGGGATTGGCCTTGACGGCTGAAGGCTCGGCGGTCTTGTTTTTGCTGTTCTTCGCATAGATCACGTAGCTGCTGATGCTATCGGTCTTTGCGTCGAAGAACTTGCGCCAGAAGCCCTGATCGGAGAAATCTTTCGGGTCACCAGCGAAGAAATAGGGGGTCTCCGTACCGCCACGAGCGGCATACTCCCATTCTGCCTCGGTCGGTAAGCGGTACTTCTTGCCCGTCTTCTTGGAGAGCCATTGACAGAAGGTCTCTGCGGCGTAGTGAGTCATCGTGATGGCCGGACGATCGCCACCGCCCCAACCTTGATCGGGGAAGCCAAACGGTGGTGTAGGACCGGAGATGGCATCCACATCGGGATTGCTGTTGTTGGCATATACGGTCTCAGGCGGTGTGCGGCCCTCACTCATCGTGTTGCCATAGAACGCCCAATACTGATCCCAAGTCACCTCAAACTCCGCCATGAAGAAGGGATCCAAGGTCACTTGGTGCACGGGGGCCTCATCCGCTTGGTGGAACGGCTCCTTGGATGAGCTACCCATCTGGAAGCTACCGCCTGGCAGGGCGATCATCTTGAAAGAGACCAGGGTGCCTGGGATCTGCTCCACATAATCGGCGAAGCTCGTCACTGTGGTCGGTTCTTTATAGAAGAGGCTGGTGTCAGCCGCTTGCGCATTGTTGGCACCGGGCACACCGGCTAATTTTGAATGGACATAGTTGGGGTTGTAGTGCCCTGCGTCGAGGTGGCAGCTGATGCACTGCAGATCCAGCTTCTCCTCGTTGTCCTCATAGTAGAGGTGCGCTGTCACGCCATCGTCGGTAATGCCCTCCGGGAAGAGGTTCTGATGGCACTCCTTACAGGAGGCATTGGGGATGTAGGTCACGGCATATTCCAATTCCGATTTCGTGTCCCATTGGAAGTCGGCACTGTCTTTCGTCAAGTAGGCCCACACATCCTTTAAGCCCATTTTCGCTTTGGCACTGTAATGTTCCCACGTTTGGTTCTGTGGCGGCAGGTGGCAAGCCACGCAGTGTGTCTTCACGCCACTACCGTTGTTGACATGTTTCGAGAGTTTCCAACTGTTCTCTACATGGGGGTGCACATGGCACATCATGCAGGATTCGTCGGTCGAGAAATAGACCGAAGTCTTATAGGTAGCGATCATGATGCCTGCGCCGATGATCACACCCAAGCCAAGGATGCACGCTTTGCTGTTGAAATGTTTCATTATATGAGTATCGATTAGCATTTCTGTTTTAAAATCGGCTCTAAAAGTACTGCTTTCTGCTCGATTATGAAACGATAATTTTCTTTTTTGTTGAAAAATACCGCATATTCTTTAAGAAAGCCAACCTTTCTGGCGATACCAAGCGATGCTTTCTTCTAATCCGCGACGTAGATTGTAGGTAGGCACAAAGCCCAAGTCTCGCTGCAATGGAGTGATGTCGCAGATCCAGTTACGTTGTTTCAGGATGAGGTACTTGTCGCTGTTGAGTGTCACGCCTCGTTTCATCCATCTGCCCCACGTCTCGCAGCAGCGACAAGCGAGGTGTACGAGAGGCAGGGGAACACGGGCATGGAGCACATGCTTTTTCCCTACTAACTCTTGGATCAGCCGTGAGAATTGGGCATCCGTATAGACATCGCCATCCGCCACGAAATAGTGGCGGTTGCGAATCTCTTCCTTCTCCAAGGCCGTGAGGGCTACCCAAGCCAAATCCTTGACGTAGATGAAGGTGATGCGTTGCGGCACGCTGCCCACAGCGAAGTCGAAACCCTGCTGCACCGCCTGGATCTGCAAGAAGTAATCCCGTTCCCCCGGGCCATAGACGCCCGTTGGGCGTAGGATGACATAGGGGAAATGTTGTTGGCTGCGGATATATTGCTCGGCGGCCAACTTGCTCTGTCCGTATGCCGTGTTGGGGCGTTGCGGATCGTCCAGTCGAATCGGTGTGAAGCCGGTCTCGTCGCCGATGCCGTAGCTGCTGAGGCTACTCATCAAGAGAAACTTCTTCGGGCGGCAGTCAGCGGCGGCTAACGCCTCGGCAAAATGGCGGGTGTTCTCGTAGTTGACCCGCATGAAGTTGCGTTTGTCGGTCGTCTTGGTCAGCCCGGCGTTGTGCAGGACATAATCCCACGCTCCCTCCTTGCGGGCGAACTCGGCCAACTGGGCGGTCAATGCCGTCGGATCGTCATATTTCAGGTCTATGAAACGGATGCGTGGGTCTTGTAGATGCGCCCGGCTACTGCTGGCACGTACGCCTGCCCATGTCTCATACCCTCGGCGGAGCGCCTCCTCCACGAGAAATCCACCAATGAAGCCACTGGCTCCGGTGATCAATATCTTTTTCTGGTCATTCATCCTTATCTCTCATATAAAACGTATAGTAATACCACAGCAGGCCGATCCAGTTGAGTACGACGATGGTCAGCATCCACAGGATCTTCTGTTGCCGGCTGATGAAGGGGTTTTGCGACACCGCCTTGCAGCCGAAGAGCACGACCGCTATGCCAACAATCAACCCAATTTCCGGAAAGCTGATCATCTTTGCTGTTTCTCCTCCAACTGTTTGATCCGCTTGTCCATCATCTCGATCAGCATCGCATTCGCTTTGATGAGCGCACGCAAGTCCTCTGGGTTACTCAGATTGACTGTGTTGTTATGTTGGGCGTAGCCGATGAAATGCTGGCAGTTGTTGAATTGCGTGTTCCCATCAATTCGACTGAAGAGTTCCATGGCAGGCATGTCGAAGATCTCTGCGATTTTGTTGAGTCGGGTCAACGTGATGTCTGTATCCCCATACTCAATCTTGCGATAGGCACTCAACGAGAGGTTTAACCGCTCGCTCATTTCCTCTTGGCTGATATTTTTCTCTTGGCGAAGAAGTTGCAGCTTTTGCCCGACTAATTTCTTGAGATCGTTCTCCATCGTTATTCCTTGTTATATATGTGTAATGTATTAATAAATGTGCCTTTTCAGTACCCGGTGAGGCAGATCGCCGTGGCCGATCAACTCAATGGGGCAAGCATATTTCTCACCTAACCATTCCGCAGAGACATCCGATCCGGAATGATAGTGCAAGGTCTCGTTGACGCAGGCGATGTTCTTCACCATCGTGAGGACGGTGCCGATGTCATGTGAGACCAGGATAATAGCGCTCTCCCGATTGATCTCGCTCAATAATTGGTAGAAGCGAGACTCAAAGCGCTTATCCACGTAGGAGTTTGGCTCATCGAGGATCAGGAGCTGCGGACGAGAGACAATCGAGCGTCCTAACAGCACTCGTTGCAACTGACCGCCTGAGAGTGCCCCGATCGGTCGGTTCGCCAGCTCCTCTAATCCCATTTGGACGATTACCTCGGCAATCCGTTGCTCTTGAGCGGCGTTGTAGCGACGAAACAGCGGTTTCTCAGCGGATAATCCAGAAGCGATCACCTCCTTGACAGAAATCGGGAATTTCTTGTCAATGAGACTCATCTGGGGTAGGTAGCCAATCTTCAATTCGGGTACCTCCTGTCCTTCGGCATAGAAATGGATCGAGCCGGAGCGGGGTGTCAGTAATCCTAAGATCACCTTCAAGAGCGTGGTCTTTCCCCCTCCGTTCGGCCCTATGATGCCTAAGAAGTCCTTCTCCCAGACGGTCAGCGTGATGTCGCGTAAGACGGTCTTCTGCTCATAGCCAGCTGTTACCTGCTGCAACTCAATCAACTTCTCCATCGGCCAAGGCTTTAGCGATTCGGATCATCTCTCGGCTCCAATCGTAAGCCAAGGGGTTGATCGGGGTTAATTGGCAACCGGTCTCTTTGGCGATCAGCTCCGCATTCTTTTGGTCGAACTCCTGCTGCACGAAGACCACTTTCGTATGATGGGCTTGTGCGGTTTCCACCAAAGACTTCAGCTGGGCAGGCGAGGGCTCTTTGCCATCCATCTCAATGCAGAGTTGCTCCAGTTCATATTCCGCAGCCATGTAGGTCAATGCGGGGTGGTAGATGATGAAGGAGCGATGTGCCAGCGGTTTCAACAGGGTGTTGATAACGGCTTCCGTAGAGTCAATAAGTGCGACAACCTGTTGATAGTTGGCGGTGTATGTATCTGCGTTCGCTGGGTCTAAAGCTTGCAGTGCGGCCAAGGTGTTTTGGGCGACAATTCGTGCCCCATGGATGGAACTCCAGATATGTGGGTCCACACCGCCATGGTGATGGTGGTGATGCTCCGCTTCAGTGGCTGCCTCCGGTGCATGATCGTGTGCATGCGCATGTTCATGTTCATGTCCCTCCTCAGCCTCTTCCTCTTCGCCTTTCAGTAGGGGCATTCCCTCGGAGAGATCAAAGATTTGCAGGTGGGGATTGTTTTGCTTGATCGCTTCCATCCAAGCCAATTCAAACCCGATACTGCCAATACGCAGGTAGGCCTCACTCTCCCCGATCTGCACCATCTGTTGCGGAGTCGGATCGTAGGTCTCTGGGCTTTGTCCGGCTGGTACGACGCAATGAATGGCGAAGTGCTCTCCGGCGATGCGTTCTGCGAAATAGCGCTGGGGTTCAATCGTAACGGAGATGATGCGCTCAGCCTTTTGTCGTTTTCCTCCGCAGGCAGCAAGGCATAGTAGGCCTACCAAGGCTAAAAAATAGTACGTGTAGTGTCTCATTCTATTAAACATATTATCTTCGCTTTTGCGAAGCAAAGGTAACATTATTCAGCCAGCCATTGATTGAGTTGCGTCAGAATCTCTGCTTTCAGTTCCTCCGGCATGTTGCTGATGCGGGCGCGGTGGCTACCTCGGGGTTGAATATAGACCTTTTCGTTTTGCTTCCCTTTGAAAACAGGCACCATCGCGGCACTCCAGGGATCGATCTCGCCATAGATGAAGAGCATCTTAGGGTCGTTATCTCGCAGGAAGGTATATACCTTATTATATAGGTCCGGTCGGAAAGGCACTTTATCCACCAACTCTTTGGGTAGCATGATGCGGTTGAGATAGCCTTGGGCACTGCTGATGCTGAGCAGCTTCTTGAAGGGTTTCACGTCATACCCATAATAGCCCAACTCCCTGGCGGCCTGCACAAAGAAGGATATGTTGGCTCCATCCTCGGCGAAGTAATCCGGTGAGCTGATCCGCATCAAGTGGTCGAAAAGTGTTTGGGTATCTGCCTGCGTAGAGGGAATCTGAGCGACGGGCGTACCCCATTGCCAGAGGGCGAAGGAATACTCCAGCACGCAGTAATCCAGCAGTTCGGGCATGCCGATACGGAAAGTGTAACCCTTCTCTTGACAGAAGCGATCCAAGAGCGGCTCCATCTCACTGCGTCGTTTCAATACCTCTTTTTGGAAAGCTTGAATGCGTTTGCGCTCCGCCTTCGTACCTACCTTGCGTAGGAAAGGCTCGTGGCGACCATCCTCTGTCGCTTTGCAGAGCGGCCCGACATAAGGCACGGAGAAATCTACGTCGTCAGGGAAGAAGGCTCGGTAGAGCATGGTGGTCTGTCCTCCCTTGCTGATGCCCGTGCTGACCCATTTCTCCGGATAAAGTGCGCCGAAGGTCTCCCGCACATGGTGCAGGTCGTAGGCGGAGTTCTCGGCGGTCAGGTAATCCCAGTTTTTGGGCTCGGGGGTTGACTCTAAGAAGTAGCGATACTCCACGAAGACCAAGTTGGCATCGAGCAGTTTCGTCAGCTCCTCTTGGTATTTGGGGTTGAGGGCGTAAGCGGCACCATAGCCCTCTGTGACAATGATGGTCGGGCGGTCGAAGCCCCGATGACCGATCACGACACGTTGCGTGAACGTGCCTGCTGCAGGATCTTTCGGATCCACCTGTTGTGTGATGCGTACCACATATTTCTCGGGATAGGTCTCTGATTCTAAGCGTTCGATGCCGCTGATTCCTTTTAATGCTTGCAAGCGTGCTTCTAACTCGTTGGGGTTTGCCCAAACCGTGAGCAAAGCGAGGAGGCACAGTAGTAACGATATACCAGTTTTTCTCATGGATGATTTATTTGAATGATTGCTAAATTGACTGCGAAAGTACACATTTCTGGGCGATAAATCGCAGCTGATCCCTATTTTTACTTGCGAGCCAAGTACATCCCGGTGATGACGAGGAGGGTTCCTGCGATCAGGATCCCGTTGATACGCTCCCCCAGCGTGAGGTTAGACACGGCGATGGAGATGGCTGGCATGAGATAGATGTAGTTGGTGGTGACAATGGCATCTAACCGTTTCAGACAGACATTCCAGAGCAGGAAGCAGAGGAAAGAGGCGACAAACCCTAAGAAGAAGAGTCGCCCAAGTACTGGGGCTGACAGCAGGATGTCGGGGGTAGTCAGCAGGGAGTCGTGCATCAGGAAAGGAAGCAACGTGAGGAGGCTGTATAGGAACACCTTGCGGGTAATGAGCCCCACGGGATATTTCGTGCTGAGCCGTTCGATCAACAGCGTGTAGCAGGTCCAACACAAGGCGGATCCTAAGCAGAGCAGATCCCCTTTGGGGCTCAGGTGAAAGGTGTATTGGCCATTGAGAACCACGATAGCCACCCCACAGAAAGCAAGGATAGAGCCCAGAAAAAGCCATTTGCCGGGATGTTCCTTGCGCATGAACCAATATTTCATCAAGAGGGTCAACAAGGGGGTGGTGCTACAGATGAGGGAGACATTGGAGACATAGGTGAATTTCAAGGCGGAGTTCTCGGTCAGGAAATAGAGCGTGCCACCGAATAATCCGGCCAGCAGGAACTTTCCCTCATCTTTCCAGTTGTCTGCCCACAGTCGAAAGGGGCGTTGGAAGAGGGCCAAGCAGACGTAGGCGATCACGAATCGGTAGAAAATGATGTCGGAAGGACTGAGACCTGCCAGAAGCAGTTGCTTGGAGGAGATGAACGTCGTGCCCCAGACGGCGACAATGGCGATAGCCAGTAGGTGCAACCAAAGGTTCCCTTGTCGATTAAAGAAGATTGAAGCTCTCATTGCGGTAGTATCTGTTTTTTCGGGGGCAAAAGTAACGATTATTGTTTGATTGCCTATGTAAAAAACGGACAGGCTGCCCTTCAAAACTTCACAAAGTTAAGGCTTTCTGGTGCAAATTGTACATGGATGAGCGATAAAAATTTCACTCTCAAATTGCCGTGGATATTTTATGCGTTTCAAGGATCAGGTAGGTGTAGGAATCATTCTTTTCATGTATCTTTGTCGCAAAACCGCAAAAAGATGGAAAAGGAATATAAGTCGGAGGTGGGATGGATCTATCATCTGGTGATTATTTTGGTGATAGTAGGCTGTGTGCGTGCGTTTTTGGTAGGAGGGGTAGTGCCTATCGTGGCCTCCCTGTTAGCTGCCCTGCTGGTGCTGCATGTCTTTTTCAACACCTATTATCGTATCACGGCTGACGGGATGCTGATTGCGCATTGCAGCATCTTCCCGGAGAAACGAATCGCCATCGAGGAGATAGAGGCCGTAGAGCCTACGGTGATGCCTGTCTCTTCCTATGCGCTCTCGCTCAACCGTTTGATCATCTGGAGCAAGGGGAGGCCGTGGATGCTCATCTCGCCGGTCAATCGCAAAGACTTTGTCAAGCAATTGCGTCAATTCAATCCTACGATACAAATTAAAACTACCTAAAGATGAAATATGATGTAGCGATCATCGGCGGAGGTCCCGCCGGTTATACCGCCGCGGAACGTGCGGCGAAGGGTGGACTTTCCACCATCCTGTTTGAGAAGAATGCCTTGGGAGGTGTCTGCCTCAACGAGGGTTGTGTTCCCACAAAGACCTTGCTCTATTCGGCAAAGACTTACGACAACATCCGCCATGCGTCGAAATATGCGGTGAAGGCGGAGAATCCTTCCTTTGATTTGGGGAAGATCATTGCCCGCAAGAACAAGGTGGTGAAGAAACTGACGGCTGGTATCCGTATGAAGATGACGGAGGCAGGTGCGACCGTGGTCAATGCAGAGGCCTCGATCGAGGGACGTGCGGAGGATGGCACGCTGACCATTGTAGCGGCGGATACCCGTTATGAGGCGGCCAATCTGTTGATTTGCACCGGTTCTGAAACGGTGATTCCTCCTATTCCTGGTTTGTCGGAGACGGCCTATTGGACCAGCCGTGAGGCGTTGCAGAGCAAAGAGTTGCCTGCCTCGTTGGTAATTATCGGTGGTGGTGTGATCGGCATGGAGTTCGCCTCCTTCTTCAACAGCCTTGGCGTGGAGGTGCATGTCGTGGAGATGCTGGATAAGATCTTGGGTCCGATGGATCGTGAGCTGTCTGCTATGTTGCAAGCGGAGTATGCGAAGCGTGGCGTGAAGTTCTACTTGGGCCATAAGGTGACGGGTGTGCATGGCACGGAGGTCTCTGTGGAAAAGGATGGAGAATCGTTTACGTTGACAGGAGAGAAGGTCTTGTTGAGCGTGGGCCGTCGCCCGGTGACGAAAGGCTTTGGTTTGGAGAACTTAGGCGTGGAACCTTTCCGCAATGGGGTGAAAGTGAACGAGTATATGCAAACCTCCTTGCCGAATGTCTATGCCTGTGGAGACATCACCGCCTTCTCGCTGTTGGCGCATACGGCCGTCAGTGAGGCAGAGGTAGCGATTGACCACATCTTGGGTAAGCCGCATGCCATGAGTTATAAAGCCATTCCGGGTGTGGTTTATACCAATCCAGAGATCGCAGGTGTCGGTCGTACGGAGGATGAGTTGCAGGCGGCTGGCGTGGATTATCAGGTGAAGAAGATCCCGATGGCTTTCTCAGGCCGTTTCGTGGCGGAGAACGAGATGGGCAATGGCGTTTGCAAGCTCCTGCTGGATGGAGAGGGCACGTTGATCGGTGCGCATCTGCTGGGTAACCCCGCCTCGGAGTTGATTGTCATTGCGGGCATGGCGATCGAGCAAGGTATGAAGGCTGAGCAGCTTACCCGTTTCGTCTTCCCCCATCCGACGGTGGGTGAGATTCTGAAGGAGGCGTTGGTATGAGCAGCCTATTGATTAAAGATACCACACGGGAAGAGCGCATCCGCATCGTCAACAAGGCGTTAGGCTTTTGTGGCAATAGCGGGTGCGAGCTCTGCTCCAGTTGCTGGTTAGGGGGCGGCAGTGTGGACAAGATCTACGAGGATTATATCGAGGGCCGTCGTGAGCTGTCTGAGATCAATCAAGCCTATAGCGAGCAGTTCGCTGGGAAACAACGCAAATGAAAGCACCTGAAATTACCCAGTCCGATCGTGAGGAGCGCGCCCGTTTCATACGGGAGCGCTTTCGTTGCATCGCCGATTGCGATCAATGTGGCAATTGCCAAGTGCTGCATCACCAAGAGGCCGAGTTGGTTTTTGCCGACTATATCGAGGGTCGTCGCTCTTACACGGAGATCCT